>JBAQCL010000035.1:0-37739 GCA_049294175.1 Ignavibacteriaceae bacterium | reverse complement strand
TCGCTCCAATATTTTAATTTGTTGCGACAATTTTAATTTCAAATCGATAAAAATGAAAATATTCAATAACATATTATATTTAAATAACTTACGGCTACTTCCTGTTCGAACAACCGGACAGTAGTGTTTCTAAATAATGTTTTACTGCGCTTCCGTAACTTGAATTTTTAATTTTATCAGTAAAAGCATCATATAGTGGTTCAACCTTTTCTTTACCCCAGCTTGTTTTGTAAACATCGAGTGTGTTCATAGCAATCAGAGAAGATGGATCATTTTTTACAACTAAATACTCTTCATGCTTCTCTGCTTTTTCAAAATCATCTACTTCTTTAAGTATAGAATCTTTATCAACCTTAGCAGGATCTGTTGATAATAAGTTTAGTAAACTGTCCTGAGTTTTACTTAAAGAAGTAACCCTTGCAAGAAGACTATCGCTTTCATTTTGCAATGGTGAGCCTGTTATTTGTGCATTAAAGAATTTGCCTGCCTCTGCATTAAATATTATTTCAGCGTTTTCAATCCAGAAGAATTTATAATCATTTGTAGATGGTATAAAAAGAAAAGCCTTTGCAGGTTCATCTATCTTTCCTGTCAATTCAAATTTTTCATTCAAGACTAATGCTGAATCTAAATTGATATTGTTTGCTTGTATGATTACAATTGAACTATCAGGTATGTTTTTTACATTTCCAATTATTTTAAATGAATTTGCATTTTGAGTTTTATCATTCCTATCACACGAAAACAAAACGAATGAAACGATTATAAGCCAAGCAAACAACGGTTCTAATCTTCTCATTTCAACTCCCTGTAATGATCAATAATTGTAATGCAAAGTTAGAATTATTTTGTTGATCGATACAAATGGAAAATTAATCAGAACAATAGGACACGGATCAAACAGATAGGACAGATTCTAACGGATTTAAATCTGTTCAATCCGTGTTCCATTTGCATTTAAGATAGCTTAAACATAACAGGAATTGTTACTTCTGCTTTTACCGGTTTGTTGTCTTTAATTCCGGGAGTGAATTTAGTTTTCTTAATTGCATCCATTGCGGCTTTATCGCAATCATCGCTAACACTTTTTAGGATTGATGTTTCTGTTACATTTCCAGTTTCATCAATAATCACTCTTACAAAAACTTTCCCTTCGATTCCGGATTCTTTAGCTGAAACAGGATAAAAAACATTTTTAATCATTTCTTCAATCCCACCAACAGGTTCGGGGTATTTATTCAGTTTGCCTTCTGTGCAAAAGAATTTATTTCAAAGAATAGTACGAAAATAAAATATACGTTTAGTATCACTTTCATTTTTTAGCGCCTAATTAATTTTATTGTAACTTAAATATTATTGGAATAGTCACTTGTACTTTTACAGGCTTGCCTCTTTGTTTTCCGGGAATAAACTTAGTTTGTTTAACTGCATCCAAAGCAGCCTCATCCATTCCATAACCTGCACCTTTTATTATTTTTGCATTAGCTACATTTCCATTCTCATCTATAAAAGCTAAAACATAAACTTTTCCTTCTATGCCTGCCCTTTTAGCAATCTCAGGATATTTTATTTTACTTTGAAGCCCTTTTAATCCACCGAGTAATTCAGGCATTTCTTCAACAGCAACTAAGTATTCGCTATTCTCATTATTAAGATTAATTGACCAAGGGAAAATAAAATTAACCTTTTTCCCATCTTTTATTGCCGGTTGAAACTTCCAATCTTTAATTGTCTCAGCAATCTTTTTATCTATTTGTGGAAAGTTACTTTTAACAATTTGGATTTTATCGATATGCCCATTCTTATTAACGAGAAATTGGTAGCTTAGTTGAAAATCTTTTCGCTCATTATCGGGCAATTTTTTGTATAAATCATTAACCATAGTTGATAAATTCACAAACTCTGTATTCGCTTTGGTTGAATCATTGGATATAAATTGGGGAGGAGTATCTAATTGATTAAATGTATAATACATCTCATCAGCAGGAATAATTTTAATTTGTTTTTCTTCCTTACATCCAAAAGGAATTATAAAAAGAAGTATCAGCAAAAATAATTTTGTTTTCATATTATCCTCAGCTATTTGGTTTTATAATAATTTCGTTATCATAAGTTGCGCGTACTTCAACTCCGGGTAAACTGTTGTAGAGCATTTGTATTGTTTTTGTCTGCATCATCATTTGTTGTGAAAGATTATCAACTCTTTCCTGGTAGTTAGAAACTTTAAAGAAAAGATACCCGCTTAAGAAAAGTAAAATCAATGCGGCGGCATAAGAAATCGCAGAGAATATTTTTATGTTGGAAAGCATTCCGGTTTTTGCTGCAGATTTTGACCCAACTGATCTTAAAATTCTTTCTTCCAAATCAGAAGGAAAATCTTCTTTGGAATTGTCAACAGTATTTCTTATTAAACTTAATTGTTTAAAATAATATCTTGCACTTTGGTCTTTCGCGAGTAAAGAAAACAAATCAACTTCTTTGTTTTTATCAAGCTCGCCGTCAAAGTAAGCGTTTATCATTTCTAATAATTTATTATCGTTCATATTCTTACCTTTTAATCAACCAATTTTGAAATCTTGTTTGCCAGTTTTTGCCGTGCTTTGTATAGCCTGCTTTTTACAAGCTCTTCATCAATTTCTAAAAGTGAAGCAATTTCTTTATAACTTAATCCCGAATATTCTCTTAAAATAAAAACCTCTCGAAAATCTTCATTCATATTATCAAGTTCATTTAAAATTAGTTTGTTCAGTTCTTTGTTTTCAATTTCATCAGAAAGTGATTGTGAGGATTCAATTTCAACATCATCTAAATCCATAGTGTTTGTAAACAACTTTTTGTTTTTTTTATTTCTGAAAAAAGAAAAAATTTCATTCCGTGCTGTTTTAAAAAGCCAAAACTGAATGCTTTGTTTATTATGAATGTGATCAAGATTTTCATATAACTTTATAAAAACGTCCTGCACAATATCATCCGCACGCATTTGATCATTTAACATCTTTAATGCGTAGTTATAAACTCTTTTCTTGTATTTATTGAAAAGAATTGTGAATTCAATTATTTGATTTTCTTTTTCTATCAATTTTCCCTTGAACTCTTATATAAAAGATGAAGAAAAAAGTAAAATGTTTCCGTGTGATAAAAAAATAAATTTTGACACATTTTTTAACACTCAATGCAAATTCGTCAGAATTGTTTTGCATAGCAACTATTAACCGGGCATTTATATGCGTGAATTACATTGCTAATCTTCTCATACTTTGATAGTTTTAGCCGTTAAATTATATGAAAATGAAGAAAATTTTAATTTTAGGTTCATCCGGTTCTATTGGCGTTAATACACTTAATGTAGTAAGAAAATTTCCAGATAAATTTATTGTTACCGGATTCACCGTAAATTCAAAAATTGATATTTTGGAGCAGCAAATAAAGGAATTTCATCCGGAATTTGTTGTTGTTACCGATGAATCCAAAGCAAAAGAACTCCATTCTAATATTGGCAATTTATGTGAAATCCTTGTAGGTGATGAAGAACTGCTGAGAGTTTCTTCGGAAAGAGATTATGATATTTTACTCGGCGCTATTGTTGGTTTTGCCGGATTAGCCCCGACTCTTGAAGCGATTAAGCGTGGAAAGAGGATCGCACTTGCAAATAAAGAAACTCTTGTTGTTGCCGGAGAACTTGTTACCAAACTTGTTTTGGAAAACAGTGCAGAAATAATTCCGGTTGATTCCGAGCATTCTGCAATTTATCAATGCCTTGTTGGTGAAAATTTGGATGAAGTAGAAAAGTTAATCTTAACTGCTTCTGGCGGGCCGTTTTTGAACAAAGAAAAAGTTTTTTTTGAAAATGTTACTGTTGATGAGGCGTTAAACCATCCAAACTGGAAAATGGGCAGCAAGATTACAATAGATTCCGCAACGATGATGAATAAAGGGCTTGAAGTTATCGAAGCACATTGGTTATTTGGGTTACCGGTTGAAAAAATTAATATTGTAATTCATCCCCAATCAATTGTTCATTCTATGGTACAGTTTGTTGATGGATCAATTAAAGCACAGCTTGGGTTGCCGGATATGAAATTGCCGATTCAGTATGCGCTTACGTTTCCGGAAAGATTTAAGAATGATTTTAAAAGGGCTGAATTATCAGCTACAAACGGTCTAACGTTTTTTGAACCGGATTTTAATAAGTTTGAATGTTTAAAATTAGCGTTTGATGTAATTAAAACTGGTGGAACGGCGCCGTGTATTATGAATGCAGCAAATGAAGTTGCTGTTAACTTGTTTATAGACAAGAAAATTAAATTTTCTCAAATTCCAGTTTTGATTAACAAAGCTCTGGATAAGATTGAAAATCATACCGATCCGGATATAGAAACAATTTTTGAGTGTGATAGAAAAACAAGAGAGTTTCTTCTGGATGCTGGATTCTAAATACTGGATACTTAGTGGTGGACTTAAAATTTTGCTTTAAATATCTAACTAGGAATAAATGAATTATAAAGATCTAGAAATTTGGCAGCTATCAAGAGAAGTAGTAATTGAATTACACAAAATGAGTTTAGAATTGCCAAAATTTGAGATGTATGAAGAAGGCAGCCAGATTAGAAGATCAAGTAAATCTGTTAAATCAAATATTGTTGAGGGATATGGAAGAAGAAATTATAAAAATGAATACATATGATTTATCACATTTGCTTTGGCATCAAACGATGAGACTTTAGATCATTTGGAAACTTTATTTGAAACAGGATCATTAACTGATAAAATTTTTTATGATAACATTCACAACAAAATAGAGTTATTAGGAAAAAAGATCAATCGTTTTTTACAATCAGTACAAGCTGATCATTTAAGCGATAAATAATTGATATAAAAAAGCGTGTTTATCCAGCATCTAGGGTCAAGAATCCAGGATCATTTTTTAAATATGAAATAATAAATAGATTTAGTTTAAGGAGTTTACTAGTAAGATGGATTATATAATTTATTTTGCGATCACAATAGGTGTCTTAGTCTTTATTCATGAGTTTGGGCATTTTGCTGCAGCTAAACTCAGTGGAATGCGTGCCGATGTTTTTGCAATCGGGTTTGGAAAAAGATTATTCGGGTGGAATAAAAAATCCGGATTTTCATTTGGAGAACTTCCAAAAGATTTTGATGGAGAAGGACACACGGATTACAGGTTAAGTTTACTGCCGTTAGGAGGCTATGTTAAAATTGCGGGAATGGTTGATGAAAGTATGGATGCCAGTTTTGCCGAAACAGAACCGCAACCGTATGAATTCCGCGCAAAACCTGTTTGGGCAAAAGTATTTGTAATTACTGCCGGCGTATTTATGAATCTTATGCTTGCCTGGGTAATCTTTTGGGGCGCTAATTTTTTTCAGGGAAAACCTATTACGCCTACAACAACAATTGGATTTGTTGAGCCCGGAAGCAAAGCTGATTCCGCAGGATTTAAATCTGAAGATAAAATAGTTAGTGTTAATGGAAAGTCTGTTTCTAATTGGGAAGATTTAAGAGCTGAAATATTTATTAATACTCTTGGCGAAAATATAAATGTTAAAGTTTTGCGTAACGGTGCGGAAGAAAAGTTAACTATTAAAAGAAAATTAATACCTGATGATGAATCAAAAGGATTGTTTTTAATTCCCGAAGGTGTTAAACCTGCTATCGGCGAAGTATTAAAAAATTCACCTGCCGAAAGTGCAGGATTAAAGGCTGGTGATATTTTATTATCTCTAAACAACACAAATCTATATACACCAAGTCAAGCTATAGAAATAATTTCTTCTAATAAAGGAACCCAATTACCGATAATGCTCTTGAGAGATAAGGACACGGTAAATTTAGCCGTAACTCCGGGTCAGGATGGTAAAATAGGAGCGGCTTTAGGCAATGTTTTTCTGGGTAAAACTCAAATGCGCACTTTTGGTTTTTTCGAATCCATTTTTCTTGGATGGAAAGATATTGAAAAGATGACAGCATTAACTTTTTCTATGGTTGGAAAAGTTTTTGCAGGCAACATTGAAGTAGGAAAAGCGTTTGGAGGTCCAATTAAAATTGCACAAATAGCAGTTAAATCTGCCGATAACGGTATTTCAAGTTTTTTATATTTTCTTGCTTTGCTAAGTCTAAGTTTGGCAATTATAAATATAATGCCTTTTCCTGTGCTTGATGGCGGACATCTTGTTATGATTTTAATAGAAGGCATATTCAAAAGAGAAATTCCGATCAAAATAAAAATGGCAATACAAAATACCGGGTTTGTTTTATTGCTTCTTTTAATGGCGTTTATAATTTATAATGATATAATTTCTTTATGATTGATTTATGATAAAGATGACATCTTTTAAAAGGATGTCATCTTTATCGTTCTTATTTCCACCTATCATATTTCTTTACCAACCATAAAAAATATTCCTGTTTTCAAACGCTTGTCTCATAACTTTCTTTTACTAAAAATAGTAACGATTCTCTTTTATTTAGCATAAGATTATATTTGATATGAACAGCACAGCGTTTAATATTAATTTTAGTTTGAGCAGAAAAAACCCTGAAAGAAAAAGCGAGATTATCAATAGTATGAAACGAAACAATTTATATTGGATATCTCAATTTTCCGGCTGGGGTTTATTTGTACTTATAAACCTTCTTATAATTTCTTCTTTTGAAGCTGTCCCGCTAAACAGAATATTACTATGGATTTTACTGGGTGTCTATGGAATTATCTTTTCTCATTTTTATCGCATATACATAAAAAGGCATAACTGGACTAACCTTCCTTTGAAGAAAATAATTCCCCGTGTTTTGATTGCAAGTTTTCTCGTTGGTTTGATTATTTATGTTCCGGAATATTTTTCAGGTTATCTATTAAAAGTTGAAAGACAATCGCACAATCTTACTGCAATATTTATTGCGGGAGTTTTAAATGTTTCCAGCACTATACTTGTCTGGTCATTAATATATTTTGCAATTCATTTTTTTGAAAATTCAAAAAAAGCAGAAATTGAATCTTTAATTTTTGAAGCTGCTGTAAAAGATTTTGAATTAAAGACACTTAAAGCACAGCTAAATCCGCATTTTATGTTTAATGCTATGAATAGCATCCGTGCTTTGATTGAAGAAGATCCGCAAAATGCAAAAGATGCGATAACAAAACTTTCCAATCTTATGCGTTATACTTTAAAAATAGAAAGAACGGAAACTGTACCGCTTGCAGAAGAGTTAAAAACAATCCAGGACTATCTTGATCTTGAAAAAATACGTTTTGAAGAAAGACTGAATTATCAAATTCAATGTACGCCCGAAGCCGAAAGAGTTGAAATTCCGCCAATGATGGTGCAAACTTTGGTTGAGAATGGTATAAAGCATGGCATTTCAAAAATTACCAGCGGAGGAGATGTTTCAATTGATGCAAAAATTCAAAAATCAAACTTAATAATTGAAATAGAAAATTCAGGTAAATTTAATGAGGATGCATTAAAAAATTCACACGGCTTTGGTGTTAGTAATACAAAACATAGATTAGTCTTATTGTATGGAGAAAAAGCATCGCTTACATTAAGTAATAAAACCCATAACACAGTTCTTGCAAAGTTAATAATTCCATTAGGAGGATAATAAAAATGAAAGCATTAATTATTGATGACGAAAGACTTGCCCGCACTGAACTTATCAGACTATTAGAACCGTTTAAAGAAATTGAAATTGTTGGCGAAGCTGTAAATGCCGATGATGCACATAACAAAATATCTGAATTAAATCCCGAAGTTATTTTTCTTGATATTCAAATGCCGGGCAAATCAGGATTTGATTTACTTGAAGAGTTGGATAAAGTGCCTAAAGTTATTTTTACAACTGCTTATGATGAATATGCGCTTAAAGCGTTTGAGTTTAGTGCACTTGATTATCTTTTAAAGCCGATAGAACCTTCAAGGCTTGAAGAATCGGTAAAAAAATTGCTTGAAGGAAAAAGAAAAGATAAGGTTTATGATGAATATCACGAAGCATTAACTGCCGACGACCAGGTTTTTGTTAAGGATGGAGATAAGTGCTGGTTTGTTAAGTTAGAAAAAGTTCGCTTATTTGAATCCGAAGGAAACTATGTGAGATTATATTTTGATGAAAACAAACCTCTGATTTTAAGGACATTAAATTATCTTGATGAAAGATTAGACGGCAAATCATTTTTCCGTGCAAACCGAAAACACATAATTAATCTTAAATGGGTTGAAAATATTGAACCCTGGCTTAACGGCGGATTGCTTGCAAAATTAAAAGGCGGACATAAAATTGAAGTTTCGCGAAGGCAAGCTGTTAAGTTTAAAGAGATGCTTAGTCTTTGAAAATAACTGAAAACTAATTTGAACTATATTTTTAATTAAACAATTCCCACGCAACGCCAAATCTTATAGTGCGGCTTGGCATCGGATAATAAGGCGTGATATAATAATTGTTATTAAAAAGATTTTGCCAGAGGAAATATAAAATTGCGGTTTTTTGAATTTCCCCTGCCAGCGTAAAATCCACTTTGTTTGATGAAGGAACGGTTAAAAGTCCATGTTCATCAGTGTAAACATTATTCTTTCCTGTATAGTAAAAAACAAAACCGGTTTTCAGATCAAGATTTTTATCAAATAAAATATCTTTATAATAAATTCCTGTTTGTGTTTGATAATCAGGAACGCCAACAAAATTGTTATCGTTAGAATAATAATACGAGAAATTAGATTCCAGAAGTAATTTCCAATAATTTAGTTTAAAATTTAATCCGACTCCGTTAACATCGCCGAACTCGATATATCTATAAAAAACTCCGCCGGTATAAAATCCGTAATTATAATTATTGATAAAATATTTTAAGTCTGCTGTTAAAAAATCTGATTGGTATTTTGCGCCAACTTCAAACAAAAGTTTATTGCTATTGTCTGAAAAATATTTGCCAATAACAGAATAGCCGAAATAAAAATTTAAGTCATCCATCGCCCTAAAAGTTAAATCAACTCCCACACCAGAACTTTTACTATCTTCGCTTAGTTCTGATTCAAGATTAGCCGGGTTTCCTTTAATTGACGAAAGTTTATAAAATAAAGAAGGTACAAATCTGCCGTCGCCAACATTTGCAGATAATATTCCCGCAACGGAATAAATATTGTAATTTGCTTGATAGATGTTTACGGTATTGGTCGTGTCATAAAGGGAATAGCTTTTGTATTGATCCACTTTTTCATAATCAAAGTTTATTTGCAGATTGAAGATGTTATAGCCGGCATCATTGCGGATATTTAATCCATAAACTTTGCTTTCTGAATAATCATAGGCATAAGATTTTTTTTCATTTTGGGAATATAGATAAAATAAACTGGCATCTGTTTTTAACCAGCTTGTTGGTTTAATCAGAAATCTTAGCTTTGGTAAGTGAGTTAATGTTGAAATCTCACCATTGGGATAAATCATAAGGGAAGCATTGTAATCATACAATGTGCCGTTTACATTATCAGGCGCAATTTTTTTAATGCTGTCTATATCAGCGCCGCCGCTGTATCCCGCTGTATAATCGTTGTAATTGTAAGAGGCAATTATATTAACCTCATTTGACAGCAAATATTTTAGTTTAATCTTTCCCTGCCAAATAGAAAATTCTGTGTTATCGTATGTGCTGTCAACTATTCTGTTGGTAATATCAAATGAAGCAAGTAATCTTTTGGTGATAAGAAAATTAAAACTGCCGTCAAGCATCGATTCTCTGTCTGGTCCCTGGTAATACCTGATCCTTGAATAAGGTTGACGGGTGATGAAATCCCTGGTGATAAAATTTACACTGACGGGATTGTTGTAAGCGCCGTAAAGAAATCCGCGAGGCAATGGAATAATTTCTATCGAATCAATGTCTTCACTTTGTATAAGGTTTAGGTTTAATGAATTAGAATAGCGATCATTATAAGAAATACCATCCTGTAAAAAACTGATGCCTGTGCTGCCGATTCCATAGAGAATTGTTTCATTGGGCTGACCCGGAAATCCCAAATCTTTTATAAAATTAAATGGGAATAACCTGAGATAATCTCCGGCATACTTGTATTCCGTCCTCAACAATTCCGGGCGGCGTAACAAAAAACTTTTTTCAGTTAGCGGGGTGGAATAAATTGGGGCAATTGAATCCCGTTTTGCAACGGTTAAAGAAGAGTCGGTAATTGAAAGAGAATCACTTTTCGTAATAACAGAATCGGGGATAAAAATAATTCCCGCATTAGTTGAATCAACAATTTGTGCAAATAAAGCTGAGAATGAAAATAAAAAAATAAATATGATAAAACGTATCATTAAGGGTTATTTAAGCAAGTTAATTTTAGTGTTGATTAAAAATAATGAATAAACATTTCTGCATCAAAAGTACGGCAATTGTTTTAAAGACATTATGCAATCATTTTGCCCTTAATTTATTGGTGTGGAAGTAAGATTAAAAAAATATTTTTATTTTAGAATCGTTTCATTTGAAAAAAATATTAATTATTTTCACTCACGTAATCAATATTAATTTAATTAAAAAGGAGAGGGTTATCTATGGCAGCAAAACCAATGACCAAAGGACAGATCCTTGATCATCTATCAAAAAAAACCGGCACAACAAAAAAGTTATCCGGTCAGTTTCTTGATGAACTTATAGCTTTATCTTATAAAGAAGCTAAGAAGTCATTCACAATTCCTGGCTTGGGTAAATTACTTGTTGTTAACAGAAAGAAAAGAATGGGAAGAAACCCTGCCACAGGCGCTACAATGGTTATTCCTGCAAAGAAAGTATTGAAATTCAGAATAGCTAAAGCAGCAAAGGACGCAGCTTTATAATCTGTTTCCGGTCAGTTTAATTAAAGCGAAGAGCCGCTATGTTCTTCGCTTTTTTTTATTTATGGAGATAAGATATGGACGAAATAATTTACGCTTTTGAAAAGTTGTTAGATCCTGCCGAATTTATTGAAGTGCTTAAAAACAGCACGCTTGCCAAACGCAGATCCATAGACGACGAACAGAGAATTTCTTCAATGTGCAATAATGCCAATTTAATTGTTACTGCGCGCTTAAATAGAAAGTTAATTGGCGTAGCCCGCTCAATTACAGATTTTGTTTATTGTACTTATTTATCAGACCTTGCTGTTGATGTTAAATATCAAAAAAAAGGAATCGGGAAAAGGTTAATTGAAGAAACAAAAAAAATCGCTCCTCAAGCAAAACTAATTCTTCTTTCTGCTCCGGCGGCAGTTGATTACTATCCCAGAGTAGGAATGACAAAACATAATTATTGTTATGTTCTTGACGATATAAATGATCTGAAGTAATTCTTGTTTTTCCACTTCATCTTTAAGCCTCTTTTCGTAAATTTGATTTAAGAAAAACTTAAATCAATAAAGTCCATACACTTTTTATAGTTCCTGATAAATTTATTAAATATCACAAACAACACTACGGGATAAGATAATGTTAAAGAAGATTTTATTTATTACAACGACTATTCTTTGCACAATAAATTTTGCTCAAACAATTCAGGACTTAATTCAACCAATAAATTTGTTGCAAGACCAAACAACAAAAGTCTTAATAAGCGATCTATTTTATTCTGATAATTATGATGTTCAGTTTACTTCAAGCGAAAATGTAGATGTTAGTTATGATAACTCAACGATGGAAGTTTCATTAACACCGCATAAATTTTTTGCCGGAATGGAATTAGTTTCATTTAAACTTGCCGGGGAAACCTATCAGATTCTTGTTAAACTTACCCAAACCCCCAAATATCTTTTTACTTATAAACCACAAACCGGAGAAAATGAAGTAAGTTTATTTGGACAGTTTAACAGTTGGGATAGACACAATCTTCCGATGACAGACACTAATGGTGATGGTGTGCTTGAGGTTGAAATTCCATTGGATCCCGGAAGATATGAGTACAAATATTTTGTGGACGGAAAAGAAGTTGTTGATCCCGCAAATCCTGTTAAAGTTTCAAACGGAATGGGAGATTATAACTCGCTTCGAATAATTGAAGAATCCACAAAAGATAAAATATTTTTGCACGTGCTTGAATCAGAAAAAGGAATGGATGAGCTTGAGCTAAGTTTTTATTTTTCCCAGGGAAATAACAAACCTGAAAATATTGATCGTAGCATGAGTGTTAATAAGGATTGGCTGATTGTTTTATTTGATAATAAAATATTTCCCTCAGAACTTATTCAAATCAATGGCAAAGAAATCACTCTTATTGCAAAAGGTAAAATGCTGTTTGGTAATCATTTCATACGCATTGCAGTTAACATGATGGGCAAGACTACCAACATTCAAACAGTTCAGTTACAGGATGGATTTGCCGCAGGAAATTCAGGAGTTCATACACTCAGTGATAATATCATTTATTGTATGATGGTTGATCGCTTTAGCGATGGCGATAAATCAAATGATGATCCTATTATACACGATTCGCTTTTTACTCCGGCAAATTATCAAGGTGGAGATTTACAAGGCATAGTTAATAAAATACAGGAGGGATATTTTGATAAACTTGGAGTTAACGCACTATGGATTTCCCCGATTGTTGATAACACAAACAATGCTTATCGTGAATACCCGGCGCCACACAGATGGTACACTGGGTATCATGGCTACTGGCCTGTTTCCGCAACAAAAGTTGAAGAACATTTTGGAAATATGAATCTGGCAAAAGAACTTGTTGATGATGCTCATAATAAAGATATTAAAATTTTCTGGGACTACGTTGCGCATCATGTTCATCAAGAACATTGGATGTGGAAAGATCATCGTGACTGGTTTGGAACTTATAATCTTCCAAACGGACGATTGAATTTGAGACTCTGGGATGAATATAGATTAACAACCTGGTTTGAACCTTATATGCCGTCATTCGATTATTCAGATTCTTATGAAGCTCTTGAGTTTATGACTGATAATACTGTGTGGTGGTTAAAGGTTACAGGCGCAGATGGATTTCGCCATGATGCCGTAAAACATGTTCCAAATAAATACTGGCGCTTGTTAACAACAAAACTAAAAAGAGAAATTGAAATTCCGCAGCACAAAGAAATTTATCAAATCGGTGAAACTTTTGGTGGAATCGATCTTATAGCTTCTTATGTAAATAACGGACAGTTAAACGCGCAGTTCAATTTTAATTTGTATGATGTTGCAATCCCGACTTTTCTTGATGAGAAGGCTTCTTTTAAATTACTTGATTATCAAATGCAAAAAAGTTTTCAGGTTTTTGGAAACAACAACCTGATGGGCAACATAATGGATAGCCACGATAAGATACGTTATATGGCTTATGCTGATGGCGATCTTGCAATTAACGATGGAAGAGCAAGTGATTTTGCATGGAACAATCCGCCAAAAGTTGACGATCCGAAAAGTTATGATAAACTAAAATTACATCTTGCTTACCTGTTAACAATTCCCGGAATTCCAATTATCTATTACGGTGATGAAATTGGAATGACAGGCGCTTCCGATCCCGATAACAGAAGAATGATGCGATTTGATGATCAGCTAAATGAATATGAAAAACAGACTTTAAATGATGTAAGCAAACTGATTCACATAAGAAAAGAACATTCTGCTTTACGTTACGGAGATTTTTTAACTCTGCAAGCAGATGAAAATATTTATGCTTATTTGCGTTCTGATATGAATGAAAGAATTTTAACAATTGTAAATAAAAATCCCGATGCTGTTAGTGTTGATTTGGATTTACCCGCTATATATAAAATAAAATCAGCAACGGATTTGGTTAGTGGAAAAGTGTTTGAAGTAAAAAACAATACGATTTCTTTAAATGCTTCGGGATTTGAATATTTGATATTAGTATTAAATAATTAAGGAGATATAATGGCTAAACTTTCAATTGTGTATGGTGTGTTTTTTATTTTAATGGGGTTGTATAGTTACTTTGGAATCAGCAGTGAAAGCATTACTGCGCTTATCCCAACTTTTTTCGGAATCCCAATGTTAATTTTGGGCTGGGTTGGATTAAATGAAAAATACTTAAAGCACGCAATGCACGGAGCGGCTGTTCTTAATTTATTAGGATTTGCCGGCACTGTAAGCGGACTAATTAAATTCTTCAAAATGCTTGGTGGTGCGGAAACAGCAAGACCTGCCGCCGTTACTGTGCAGGCAATTATGGCTGTACTTTGTTTAGTGTTTTTAATTTTGGCAGTTAAATCTTTTATTGATGCAAGAAAAAACAGGACAAAAAGTGAATAAAATAATTTTAACTTTAATTGCTATATTAACTTTTATTTCCTGCAATGAAAAAAAAGAAACAATTATACCAAGTGATCTTGAGTTAAAAATGAATATGATAGCAGAAGATTATGTTAAGCTTGTTTTAAATATCGGGCAGTACGATGCCGATTTTGTTGACGCTTATTACGGACCCAAAGAATGGCGAACAAATTTAAAGTCTGGTTTGCCGTTTGATTCAACAGCGTATAAAAATTTATCAACTAAAACTGATGAACTTCTAAATGAGCTTGAATCTCTTGGCAAATACAAAGCCACGGAATTGGAAACACTTCGATTCAGGTATCTTTACAAACAATTGCTTGCATGTAAAACAAAAATAGCAATGTTAAATGGAGTAGCTCTTCCATTTGATGAGGAAACAAAAGCTCTTTATGATGCCTCGGCTCCAACACATAATGACGAATATTTTCAATCAGCAATTACCGATCTTGATAAAATTCTTCCCGGTAAAGGCGATGTTGCAAAACGATTGAACGATTTTAAAACCAAATTTGTTATTCCGACCGGCAAACTTAAAGATGTTTTTGATGCCGCGATTAAAGAGTGCAGGACAAGAACCCTTGCTTATATTAAACTTCCCGAAAATGAATCATTTACCGTTGAATATGTAAAAGATAAACCGTGGGGAGCTTACAATTGGTACAAAGGGAATTATTATAGTGTAATTCAGGTTAATACGGATTTACCTATTTATATTGATCGCGCAATTGACCTTGCCTCGCACGAAGGATATCCGGGACATCATGTTTATAATGCACTGCTGGAAGAAAATCTTGCAAAGAAAAGAAATTGGGTTGAATTTAAGATTTATAATTTGTTTTCACCGCAATCATTAATTGCAGAAGGAACTGCTAATTTCGGTATTGAAATGGCTTTTCCGGGAGATGAACGAATCAAATTTGAAAAAGAAGTACTTTTTCCGCTTGCCGGTTTAAATCCGAATGAAGCCGATCTTTATTATAAAATTTTGGAGTTGCAAAAGAGATTTAGTTATTCGGGAAATGAAGCTGCAAGAAATTATCTTGATGGTAAATGGACCCGCGAACAAACAGTTAAATGGCTGCAAAAGAATGCTTTGCGTACCACAGAAAGCGCAGATAAATATGTTTCGTTTATCGAAAAGTACAGGAGTTATGTGATTAATTATAATTTAGGAATGGACATAGTTAATGACTATATAAAACGAAACGGAGGAACTGAAAATAATCCCGTCAAACGGTGGGAATTGTTTCAGCATTTATTATCAACTCCACAAACTCCGGGTGGATTAGTAAAAAAATAAGTTTAAACTATTTGTCGCACTTCAACAGACTGAGTGTGACGGAATGTAATTAAGAATATTACAAAAACAATGGCAAAGAAAAATCAAACCGATGGAACAACAAAATTCTTTATAACAATTATAGGTTTTGTTGTTATCGGAATTATGCTGAAAGAACTAAGCAATATTTTTATTCCGTTGATCATTGCATTTTTTCTGTACTTCGTTTTTTCTCCGCTTAATACCTGGCTAGGAAATAAAAAAATTCCAATGTTCATCATTATATTAATTGATATACTGATAATATCTATTTTGCTTTATGGAGTCGGAAGATTACTTGTTGATTCCTTTTCACAGTTTGCAGATGGTTTGCCATTCTACGGGGATAAATTAAGCAATATGGTTAGAAACGTTGCCGTTTCATGGGGAATTATTGACCCGTTCTTTACCCAATTTTCTTTTGATCAACTGCTTGCAAAATTTGATTTACAAAATATTGCCGGTGGAATTTTCTCTTCCACGCTTTCTTTGCTTGGAAGTATTTTATTTGTTCTCTTCTTTTTTGTTTTTGTTCTATCCGGCAACCAAACTATTTATGAAGCGATAAAACATCGATATGTTTTTAAAAAAGTTAGTCCTGAATTAAAAAAAATAAAGAAACACCTGCAACTCACCGAAAAAACAGTTGATGAGCAAAAACTCTTGGATGAATTTCAACATGAAAGACATCTACGCGAACAACAACTTGAGAATACTTTTAAAAAAATTACAGAGCAAATACAACGTTATATTATTGCAAAATTTGGAGTTAATCTTTTTGCTGGAATCGTCACGGCAATTGTTTTAAGTATAGTGGGCGTTGATTACCCTATCGTTTGGGGATTATTTGTTGCCCTTTTCAATTTCATTCCAACCATAGGTTCTGCTGCCGCACTTATATTTCCTGTCCTTTTTACTTTAGTTCAATTTGATTCTTTTGGAACAATGATTCTTGTCTTAGTTTTAATGGCGGTGATACAAACACTTGCATTTAACGTTGCAGAGCCGATGATTCTTGGGAACAAGTTAAATTTAAACCCATTATTAATTTTACTTTCTGTTTTGGTTTGGGGTTATATCTGGGGAATCGTGGGAATGCTTTTATCTGTTCCGCTTACGGCGATAATCAAAATTATAATTTCAAATTCCAGCTCACCTAATATGGAATTTTTTGAACATTTGATGAGTCAGGAAAAAATATAATTCTTGATATCATTTAGATGTGAATACGTGAGGCTGAAAAATTATCATTTAGTTATAGCAAAGATAAATTTATAAAACCTGTTTTAATGATTTTATAACAGTCTCTAATTTTTTTTTATCCACAAACACTTCTTTAAAAATATCCCCTATTTGATCTTTTGTAATTTTTTTAAAATCTTCTTCACGCGGAAAAATGCAAACACCGCCAAGATCAATAGCCGCAGGACTTACGAGCATTTTTTCATCCCCTTCCGTGAAGAAAACTGCCGGACGATGTTTTGCACGAAGAAATATTATTATTCGCCAACCGGACTCTTCTTCATAGAACGAAACAAGATTTATCATCGGTTCCAATTTCTCATTCATCAACCCGGAGTAAGTCAGGTAAAATTTATTAAAAGTTTTTTCAATCAATTCTTTATTAATGCTTTCAATCGAGATAAATTTTCTTAATCCATCATCAATGGCAAAAACTGAAAGATTCTCATCTTCAAATATCTCTTGTCCATACTCATTTTTTATTTGTTGAAACTCATCATCAATGGGCATAAAAAATTTATTGCCTGCCTGAAAATGCAAATGATCCGGTGCTGAGGCTCCGCACCGCGGCCCATTATAAATAACCGTATAATATTTTGAAATGTCTTTACTTAAATCCAGCATATCGGTAAAAGTATCAAGAATTCTCTGCGGCTGATGTTCTTTGTACGTTAATGTAAAGTGGGTCGGAAAAATTGGAAATGGATTACAGAGCATAATGTATTTGTCATTATACAAAATACCTTTTTGTTCTATGGGAAGGTTTTCAACACATAAAAAACATTTTCTTTCGCTTATAGATTTAGGATCAACCTTTGCAGATGTTGAGATTATTCTGCCTGCGTTGAACTGAGCTTTTAGTTTAAACCCGTTGAACTGGAATGATTTTGATTTCACAGTACCAAGAGATTTAAATCCGCTTGCAAGCATTGACCATTCTTCTTTTTGAATGTCAAACAATTGCCTTAGTGCTTCTGAAAAATTATTTTCATCAATATATTTTTTTATTATAATATCTTCGCTTATAACTTTCATTTGTTTTCTTTAATTAGTTTTGAGTAAAGTTTTATCGTTTGATCTGTTGTTTTGTTAAGGTCAAAAAGTTCAACAACTCTTTGCCGGGAATAAGTCCAAATATTTTTCGTTTATCTTCATCAAAGATTAATTTCTCAAGTTTTAATTTCAAGTCATTCGCATCTTTAACTTTAAATAAATATGACGTTTCGTTATCAACAGCAAAATCAAGCACTCCATCCGAATTAGAACAAACAGAAGCTTTTTCCATAGCCATTGCCTCAACCAATGCGATGCCAAATGCTTCAGCATGTGAAGGCAGTACGAGAATATCCATAGCGGCAAGTACATCGGGAATATCTATTCTGTATCCAAGGAAATGAACATTTTCTAAATTATAAGTTACGATAAGGTTCTTTATCTTTTTTTCATACTCGATTTCACCACGACTTGCTTCACCGACGATAACAAACTTGATGTGATTGGAATAGTTCTTTTTACTTAATTCTTTTGCTGCCAATAAAAATTCTTCATGTCCTTTCCCCGGACTAAATCTCGCAGTCATTCCGATAAGCAAATCATAATCCGTAAGTTTTAACTCATTTCTTAGTTTTGTTCTATCTGCTTTTTGCGGGTTGAATTTTTCTAAATTAACACCGTTAAAAATCACTTGAATGTTTTGTTCAGTTAGCGAGGTGGTTTCTTTTAGGTTTCGTTTTATAACACTGCTGATGGCAATTGCTTTTGTAATTCGCTTATAGAACCAATTATGAATAATATCTCGTTTTGTTATAAATGATCCTATATGTTTTGTAAGTACAAGCGGAACCGCACTATTAATTGTCTTTAAAGCCGGAACAATCAACCACAGATCCTTTGAAGCATGGGTATGAATAAGATCATATTTCTCTTTCCTGATAATAGATGATAATTTAAGAATAGCATATGGGCTAATTATTTTTCTAATTTTAATCGGATGAATAATGATTCCCTTGCTGTCTGCTTCTAAATGCAGGCGGGATTCCTCCGCGCAGATTAATCGAACTTTAATGTTTTGCTTTATTAGTTGTTGAATGCCGGTAAGAGTAACCATTTCCATTCCGCCCCAACTTTTGGACAAGCAGGGAAAAAGAATTTTCATCTAAACTTTCTCAAAATCTGTGTGATAATCTAATTCTGAATTTTTCAATAAATCTTTTTTAGCTTGGCATTTCTAAAATAATGTATAAGAATTTCATCAAACTGGTAACCCTGTTCTGCCATAACAGCGGCTCCAATTTGGCAAAGACCAACACCATGTCCCCAACCGGCGCCGCGCAACAGAAATTTTTCAGGCAATTCGTCAATATAGCCGGATTTTTCTACAATAAAAGCAGAACTGTAAAGATGACTTTCTGATAGCGTTCGTCTGATTTCCAACTCTTTACCAATTGTAAGAGTTTTATTTGTCCCGACTATTTTAAGTTTTATTATTCGTGAAGAAAAACCTCTTCCAATTGGAATCAAATCTTTTATCATACCAAAATCAATTCCACTTTTTCTTTTAATAAGATCAGCTAACTGGGATTGTGTGTACTCAACTTTCCACCGGTAAAAGTCTCTCGTTTCCTGATCATAATCTAATAAAACCTGGTTAAGAATTTTGATGTCCTGTGTATTGCAAAATGCCGGGGGATTTCCTTTTATCCAGATCTCAGCATTTTTCTCTTTTGTAAAATCATCGTCAAAATCATCAGCAATAAATTTGTAATCATAAATAGAAGTTAAAGAAGTATGTTTAACCGGTTCCCAAACATTTTCAAATGATTCGGAGATGCCGCCGCAGGATTTTGAAAACCTGGCGTCCAGAATATGATCTTCTTCAAGTATAACAATCCCCGAGGTTTGTTGTACAGCCTTTTTTGCTGCATCAGAAGTCACTTTAGTTATTCCCTGGTAGCGCTGGCAATGATCATCGGCACAAACATCAAAAAGTTTGTGATCTTCACGATCATACCATTTTATTATTTCATCTCCTGACTGAAATACGGATTGATAATCAGAGTGTTTTGCTTTAATTGTTTTTGATTTTTCGATCTGAGCCAGCAGCCAGCTTCTCGAAACAATTGCTGTTGCTTTGAGCATAGGCATTGAACACTTCGCGCTCATTTCTGAAGAGATTACACTTGTAAGATAGTTCTCAATAGGAATGACATTGATTGCGGTAATTTTTCCGTTTTCTTTTATAAGTTTTAACGAATGCGTGAATCTTTGCTTTTCTTTTCTTTCCCAATGGAACTTTACACCAATTACGACATCACGAAGAAGGAAAGACTCACTTTCCGGTTCCTGGGGCTCAAAAATTATTTCATCGGTTATTTCTATTCTATCTTTATCGCCTTTACATATAATCCTATTGTCAACAAGTTCTGCTTCAAATCTTCCGCTAAAAAAATGTTTAAACCCGAAGGAGCTGAAATCACCATAAAGTTCAAACTTAATTTTTTTATCACTTAAAATTCCAACACTAATTAGAGGTTCGCTATCATATCCCAGCATAATGTTCCTTGTTAATTTAAATAATCCAAAAGTTTTACCATTAAAATATAAGGATTAAGATATTTAATTATTTGTTAGCCGTCTTTAGTTAATGGTATATTTACATCATTCTATTTAATTTAACAAAAATAATTTTGCATTATTTCTAAATACTTTATGAATGATAAAAAACAGCAAACGGTTACTATAATTGGTTTTCCCATGGATCTTGGTTCCGGTAGGCGTGGAGTTGATATGGGTCCTTCAGCTCTTCGTATAGCTGGATTGGAAAATAAACTAACAGAACTTGGTTACAAGGTTGAAGATACCGGAGACATTGTGATCGAAATTATGGAGAAACAAAAACCGGGTAATCCAAAGTTACAATACCTTGATGAAATTCTTAAAACATCCGGAATTCTTGCCGGTAAAGTTGAAAAAATTTTGGAACAGGGAAAGTTTCCTTTATGTATCGGCGGTGATCATTCGATGGCTCTTGGCACAATTGCGGGAGTGTCAGCCCATTGCAGAAAAAACAATTTAACTTTAGGTGTAATCTGGGTTGATGCTCATGCTGATATGAACACCGATGAAACAACTCCATCCGGTAATATACACGGAATGCCTTTAGCGGCATCAATGGGACTGGGTAAAAAAGAACTTGTTGATTTGTATGGATTTGCCCCAAAGGTTAAGCCTGAAAATTGTGTAATTATAGCTGCGAGAAGTATTGATCAACAAGAAAGATTAAACATTAAAAAACTTAATCCCAGTGTTTACACAATGAGTGATGTTGATAAACTTGGTATTCACAGAATCATTAGCCGTGTGTTAAAACAATTTAAGGAAAGGGTAGATCATATTCATATAAGTTTTGATGTTGATAGCATTGATCCAAACTTTGCCCCAGGGGTTGGAACTCCTGTTCCCGGCGGATTAAATTACCGTGAAGCTCATCTTCTGATGGAAGCAATTGCAGAATGCGGTTGTATGTCTTCTCTTGAAGTTGCTGAAGTTAATCCCATTTTAGATATACATAACAGCAGTGCAGTATTTGCTTCCGATCTAATTGCATCAAGTATGGGGCAAAGAATTCTTTGAAAAAATTACATTCGCTTAATTTTTATTTAATAGTATTTATAATTATTTCAATCTTCCTGAAATTTTTTGGATTAATCGATTTATCGTGGATCAAAATAATTGCTTACGCCGGATTGTTTTGGGGAATGAGTATGTTTTATCATTCTTATCTTAATCAATATAGGACCGGAGTATTTTCAGGGGCAATACTGTTCCAAATTGGTATAACACTGCTTGTGCAATCTTTATTTGAATTATATGAACCGGCAAGAATTTTCATCCCAGCTGTATTAATTCTTATTGGAACAAGTTTATTGCTTGCAAATCTTTTGGTAAAGATCAGCAAATTTCCGGTTGTTCTATCAATAATTTTTATTGTTATGGGGGTTTTGTTAATGATCTCCCGCGGAGAATCTACACTGGCGTTATTTGCAGACTCAATTTATCAACTTCTAAAACAGTTTTGGATAATTATTATAATTCTCTGTATAATAATTATTTTTATAGGAATTGAATTTAAGAATGGAAAAAATAATCAGGGGTAAAGTTATCGTTATCCATTAGTTCGGAGGTGATGTTTTTCTTTAAGTCTTTCACTTCGTTTTCAAGAGACTTTATATCCGAAGTAAATTTAAAGAATGAAAAAATAAGTAGGGCAAGAAGAATAGCAATAGCCACGTATGCCATTAAAAGGTTTCTTGTAAGTTTTCTTTCGCTTTCATCAACACTGAATTTTAGTGTGTCAAAATCCTGCTCCAATGCTCTGTAAATTTTTTCATTAAGTGATTTTTTAAAATTGTCCCCATCTCTAAACGATTCTAAGGATTTTTCTTTAACGATTTTTTCCTCTACTTGCGGAACAGAAGCCATTGCTAATTGTGCTACTTCATCAACTTGCCTTGTTACTATTTTATCTTCATCCAATTGATCAGGCTGAAGTACATCTTCTTCGCTATTTTCATATTGAGTTTCTTCTTGCAATTCCGGAATGCTATCTTCTTCGTTAGTTAAAATTTCTTGCGATAAATCTGTTTCATCGGAAGTTAAATTCTCTAACTGTACTTCGGGCGGAACGTTAACAAATTCTTGCTCTTGTTCGGATGTAACAGGAATCGTAAATGGTTCAGTCGCACCTGCTTCCGGCAAACCAATTTCATCAATGTTAAAAGGTGGATATAATTGGTTAATATCATCCGGCTGAGAATTCTTAACTAAATTTTCCTGTGTTTCATTCTCTTCAGGAATCTTATTTCTTTCTTCTTCATTTTCAGTTAAAGCGAGGAGTTCTTTTTCTTCCTGAATTTTTTTTGTTCGCAGTTCTTCGCTTAACTTAATTAATTTTAAAGCAATATTGTCTTTTAACTGTGGTTCGGGAATTTCTAATTGCAAGGCAAGCGGCAAAAGTGAGGCAACTGTCTGGTATTTGCCCAATTCATCCCACGGAAATGAAAAACCTTCATCAATATATGAACGAACAGTTAAATTATCTTCAGGATTTAGACAGCCCAATGCTTTTGCAGGAATCAAACCAGTAATTTTCTGTTCATCAGTCATTGGTTATTCCTCTTTTATCAGATAATCTTTTATACTATTTAACACAACTCGCAGTTTTGTTTTAACCGTAGGCAATGGAATGTTTAATTTACCAGCAATTTCCGATTCATTTAACCCTTCATAGTAAGCGAGTGAGAGCACATATTGCTGTGCTTCTGTTAAGCTATTTACTGCTGAAAAAATTGCTCCTCTTTTATCAAAAGCCTGCTTAATTTCAAGCTCAGGTATTTCAGATGAAATTTTTGGAATGATAAACTGATCCTCATATTCATTAGTATAATCTTCCTGTATTTCACCATGCACACGTTTTATAAAATCAATTGATTTGTTTCTTGTTAATAAAATTAACCAGGCGTAAAGATTATTAGTTGTTAAATCGTATTTGTAGCTCTTTTGCCAGATAATAACAAAAATGTCAGTCAAAACAGTTTCTGCTCTATCTGTAGTCCCAACAATTTTTTTTATCAAAGTGAATAAAATGGGCGAGTACTTATCGTACAAAACTTCTAAAGCCTTAGAGTCTTTGTTGATAACTCTTTCAATCAATTCGCTGTCAGTCAGTTCCGTTTCCAATTTAACCCGTTTTTTAAATTTTGATTCTTATTTTCATAATAAAACTATATCTACAGTATTAAAAAAGCAATCATTTATAAATAAAGTATGCCGGATTAATTTTCAAAACTAAAACTTAACGTTTAAACACTATAGGAATACTAACCTGAACCTTAACCGGTTTTCCACCTTGTTTCCCTGGAATAAACCTGCTTCCCTTTACTGCATCCATTGCAACCTCATCACATCCGCCTCCAATCCCTTTAAGAGTTTTTGCAGAGATAACTTTTCCGTTCTCATCAACAACGGCTTGAACAATTACCTTCCCTTCGATCCCATTTTTTCTTGCTACTTCGGGATATGTTATTTTACTTTGGATTCCTTTTAATCCACCAACCAACTGTGGCTGTTCTTCAGCAGCGACTAAAAAAGCTGGTTCTTCCTTTGTTTTTTTCACTTCGGATATCGGGGCAGTAACTATTTTTTTTTCTTCAACAACAGTTTTATTTTCTTTTGTTTGTTCAACATTATTATTAACTGATGAGTTATTATTTGTGTTTAGATCAGAAACAATCTTATTTTCGGTAACCCCGGCAACTTTCCCAAGCGGTAATGCGGTATCAGTTTGTTCAACTTTTGTTAGCGCTGTTTGTGTTTGTACCGGTTCTGTTTTTTGTTCTTCATCTATAACGGTGTTTTGCTCGGTCAATACATTTTCAGCCTGAGATGAGTTAGAAATATCAGGCAAACTTATGTCCGATTTTACCAAATCAGTATTGTTATCAGCTACATTATTCGGCGTTCCATTAAACTTAAAGTAAAAAATTGCCCCTGCGGTAATAAGAAAAATTAATAACGCTGCTGTTATAAAATAATTTCTCCTTAGCTTTTTCTTAAGCTTTGAAACTTCGTCAATCTCTGTAACCGATTTTTCATCAGAAATACTTAGCGTATCATTGTCTTCAATTCTTGAAATTATCTCATCCACATTGATAGATTCTTTTGCTTTTATCGCCGGATTTATTCTCTCCTTTGAAATTTTTGTTTCACTTACCTTAGATTCATAATTTTTATTTTTCTCAGCTGTTACTTCCTTATCTTTCTTTACGTGTACCGGCTTACTGATTTTTGTTTTAGCGTCATTGCTTACTACTGTGGATTGAATTTTCTTTTCTTGTAAATCTTTTTCATTTTTTAAAGGAACCTGTTGAGTCTCTTTCTTTATAACCACAGGCTCATCTTTTTTAGCGGCAGTACTTAACCTATCTGATGTTGGCTGGATAGTTTGGGGTTGTGATATTTTTTCTTCTTTTACGGGAGCCGACGGCATCTCCTTTTTAATTGTTGCCGCTTCACCTGCCTTTGCATTAATATTTAATCTATCTGATGTTGGTTGAACTGTTCTGGATTGTAAAACCTTATCCTCTTTTACTGTTTCTTTTAGAGTTTCTTTCTTTAAAATTACTGGTTCATTTGTCTTTGCACTAAGATTTAATCTATCCGGGGTTGGCTGAATAGTTTGAGGCTGTAAAATTTTTTCCTCTTTTGCCGGCTCTGGTTGAGTATTTTTTATATCCGTCAGTTCAATAGGCGCTTGAGTTTTGGTTTTTTGCCCTGCAATTTCAATCTTTTCTTTTTCTTTAGTTAACGGAGTAATAGAATCAGGAGATTTATTAATTGCTTCTTGTTTCTTTAGAATAAACAGAGGGTTGGGATCAGGTTCTCTAAATTTAATAGAAAATTCTTGCTTGGTTTCTTTGTGCATTTCGGGAAAAGTTTCCTGCTCTTTAACTGGGGCTTTTGAAGAAACATCAGATTGTACTTTGCTTTCTAAAATTGGGGCTTTAAAAGGAACATCATGTAAATCTTTATTTTCTATAGTCGTTTCTTTAGCTGGAGCTTCTGGCAAAATGTTTGGTTTAGCGTCCGGAGCTTTTAGGGTTTCAGGTTCAATATTTATTGCGTAGTCAGCTTCATTCCCTTGTAATACGCTACCAAATATTTGATCAATCTTTTCTGTTAATTCAGCAGGGGGATTTTCTGCTGGCAATGAAGTTGCAAGTAATGCTGTTAAATTTTGATAATCGCCTAATTCTTTCCATAAAAAATCTTGATTGTTTTGTTTTAGTGAATTTATATATTTTTTTTCTTCTTCTGAAAGACAGCCTAAAACATCAAGCTTTATTAAATCAATTATGTCTTTACTTACACCAAAATGATTTTCACTTACACCATATAATTGCATTAAAGATCCCATAGTGTTCAAAATCTTTTCTCTAATTGTTGCAGCGGTAAGGTTAAGCCTTTTAGAAATCTCTTCTTCACTTAATCCTTCAAAATATGCAAGTGATAAAACTAAGCTTTGTACTTCAGTGAGATGATTTTTATATGATTTAATTTTTTCTGTAGATTCACCAAAAACAATTGGACTAATTACTGATGACAATTTGGGTAGGATCACTTCGATCTCATAATTATCATTAGTTTTCAAAATATTATTTCCTGGTTTTAATCTTCTTAAAGTATCGAGAGAAATGTTTCGGCTTAGTAACATAAGCCAGGTAAAAACATTATCATTACCAGTATCATAAAATTCAATTCTTTTAAGAAAAACAGCAAAAACATTAAGCAGTACACTTTGTGCTAATTTATTATCACGAATAATTTTTTTTATAAGAGGATAAATAATTGGAGAATACCGCTCATACAATTGCTCAAAAGCAGTAATGTTATAACCTGTAATGTATAAAACTAATTCAACATCACTTGTTTGGTTTTTAGTATCTACCATAATATCATCTCAAAATTGTATTATAAATAACCCTGATTAACAATTTTTCTGCCAAAATTATTACCGTGTTTTCTTTAATAATATCACCAGAATAAAGTTTATGCTTAAGCTTCATTTTGTTATTTTTACCTTCAGGTTTTCAAAAAGGTAAATATGACTTCACGTCAAATAAGACAGCAATTTTTAGATTTTTTTAAGAGTAAAGATCATCGCATTGTTCAATCTTCACCTGTTGTTCCCTTCGATGATCCAACCTTGCTATTTACTAATGCCGGAATGAACCAATTTAAAGATGTTTTTTTAGGTAAAGGCACAAGGGAATACAAAAGAGCAGTGGATACTCAAAAATGTATTCGTGTTTCAGGTAAACACAATGATCTTGAAGAAGTTGGTCACGATACATACCACCACACATTATTTGAGATGCTTGGTAACTGGTCATTTGGCGATTATTATAAAAAGGAAGCAATTGGCTGGGCATGGGAATTATTAACGGAAGTCTGGAAACTTCCTAAAGAAAGATTGTGGGCAACTGTTTATAAAGATGATGATGAATCGCTAAAACTCTGGGAATCACAAACAGATATTAATCCAAAACACATTTTAAAGTTTGCCGAAAAAGATAATTTCTGGGAAATGGGTGAAACCGGTCCCTGTGGTCCCTGCTCTGAGATTCATATTAATGTTGGCGATGATTTTGATAACCCTGCCTTTGTCAATGCAGGTTCACCCGAATGTATTGAAATATGGAACCTTGTTTTTATCCAATATAACAGGGACGAAACAGGAAAGTTGACAGAGCTTCCTGCAAAACACATTGATACGGGAATGGGATTTGAACGAGTCTGTGCTGTTTTGCAAAATAAAAAATCAAACTATGACACGGATGTTTTTACTCCGATTATTGACACAATTGTAAAACTTTCTAAAATAAAATATGATAAAGAGGAAGACCGGATTCCGATGCGTGTGATTGCAGATCATATCCGTGCATTAACATTTGCAATCGCAGATGGTGCTGTTCCCGGTAATGATGGACGCGGTTATGTTCTTCGCAGGATTTTAAGAAGAGCCGCACGCTATGGAAGAAAAATTAATTTGCATAAGCCATTTTTATATAAACTTGTTGATGTTCTTGCAGAAACTATGGGTGATGTTTTCCCCGAAGTCATTGAGAAAAAAGAATATGTTAAAAAAGTTATCAAAGCAGAAGAAGAAAGTTTTAACGCAACGCTTGATCGAGGAATTGAGACGTTTAAGTTAATTGCAGCCCGAGTGGCGAGAAACATTATTGAAAAGGAAAATCCTAACTATAAAATTATTATTAGTGAAAAACCAAATAAGCAGAACATATATAAAAGTAATTGGGATATAGTAGCAGAAGGTGGAAGTAAATTCTTTTTTAATATGGATGAACTTGTTAATGTTGGTTGGGAGAAGTTTATGAAAAGCGAACCTATAATTCCAGGTGAAGATATTTTTAAGCTTTATGATACTTTTGGTTTTCCTGTTGATCTTACAAGTGTAATGGCTCGTGAAATTGGTTTTGCAATTGATGAAAAAGGTTTTAACAAGCTGATGAAAGAACAAAAAGAACGCGGACGCGAATCATCAAAAGATAAATTTGTTTCCGTAAACGTTACCATGAATGATTTATCCGAATTTAATTTAACCGATTCTAATCCCACAATTTTTACAGGTTATGATGAATTAAAGACAAATGCAAAAGTAACAGGAATTAAAAAAAGCGAAAATAATTTTTTAGTGATTTTGGATAAGTCGCCTTTTTATGTTGAGTCCGGCGGGCAGGTTGATGATTTAGGTAAACTCACAATTAACAATAAATCATTCAATGTTGTTGATGTAACGAAAATTGATAATCATATAATTCATGTAATTGATTCTGAAAGCCCCGGCATAAAAACCGGTGACGAGGTAATAGCAGAAGTTAATGAAATACGCCGCTGGGATATTATGCGCAATCACTCGGTTACACATTTTTTGCACAAAGCATTAAGAACAGTTTTGGGAACTCACGTTCAACAAGCTGGTTCGTATGTTGGTCCGGACAGGTTGAGATTTGATTTTACCCATTTTGCAAAACTAACCACGGATGAGATTCAAAAAATTGAATCTATAGTAAATGAACAAACAAGAAGAAATCTACCATTAATTCATCACCGGAACACTCCTTTTGAAGAAGCAAAAAAAATGGGAGCGTTAATGTTTTTTGGTGATAAGTACGGTGATAAAGTTAATGTTGTTCAGTTTGGTGATTTTACAATGGAGTTTTGCGGCGGAACGCATGTTCACAACTCTTCGGAAATTGGTCTGTTTAAAATTTTGAGCGAGACATCTATTGCAAGCGGAGTTAGAAGGATTGAAGCTGTAACAGGAGCGGGTGTTGAAAAATATATTCAATCTCAGGCTGATCAATTAAAATCATCTGAGCGTAAAATAGAAGAACTGCTTGATGTTAAGAAAAAGCTTGAAAAAGAAATTGCCGAATTAAAGGTAAAAGAAAAACTTGAACAGTTAGATCACATTCTTTCTTTAGCCTCGGATGAAAAAGGTATTAAAATTTTTAAAGGTAAAGTTCACGCAGATTCGATGAATGAGTTAAAGTTTTTTGGCGATGAAATGCGCAATAAAATAAAAAGTGGAGTCGGAGTTCTATTTGCGCAAGTTGAAGATAAAGTTGGCATTGTTGCCGTAGTTTCAGACAATCTTATAAAAGAGAAAAATCTAAGCGCAGGAAAAATTGTTGGCGAACTTGCAAAATTAGTTGGCGGCGGCGGCGGTGGTCGTCCTCATCTTGCAACTGCTGGTGGAAAAGAAGTCAGGCAAATAGTAAACGCACTTTCTAAAGTTGAAAAAATAGTTGGAAGCTTTATTTAAAATATATGTCTAAAACAAAAATAAAATACATCTGCTCAAATTGCGGATATGAGTCGCTTCGCTGGATAGGAAAATGTCCTGAATGTGAAAGCTGGAATTCATTTGTCGAAGAAATTATTGAAACCTCGTCACGTAAAGCAAATATTTCAAAAGCAAAATTCAGCTACACAAAAATTCTTGATATTTCCGCAAATGAAGAGGACAGAATTAAAACAGGAATTATAGAATTTGATCGTGTACTTGGCAGCGGAATAATGCCCGGCTCAGTTATTCTACTTGGCGGTGATCCGGGAATTGGGAAATCCACAATTGCAATGCAGGCAGCAGCCAGTATAAAAGAAAAAGTTTTATATGTAACCGGGGAAGAATCAGAAAAACAAATTAAACTGCGCTCAAGCAGATTAAAAGTAAAATCCGATTCGTTTTATATCCAGGCTGAAACTGAATTATCAAACATACTTGGCGCAATAAAAGAACTTTCTCCTGCCGTTGTAATTATTGATTCTATCCAAACAACATACAGAAGCGAATTGGAAAATTCTCCGGGAACAGTTACACAAATTCGTGAGTGCGCAGCAATGTTGATGGAAGAGGCAAAGAAAAATCAATACTCTGTTATAATAATCGGGCATGTTACAAAAGAAGGAATGATTGCCGGACCAAAAATTCTTGAACATATGGTTGATACGGTTTTACAGTTTGAAGGAGAAACAAATCATTCGTTTCGAATTTTAAGGGCGCAAAAAAACAGGTTCGGCAGCACAAATGAAATTGGTGTTTTTGAAATGCGTGAAGATGGGTTACGTGAAGTAACAAATCCAAGCGAATTATTTTTAAGTGAAAGAGAAAAGCAAACTCCCGGTTCTGTTGTAACTTCCAGTATCGAAGGAAGCAGACCGATATTGCTTGAAGTACAGGCATTGGTTACTCCATCAAACTTCGGTTACCCGCAAAGAGTATCAAACGGATTCGACCAAAAAAGATTATCGATTCTATTAGCAGTTTTAGAAAAAAGAGCGGGCGTAAGAGCATCGGTAAATAATGTGTTTATAAATATCGCCGGCGGAATAAAAGTTATAGAGCCTGCCGCCGATCTTGCTGTTTGTGTTAGTATAGCTTCAAGCTTATCGGATAAGATTGTGGATAACCAAACAATTATTATAGGTGAAGTTGGTTTGGGCGGTGAAGTTAGAAGCGTTGGATATATAGAAAAAAGAATTGCAGAAGCACAAAAACTTGGATTTAAAACTGCAGTAATTCCAAATGGAAATTTAAAAAGCTTAAAACAATCCAAGTCAATTAGTATAATTCCAGTTGAAAATATAAAGGATGCGATCGAAAAACTTCTTTGAATTACCGGCAAATAGCTTTTTTATTGATTAACCCAAATCTAAAAATTTGATAGAAAGCGGCACTCAATTCCCCTCCCAAGGCTCAAGATGAGACAATAACCCCTGATCTAAGCCTAAAAGCAAGGAAAGTTTAAATTTTTTCTTTGTTTCTTTAATTAATAATATTATTTTATTCACGCGTCAAACGGCGCATTTTTGTATAATTAACTAAAGGTTCGTTTCGTGAGTACTAAATTGTTTGTAGGGAGTCTCCCCTGGTCAGCTAGCGACGAAGATTTGCAGAAAGCATTTGCCGCACATGGCAACGTACTTTCAGCAAAAGTAGTTACTGATAAAGAGACCCGTAGATCAAGAGGTTTTGGTTTTGTTGAATTCGAAACCGAAGCTGAAGCGACTGCGGCAATCCAGGCATTAAATGGTTCTGAACTCAAGGGTCGTAATATTATTGTAAGTGAAGCAAAGCCCAAGAAATAAGTTCTGTTTATTTCCTTTTTAGGCGCTCCTTGTTGAGCGCTTTTTTTTTGCTTTGTAAGAAGTTTTATAACAGCGGCATATTTAAGCCAACTCTAAAGTTGTTACCATCACGATAATTAAGTTTCCACATAAACTCTAACTTAAATGGAAATAATCCCTGCCCTATTCCAAAACCAATTTCATAGAAAGGATGTTTAAACTGTTTTACAGGATTAGTTAAAATTGTAGATGTCTCAGGTGTAATTTCGGTTAATGCCATGTTAAAAATAAGCGATAACAATACTTCCCAGTTTTTTAAACCCGGAATGTTCATCATTCTAAAAAATTCGTCGCGAAAATCGTGAGTTAAATTTAACATTATAATTTTATCACCAACTATTTCATTTATACCAAGATTTCTAAACGATTGAGGATTAAACACAGCATCAATATTTCCCGGTAAGGCAAAGAGATTTTGATATGGCGTTGAACCATCATTTAATTTTGCATATAGATTAAGATTTAATGATGCTGATTTGAAAGTCCTTAAAAATGCCCGGGTGTTAAACTCATAAGTTGTAAAATCCAATCCGCTGTTAAGAAATCCTTTGTCGGAATAAGTTAAATCACCCGAAAACACAATGTATGATCTGCCAAGCGATGTTCTTCTGCGGTAATATCCGTCTTCGATATAATTCCTAAAATCAATATCAAAACCAAAATTTAGCGTGTTTATTCTTGTTTCATAAATTAACGGATTTTCTTTGTAAGATTTTCCCTTGTTGAAAAAAGAAAAATCAGAATTTACAAATGCAGAGTTATCGGTTTTGTTTTTAAATCCTGCTCTAATGTTTAAAATTGGAGAAACTTCACCTTCAATTCCGATTTCAAATCCCTTTGAATAATAATAATTTCTGAATTCGTTTTTGGAGATTAGCGTAACAAGTGTTGAGAATAATTCACCATAATTATCTGATTCACCAAACAGCACATTAATTTTATTAAATGCGTTTAATTTTATTTTCCAGGTTCTGTAATCACCAAATAAATATTCTGTAGAAAAATCTTGTTTAAATTTCTCATCTGAAAATCCGTAAGAAAGTTTTAAAAACGAATTGGATCTTTTGTCAAAAGCGTCATCAACAAAAAATCCAAAATCTAAAGCATGCCCCTCGACTCTGGAAAAATGATACATACCCAAAGGAGCGCTGATAGAAATATTGTTTGATAAATTTATCCTGGTATTCAAAAATGAAAAATCATCCCAAAATGTTTTGGGTATATTTTCAAGGCTGTCTATTCTTTTATATGCAACTTGCTCTTCAATAGTATTCGGAATAGTTGATGTTGACTGCCAGTAAGTAGAATCTTTTCCATCTGCGCCGGGAATGACAGTAACAATAGCTTTATTAAAAATGTCCTGAGGCAGTTCCTGGTTTATTTTGTAGTTGAACAGGATTGTATTTAATTCAAACCCGATTCGTAAAAGCCTAAGGAGATTAGCTTTAACAAACAAACGGTAATCAACCGGTAAATAAATTCCCGCGTATTCATCAAACTGTTGATAAATATTTACGGTATCAAACAGTCCGCCAGTGTTGGCAGCCCGGTTTAGAAGCAAATCAATTTTAACAAGATCAAATGTGCTGTCGGCAATAAATATTTTACCAACAAACCCGGGATCAGCAGAGTTATCCGGTTCAATATGGATTTGATATATTTTTTTATTGTTTTGCGCGGTAACTTTTTCGATTCGGAAGTAATAATAATTCAACGCATCATCGGAAATTGGTCCCGGCAAATCTCTGCCTAAAAAGTTAATATCATTTTCATAAAAACTCTGTATCAATCTGCCGCCGGTAAGAGTATTTATTGATGGCGGAAAATTTGCACTTTGTTTACGTGCAAGTATAATTGATTTAAATTGATCCGGCTGTTTATAGAAATTTCGGCTGTGATTTTCAAGAATTCCAGATATAATAAGTTCTGTTGAATCGTTTCCCCCAAGACCAGTACCAATGCTATTGTTTGTAGCGGAAATATCTTCCGTTGTTCTGATAATACCTTTTGTATATGCCTCAACTTCGTAGTTTTGCAATTGTTCGTTTCTAATATTCTTTTTCTCTATTGCTTTGCGTATAATTTCTAACGCGGGATTTATACCGGGACTAACAATAACTTCGGGTAAATCTATTTCCGTTTGCCTTAGTCTGAAATTGATTTCAGATAAATCATTAGCAACTTCTATCTTTAGCGTATCTGAATAATATCCAATAAAGGAAGCTATCAAAGCGTATGATCCGGCGGATAGTTTCAATTCATATTCACCGTTAATGTTTGAAGACGTTCCCGAATTTGTTCCGGCTACTCTTATATTTGTAAAGCTTAAAGCTTGAAGCGTCTCGTTATCGATTACCCTTCCTTTAATCGTAAATTGTTGTGCGCAAAGGCTGCCTGAAAAGCATGTGATCAAAAACAGAATAAAAATCTTAGTATTCATAACGGATAAATTTTTAATATTTATAAACATTGATTGTTAAATTCCTGATTTTCGGGATACCGTTTAAATAAATTCAAATATAAGGCTTTTAATAATGATTAACGGTGAATAACTTTATAGTTAATTAAATCCTTATTTGTATTTTTACCCAACTATTTTTTATTAACAGGAGAAAAATGAGAAACATATTATCAGCTTTTGCAATTATTATAATACTTATTAATTCAGTGCAAATATTTTCCCAGGATTCTTCAGCTATTGCAAATATAGACCCCAAAATAGTTTTTGAAAAATATATTGATGCAATCGGCGGAAGAGATGCTCTTGCCAAAGTTGAAGATAAAACAACAATAATGCGTGGATCGGCAATGGGGCAAAGCATTACTCTAATCGTAAAACAAAAAGCGCCAAATAAATTAAGAGATGAAGTTAAAACCGGCGGGATGGAGCAAATTGTAATTTGTGATGGTGAAAAAGCTTCTATGACTGTTATGGATAAGAAAATTGAACTGAGGGAAAAAGAACTTGAATCGTTAAAAATTGAAGCGGATATGGGATTTATGTTACATCCGGAAAACTTTGGAGTTACACTTTCTTATGAAGGCGTAGAAAAAATTAATGAAAAAGATGCTGTTAAAATTAAACTGCAATTGCCATCGGGAACAAAATGGTATATGTATTTTGACTCAGAGTCTGGATTTAAAGTTAGAGAAGATAGAGAGGTGCAAACACAAATGGGTTCAGGTGTGCAGACTATTGATTATAGCGATTACAAAGAAGTTGAGGGAATAAAATATCCATTTAAAATTGTCCAAACCTTTGGCGGTCAGGCAGTTGATGTTACGGTTACGAGCATCAAAGTAAATAAAGGACTTGCAGACGATCTTTTCCTTGTAGCTGAATAATGAACAGAAAATATTCCGCTGTTGTTTTTGATTTGGGACAGGTTCTACTTTCTTTTGATTACAAATATTTTGTTGATAAAGTTAATCAACTTAAAGATGGGTTAGGCGATGAATTTGTTAAAAAGTATAACAAAAATTATGATGTTCATCGTGAGTTTGAAAAAGGAAAGGTATCTGAAAAAGATTTTATATCTCAAATGCTCAAATATCTTGAGCATAAAATAGACGAAGAAACTTTTTGCAAATACTGGTCTGATATTTTTACTCCAAATGAAAAAGTAATTGCGCTTTTACCGGAATTAAAGAAGAACTACAAGCTCTTTTTGTTATCAAATACAAATTCCATTCATAAAAAATATGGATATGAACATTACGATTTCTTAAAATTATTTGATAAACTTTTTCTTTCGCACGAAGTTGGATTTGTTAAACCGGAAGAAGAAATTTATCGCGCTGTTGAAAAAGTATCAGGACTTCCTTCTTCGGAACATATATTTATTGATGATATTCCGGAATATATTAATGCCGCAAAAAACATTGGCTGGGATGGAATTCAATTTATTGGATATGAAAACATTGTTGCGAATTTAAAAGAAAAATGGGTTTTAATTTAAACATGGGTAAAAGAATTGGTTTTATAATTCTTGTGCTTATTGTTTTTTATTCGTGCACAAATCGGAAAAAAGAACAAGCAATTGCCACCGATTCTTTGACAGTAATCGATACATCTGCAATCGTTAGCGATACAATTCCTTCCGCGCCTGTTATTAATTATTTGATGGTTAAATCAAAAAATTATAAAACACTGGTGAATGAATATGATACAGCAGGTGCAAACATAATTTTAGCATTAAACAGGATTGATAAAAACAGGATCAGAACTCTTGACTCAATAGTTGTTCCCGATACAATTATAAATGATTTTAATTTGTATTCACCGTTTCCGCAATATATTGATCTTCTTGAAAAGGTAAATAAAATTATTATCGTGTCACAAACTGTTCAGGCTTTTGCTATTTATGAATTTGGAAACCTTATTAAATGGGGACCAACAAGTACGGGTAAAAAATCCACACCAACGCCAAACGGTTTGTTTGCAACAAACTGGAAATCAAAAAAAACAATCAGCACTGATAATGACGAATGGATTTTAAAATGGTGTTTCAACTTGGAAAACTTTAGCGGTGTTTCTTTACACGAGTATGAATTGCCCGGTTATCCCGCAAGTCACGCTTGCGCAAGACTGCTTGCTGAAGATGCAAAGTGGATTTACTATTGGGCAGATCAATGGATTTTAACCGCTGATGGTGAAAGCATTATTGTTTACGGCACTCCTGTTATCCTTTACGGTGATTATGATTATAAAGGAACAAAACCATGGCGTCTTCTTCCAACAGAACCCGAAAAAGCAATTGTAAACAATGAGGAGCTTGAAACTGAAATACAAAAGCATATTTTAACAATTCTCATGAGACAGGAAGACAGAGAAAAAATTTTAACTGTAAATATTGATTCGGTATCAACAAAATAGAAATTAAAATGAACGAAGTTATAAACGATAAACAAGGCAGCCGCTTTTTGTTAGATGTGGATGGACAGGAAGTTTACGCCCTTTACGCTGAAGACAAAGAAACAATAGATCTTTATTCTACATACACTCCGCCGCAATTACGCGGACAGGGTTTGGCAGAAAAAGTTGTTCTTGCGGCATTTGAATATGCAAAAGAAAAAAATCTGAAAGTTATTCCAACCTGCTGGTATGTTAGAAGCTTTTTAGAAAAACATCCGGAGTATGCAGCCCTATGTTAGCTTCAATTCTTTGCAGCGGTTAATTTCCCAAAATAATTTTTTCAATTTCCCGGTTTGCTTTTGCAAGCGCTTCTTTTGTTTTGTCTTTTAACTGCTGGGCTTGCTGGCGTATTTGTGTTATGTGATCTGCAATTTCTTTTTGTTTTTGGCGAGGTGGAAGAGGAATAAGCAAGCTATTTACCGCTTCTGGGCTTAAGTGACCATTTGTTGCCCCTGTAATATATCTTTTTATCTCTGTTTGGCACGTTATACATCTTAAATAATTAAATACAAAAGAACTTTCTGCTAAAGTATTTGTTTTAAATTTAACTATATCCCCACCTAAACAATACTCGCCATCATAATTCCAATAAGCAACTTTACCAATTGTTGCACCAGTAATTACAATCAAAACATCGCCACTATTTAATTTTTGTTCATAGGTAAATATATCTTTTGCCGTAAGCAAATCTTCCAATAAAATTGTTCCATCGTTCTTAATGCAATTGATTTGAACTACTTTATTAGTACCATCTTTTTCTTCCTGCTTTGGCAATGTCCCTTTTATTAATTTACCATCAATAATTTTAAATAATGGTTTTGCTTTGTATCGACCAGATAATATTGCCTGGGTATTGTTTTTGAATATTTCTTGAGAATAATAAGGATCAAATCTATTTCCAGATACTTCGCTTAATTGCGTTGTAAATATTCTACTTTTTAAATCGTTGTTAATTTGTGCGGGTAATTCTATGCCAAGTTCTTTAAGTAAATAATCATCAATGCTTGTAAGTAATTTTTCTGCTTCTGCTTCGTTTTGTTGCTTTTGAAGCAGCGCTTTTTCATGAATATCAATTACTCGTTTTTGGATTTCATTTTCAGGCACAAGTATTTTTAATGAATTTAATAATTCTAAACCAACCCCGGATTGATTATTCCAATTAGTGCAGATAGTATAAAATATTTTTTTTCGCTGATAGATATTTAAAAGTATCCACAGGAATTTAGGAAGTATTTTTTCATCTCTAACATTTATACGGGTTATGTGATTTGAGTGAAAATAGATTCCATCCAGATTAAAGAAGGCTGTTTTCCCAACTAATTCTTGACTGTTTGTATTGTTAAATAGGATGTCGTTTTTTTGAATTATGTTTGATTTTTTTGTTGTTAAGTATTCTCTGTTCAGATAGATATTACGGTTAAATTTCAATAATCCAAATTCATCTACATTAGTTGGTCTTATTTGAATATAACCGGTTTCAGTTAAATCTTGTTCTTCCTTTCCCACGCCAAAACCAGCAATTGTATAATTTACAACTTCACGTAATGAATAAACCTTGTGCTTACTGTTTTTTAAGAATGAAAATATATTTTGATAATAATATAATGGATCAAGCCGTTTTTCAATTTCACTTTTCTGTAAAATAAAAACTTTATTACTGTTTATTGAAGGTGATAAAGTGTAGCTCATTTTGTT
>JBAQCL010000034.1:0-2311 GCA_049294175.1 Ignavibacteriaceae bacterium | reverse complement strand
AATCTGCTCATCAGCTCATCAGTATTCGCTCAAAGCCCCGAAAAAATAAGCTGTCAGGCAGTAATCCGCAACAGCAGCAATGCTTTAGTTACTAAAACTCAAATCGGAATGCAAATTTCTATATTGCAAGGTTCAGCAAGCGGAACCGCTGTTTATGTAGAAACGCAAGAGCCAACCACCAATGCAAACGGTCTGGTAAGTGTTGAAATCGGAAACGGAACAGTTGTAAGTGTTCACCGAAAAATTAAATCCGATTTTATGAAGGGGAAATTGTGTAATTCCATTGTGGATGAACTTCATGGTATTTTATGTTGATTTTTCTCATTTCGTGGTCAGAAACTTTTATTCCCTTGTTATAATTTGTTTCATCCAAAATAGCATTTACTCTCAAGCCTGTTTTGGTTTTGGTTGTGCTAATATAGTTTAAAATTGTTTCATAATTTTTGAGTGGCTCACCAGCCCAATTTTTACTGATTTCGCTGAATAAACGGTGTTCAATTGGGTTATATTTTGAAGTTCCCGGTGGATAGTGGCAAACAGTGACTTTTATGCCATATTTATCACACAACTTATTTTGAATGGATAGTTTCCATAATTTATTTTTGGAACCATTACTTCCCCCGCCATCAGCAAGTATAAGCAAGGATTTATGCCCTGTGCCCATGTTTGTTGCTTCCATATTCCACCATTTATCTATTGCGTTTACTGCAAGTTCAGCTGTGTTATAGGAAATCCCCCCGACAACAAAACCGGTATTTGAATTAATACAATAAATGCCATAAGGGATAAACACTCCGGATGCTAAACTCAAAAAGTCATACGCATTTACCTCTTTTGGATCCGTGCACCATATTGCCCCTTGATTTTTGAAATTACCGACCGGTTCTTTCTTTTTTGAATCCACGCTTATCATGGGGTTGTTTTGTTCCAGGAAAGATTCGCGTATTTGACCAATATACTTAAATTGAAGGTCTCTTTTTTTTCGCGATTCCGGGGTGGATTTGTTCGGGTTTGACTCTATCTTTTTGTAATTGATTTTTAAGGAATATCCCATATCCTTCAACAGCTTCCCAATTGTATCTGAACTTACATATATGCCTTCATTTTCAAGTTCAGTTGCAATTTTTCCGGTAGTTGTTTTTGTCCATTTGATACCGGTAACAGGATCGCCGGCAGTATCATATTTAAGTAGTTGTTCTAATTTTTCAATTATCTCTGGAGTTTTTTTTTATTTCCGGCCTTCCGGCCCCTTGCTTGCGAACCCTGTTTTTCTCGAAATGGGCACTTATTAATTCTTTTCTTCCTTTACTAACGGTTTCAGGATCGATTTTTAGTAATTGAGAAATTAGACTGTCCCCCCCATGGCCAATTTTCAAAGACTCAAGGCCTGCGTACAATCTTCTTTGCTTTTCATCTAAAATGCTATAAAAAAGTATGATTGCTGCTTTTAATTCATCCGTAATAACATGGCTTGATAGTTTGCCGATGTTTAACACTGTTGCTTCATTTTGTGAATGGCGTATGATTAATTGCTGTTTCCTACGTGGGAAATGCTTATTAAAATACACGTATCCACCCCTGCATTTCTCCCGGTACAATTTACCGCGCTTTTCTAATTCTATTAATGAAAGCTTGACATCTACATGCAGTATATCCCGTAATTCCTTTGTTGAATATCCAGATTCAGAGCCGTTTACGAAAGTGAGACAGGTGTTGATGAGTGAGTCAAATTTTGAAAAATATACAGAATTATAACTCCATAATCCTTCTTCAGAAAACTTCGGTATTGAACCAATCGTATAATATTTTCCTGCATGAGAATAACTGGACAAGTATGATAATTCTCTTAGCCTACGTATTATTGTCATTCTTGAAGTGTTGCTAAAAAATTCCTGAAGTTCATTAAATGTCACTATTGTTTTTGACAAGATAAATTCTTCAATCATTTGTAAAACAGGTGTTTGCATAATACAATTTGGTATAATTAAACCTTTTTTACAAATATAAGTATAATTATACCAAATGCAAAATAAAAATTAAATTGTTAATAATTATTGATTAACAGATATATACAAACCATACAGCGCGAATACTAAGATTTAGTAGAAGATACCTTTAAACTTAATTATCGGATATTATATTTAGGTGAGCACTAATGATATTTTGCGTTTCATTTGAAAGTATTTTAAAATGCCACACCAATTCCTGCTGTGAAGTTGAATATCTCAAAATTTATTGTGGTGGCACCACCACTTACAACTACATGTCCAAATCTGAATAAGATTCCAGCATCCAGTTCAAAACCTGAATA
>JBAQCL010000033.1:0-4691 GCA_049294175.1 Ignavibacteriaceae bacterium | reverse complement strand
TTGATCGGGAGATCAATCCCTGCAATAAAATTTTATATTTCTAAAATAAAACGACATCAAATAAATTTCGTAGAGAAAATTTATGTAACGGAACGTTAAAAAGTAAAAGCTGTTTGAGGAACGAAGTAACGAGTTCTTTTACTTTAGTGGAGTGGCGTAATATTTTCAGAAATTTATTTGCAGTCTTGATTCTTTGTAACTTTCTTATCAAGAAGAAAGTTAAAGAATTATAAATAACTTTTCTTTTTAAAAAAGTTACTAATACAACATTGTCATTCTTTTCTTAACGTAAGGGAAAAAATCAAAAGAGACAGCATTAATAAAAGCATCAAGACCTAACATTTTAGAAGAACTAAACAAAGAAAACACCGGATTGATCGGAGATCAATCCCTGCAATAAAAATTTGCAGGGAACAGACTCCGGTCTGTTCCGGCGCTAAAAGTTAAAAATCAGTTACGTTGATTTTAAATAATATCTCCCCCGTTATTGCGGCGGAGGAGATATCTATTAACACGATTATACAGCGTAGTTAATTGTTGAACTGAACTGGACTACTGATCCGTTTTCATCATAAGTAATTACTGTAAACAGCACTTTTTTACCTGTATAATTTTCTGCAATACCGCTGTCCGCTGTAAGTAAAGGTATGTTAAATACAAGCGGGTTAACAGTATCAACATCAATTTTTGCCGATGTAATTTTCAGAGAATCATATACAGGCAATGCTTCATTGACCGGTTGCGTAAGGAATACAACTGCAAGCGCCTGTATTTTCTTCTCTATAACCGAATCAATATTTGAAGTCCCTGATAATGGTAAAAGCTCAATTGAAAGAGAATCATTATCAAGCGTAAGAGTCTGAAGTTTAACACCAAAAGATGACCTCGGTGTCATATTGACCATATTGCTGATATCTTTCTCTTCAACAAACGGGTAATTTATCTGCATTATCTGTGTAAAGGGTGATTTGCCGTTTGATACAGCGCCAGCCCATATCTTTTTAAGAGGATCAAAGGAATAAATAGCAGACGCAAGCTTAACTGCTAACTTAAACTTCCCTGTTCGCTCTTTATACCCTGCATCACCAGGAGCAGAATATGATTTCGGTTTTCTTGATACATAATTTTTTTCGTTTCTTGAACGAAAGACCACGTCTCCCAGCGAGCCTTTAAGACTGCCGAAGAACTTTTTTTCTAATTCAGCCATTGTTTTATCCTATTTAAATTATCAATTATTTTGTTTAATTTTTTTTGTAGTATCGATCAGGTGGCGCCCTGTGCTGGTTTGATGGATTATCACTTGCCTGCTGACCAAAAGGCAAAATAAAACTGCCCTGGTGGAAACGACTTTTAAGTGACTTTAAGACGACTTTGATACGACTTAATGACGACTTCAAACCGTTATCTAATAGTTTTAACTCTTTCTTTTGCGATATGAGTCGGTTTATAAAATGGGTTATCATCTGAATTCTTTTCTTAATTATTTATTGTTTATAAAATTGTTAGCTACTTCAGTTCATTAATTCTCATTTACAGATAGATTTTGCCAAAAAAATATTTTTTCTTTTTTTCGTAAAAAATATTTTTACTAGAGAATTAATAAGATGAGACAAAAGATTTTTACTTTGAGTCTGATAGTATCTGTAATAATTAATTGTATTTATCCATACACAATCAGCAGGTTTCAATTGAACGATGAGAATCAAGAAGTAATAAACGCATATAAAGATGCTATTACGACTAATAAAAAGCGGCTAACAAAATGGATATCCGTAATTCAAAAGTATCTTGATTATTATGGTAAAAATAGGTTTGAAAGGCATTTTGAACCACATGACATTTTACAAGAAATGATCGAGAGAGTAATTAAAGGAACCAGGAAATACTATCAAAATAGTTATAAGAGTATTGATGACTTTCTTTACAAAACTTGTCGGAGTATAATTGAAGAAAAACATCGTAATAAGAATAGGGTTGAACCAGCTGAAAAATATGTGCAAACAGAAGATGGTGGAGACTACATAAATACATTTGAAAACAAACATATAACAGAAAAAGATTATATCCAGAATTCAGTTGAAATTGAGGATAAGCTGGAAATCTGTTATAACCAGTTACTGGAAGATGATGAAGCAGCACTTGTTTTCTTATACTGGAAACAAGGATATACAAGCAAGGATCTTGCAGAAGAAACAGGTTTAACCGTGGCACAGGTTGAATCTGCTAAAAAAAGAATCCGTTATAAGTTAACTAACTAACCACTCAATTAAGGCAGCAGGAGGAATTATGAGTCAGGAAAAAGACTTACAAGTCTTATGGGACTTTTATCTTTATTCCGATTTAAATGACGAAGAATATTTAGCCGCATATCTAAAAGAAAAAGATTTAGATATCGATCATATAGCATTACAATTAAATGAACACTTTGAAAATCTAGAGGCTCAGCAAAAACTAAATGAAGGAATAAAATTCCGTGAGAATTATCTAAAAATTATAAATGATGAAAAATTTGCAGAATCAGAAAATGAAGTACATAGCACAGCTGATGCGGAAATTATACAGGCATTCAGAAAATCACGCGGCAGTTTAGAAGAGGATGATAAAGATATTGCTGATGATATTAAGAAACTTAAAATCCTTAAAAAGCTCACCGCAAATAACCAAACTCAAAATGATAAAAAAGATTGAAATCCCGGAGAAATGAGAAGCGCTTAATTAATTAACTAACCCCCGCCCTCTTTTTATAAAATGGCGGGATTGCCGGAAAAATTTTTTATTCAAATTAACCTAAATATTGAGCGCAATGGAAAATATAATAAGCGTTAAATCTGTTCCGGTTAAAAATGCAGAGCGGATTATTAAAGAATACGGTTTTAGTTTACCGAAAGAACTTGACCTGGAATTAATTGCAAACGCAGAAAAAATTATCGTTGAAGAAACATTATTAGAGAACCTGCTTGGCAAAATTATTTATGACTCAGACTGCGGTTTAATTAAAATAAACAGCAATATAAAAGAGACCGGACAAAAAAGATTTACACTTGCACACGAACTCGGGCATTATTTTAATGAATTTGAATTGAGAACAAATCCTTTTTACAGGCACGCCGACCGTTATTTAACTTTTAATTCAAGCAACAGGTTTGAAGATGATGCGAATGAATTTGCTGCTGAACTTTTAATGCATAGACCGTGGTTTAATGTTTTTTGTAAAAACAAAAAAATAAATATGGACCTGATAAAAGAAATAGCGCTTTACTTTAATGTTTCCTTAAGTGCTGCTGCATTCAGATATTCAAAAATTGGTAAATATCCCGCAGCAATAATTTATAGTACAAATGGAGTTGTAAAATGGAAAGCATTCCATGATTACTTCCCTTTTAAATTTATCCGGCACAATTCTTCAGTACCCAAAGCATCAGCCGCTTATGACTTTTTTAACGGGCAGGAAATGCAGACCTGCGATGATCTTATCGAGGCAAAATACTGGTTCCCAGAAGATAGAAATATAAAAACCGGTATTTACCTGTATGAACAGAACACAGCTATGCCATTTTATAATTCGGTATTAACATTATTATGGGAAGATAAATAAATGAAAAAGAAAGATCTTTTACCCGGGCAGCGATATAGCCTGGCATATTTGAAGTACCTTAATATATTTATTAAAACAGGGATTAATATCAAAAATTCAAAGTATAAAAGTTATTATGCCCCAATTCGTTATGTATATATAGTTGCAATCAATAATTTGTCTGCATTTAAATTAAAGCCAAATGAGAATGAAATTAAATTATTTATCAGAACTAACCAGTATTGTATAGCAGAATATGGAAGGTTAAGTTTTGAACTTTATCAAAATAAAATAATTAATAAAAAAGAGTTATATTATTTAAATGACTCCTTAAAAGGTTTTAAGCGCGAATGTGTTTTTATTCAAAATATTATAATTCAAAAAGCAGGATTAAAAAAAAGCAGCTTTAATTATTAATGCCGTTTAGTCTGATTAAAAAAACTAATAAAAATCGAAGCTCTTTTTTCATCTTTTCCCTTTTATCTTTATTCTTCTAACTTTGAATGCAATCTGTGGCAGAGCACAAGGCATTTAACCAAAGACCGGGCAGGCAGCACAAATTAACACAGATTAGCTCAGATACTCCTACAACAGCGGACGGGTAACAATTTAGAATGTCATCTCTGCCGGAAGGATGAGAGATCTTTTAGATTTCTCCCTCCGATCTCCCACAGGGATGGCTTTGCCAGAAATGACAAAAAGAATACCCCTCTTTCTTGTTTCCCCCAAAGGGAGTAATGGATTGGAAACGTAGCGCAGTTCTTTGAACTGTGATTTTGTGTTTAATCTAATTCACGCTGCCTTTATAAATACAAGGGATAATGTAAAAAAACTTTTCAATTCTTCATTATAAATTATTCATTCTTCATTATAATTTATTCACTGTTAACTGTTCATTCTTTTCATTGTTAATTTTACATTGTTCATTGTTAATTGTTCATTTTATATTGCTAATTGTAATTTGTAAATTTGCACTGCATTTGAAAATAGATTTTTGACTTTGACTTGAATCCATTGTAATTTTTTTGAAATTTATGTTTAAGTTTTTATCCAACGCGGCGTATTGAACATTTATCATTGAACTTGATTTATAATTTTTAATCAGCGCCTTAGTGGC
>JBAQCL010000032.1:0-31483 GCA_049294175.1 Ignavibacteriaceae bacterium | reverse complement strand
GCCTTACAGTTGTTTTTAATATCCTCAAAGAACAAATTGAAAGCAAATCACAACAACAAATTAAATCTATAAAATTACCAAAAGGTTGTTTTTAATATCCTCAAAGAACAAATTGAAAGCAAATCACAACATCCTCTGATATTTCTAAATTATCTAAGTGTTGTTTTTAATATCCTCAAAGAACAAATTGAAAGCAAATCACAACATTTAGATGTGAGGAGTACTTTAGGAAGAAGTTGTTTTTAATATCCTCAAAGAACAAATTGAAAGCAAATCACAACACCCGTTTTGGCACAAAGCTCGAAAGAGCCGTTGTTTTTAATATCCTCAAAGAACAAATTGAAAGCAAATCACAACAAAGATTAACAGCTAAAGGCGAATACTCTCGTTGTTTTTAATATCCTCAAAGAACAAATTGAAAGCAAATCACAACCTGATTGCTTGTGTTGATTTTGTTAGACCGGTTGTTTTTAATATCCTCAAAGAACAAATTGAAAGCAAATCACAACGTCTCCCGCAGATGATGTGTCTGTTGTGTTGTTGTTTTTAATATCCTCAAAGAACAAATTGAAAGCAAATCACAACTGTGAAATGCAGAATATTGAATTGAGTGAAGTTGTTTTTAATATCCTCAAAGAACAAATTGAAAGCAAATCACAACAAAAATACTGCCGGAACAGCAGAAATTCACGTTGTTTTTAATATCCTCAAAGAATCCCGATTTATCGGGAAAAGCAAATCACAACGGGTTCACGTTTTCCTGGCTTTCAAAAAATGTTGTCTTTAATATCCTCAAAGAGCAAATTGAAAGCAAATCACAACGCGCCGCCCCAGGTGCCGTCGCCGGATGGGGTTGTTTTTAATATCCTCAAAGAATCCCGATTTATCGGGAAAAGCAAATCACAACTATGATTTCTTTTTATTCCATTTATTATTTGTTGTTTTTAATATCCTCAAAGAACAAATTGAAAATTATAGCAATAATTATAAAATATATTATTATTAATTCTTACGTATTGATTATTTCAATAAATAAATTTAGGTTTCCTTCCAGATAATTAGTCCCTTTCTTTAAATAAATTAACTTTCACTAAATAAAGTAGGAAAATTATGAAAAAACTTTTTTCATTGGTTTCTCTTTTGTTCGTCTTTGTTTATTTCGCTGGATGTACGGATCAACCGATTACGGTAACAGAAGAAAACACAGACAGTACTCCAACCAGCTTGGCGAAAGTAACTTATCCGCTCGCTGATGATTATATCGTTGAATTTTCTGGTACAGCAACTGAATTAAAATCTGCTGTTGAAAGTGTTGGAGGAGTAGTAGATGCTTCTTTCTCAGAAATTGGCTTCGCTAAGGTTAGTAAACTGGATTTCTCCTCAGTTAAAACTTTGTCAAAGATGAAGAATATAAAATCTGTTACACAAGATTTATTAGTAAACTGGGTAAAACCTGATGCCAATGTTGTGGAAGCAAGTATTGGGTCGGATGAAACTTTTTTCAATACTTATCAATGGGCGCCAAGAGCAATACATGCCCCTGAAGCTTGGGATTTAGGCTATACAGGTTCTGGTGTTAGAGTGGCTGTTATAGATGGTGGAATGTCTGCTAATCATTTGGATTTAGTTTCTAATATAGATGTTGCAGCATCTAAATCATTTGTGGATGGTTTAGCCTGGTATGAAGATTCTGGCGATGCTGAAAGTCCTTTTAGGCATGCAACGCACGTTGCCGGTATTATTGCTGCTGCTGATAATCAAATAGGAACAATCGGGGTAGCTCCCAATGCCACTATAATTTCCGTTAAAGCTTTGGATAATGGAAGCGGTTCATTTGGTGCAATTATATCAGCTATTATTTATGCTGCTAACGAGGCACATGCAGATGTTATTAATATGAGTCTTGGTGCTACATTTCCAAGGAACTCTTTTGATGGTGCTAAATTAGTTCAGGCATTAAGTGCTGCTGTAAATTATGCCTTTCAAAAAGGAGTTGTAGTTGTTGTTTCTGCGGGTAATGATGCGATTGATTTTGATCATGCGGCAATGTATATAGATATGCCTGCTGATGCACCACATGCAATTTGTATTTCAGCTACCGCTCCAAATGGTTATGCTTATGATGCAACAGATTATGACTCACCAGCCTCATATACAAATTATGGACAATCATTTATTGATTTTGCTGCCCCGGGCGGTGATTTTGATTACCCAAATAGTTTCTATGTTTATGATATGGTAATTTCTCCAGGTGCTGGAACTGGTAGTTATTATTTTGCCGCAGGCACCAGTATGGCTGCCCCGCACGTTGCAGGAGTTGTTGCTTTAATTATTGAAGCTTCCGGTCACTCATTAACACCGGCTCAGGTTGAAGCTAAACTTCGTGCCAGTGCTGATGATTTAGGTAAACCGGGTAATGATGATTATTATGGGCAGGGAAGAGTAAACGCTTATAATGCAGTTCAATTTTAAGGAAAATTTGAAAAACCGTTCCACTGAATATTTGTGGAACGGTTTTTTTTGCAAGGTCAATTACTGTTGTTTTTATTCATCACTGAAGATATATAATATCTCATTGCTAACAATTTTTTCTATTCCCCATAATATCTTACCACTCATCATCAATTAATTGATTTAGTAACTGCTTTTAGTTAAGTTTTATTAGAAAATAAGGCTTGCAATGGAAGATTTGGTTCTAAATAAAATATCAAGTTCTGCTCAAAGAAAATTCCAATTATACTTTATTCTCAAAAATTATTTTAAGATAGTTGGTCTTGAAGCAACAATATGGATTATTGGTTTATTATATCTCGCTTTTTTTTCTCCGATAGATCAGACACATTTTACAATTTGTCCACTAAAAAATGCGGGAATAGATTTTTGTCCCGGTTGTGGTTTAGGACATTCTATAACACAAATTTTTCACGGAAATTTTATTCAATCATTAAATACCCATCCGCTTGGATTTTTTGCAATATCAGTAATTACTCATCGTATATATTTCTTAATCAAAAAAAACATTATCAACATTAAAAAAGCAAAAGCTTAAAAGGAGAAATTATGCCAGACATTTTCAATTTATTGCCCTCGTTGGAAGGCGAAGAAATGATGTATACGCAGGAAATAATAAAAAACATGACTGATTTTCAAGCTCAGCAGTTTGCAATGGCTTATAGTGCACGAAGGAAGGACCCAACTACAATTTTGATTTTGGCATTAATCGGTTTTCTAGGTTTTGCCGGGATCCATAGATTTTTGCTGAATCAAATTGGCATGGGTATTTTATATTTCTTTACCGGTGGACTTTGTTTGATAGGAACTATTGTTGATTTGGTAAACTATAAAAGCCTATCATTTGAATATAATTCAAAAGTAGCGCAGCAAGTTGCTTTGATGGTAAAACAAGCTTCGTAAATTTTCTTAGTAATCGCCTTTAAATCCTGTGGGAGAAATTTATCTCACAGGATACCTGTCTATAATAATTATTTTTCAAAAGTCTTATTTAAAATACTTTTACATTTAACAATAATTTTTATTGAAAACGAAATACCTTTCAACTAAATTTGCAATTAAATGGAAAAGATTTTTTTTAGCAAAATGAGCGGCGCAGGTAATGATTTTATTTTTATTGATCAAAATCTAAATCCTGATTTTAAATTATCGCCGGATAAAATTAAAAAGTTGTGTGATCGTAGAAATGGAATTGGTGCGGATGGTGTTATCGAAATATACGATCATGCGCAGTTTAATTTTGCGATGAATTATTTTAATGCCGATGGTTCAACAGGTAGTTTATGTGGAAACGGGGCGCGTTGTGCAATTTGGTTTGCAAATAAAACTAAAAGATTGAAAGACAAAAAAGTAAAATTTATATCCGGGGAAAAAGAATATACCGGTTTAGTGGTGAATGATGAACTAATTAGATTTAATTTAGACTCACCATCCCAAATAAAATTTAATTTTAGAATCAAGGCTTTTGGACAGTTGATCAAAGCTAATTATGCTGATACAGGATCACCCCATGTTGTTATTAACATTGAGGATATTCAAAAAAATCCATCTGTTCCTAACGTGTTTTTTGATAGTATTCTCGAAGTGCCGGTTTACCAAATTGGAAAAGAAATAAGATATCATCACGATTTTGCGCCATCGGGAACTAATGTAAATTTTGTTAAGGTTGTTAATAACGAAATTCTAATCCGGACTTATGAACGTGGTGTTGAAAACGAAACTTTAGCATGCGGAACCGGCTCAGTTGCCGCTGCAATAATTTGTTCTGTAACGGATAAATTAAATCCGCCGATAACTTTAAAAACATTCGGCGGTGATAAATTATCGGTAAACTTTGAAGTAGAAAATCAGAGGGTTAAAAATCCTTCTTTAACGGGTCCGGCAAAAATTATATTTGAAGGCTCGGTTAATAAAAATTTATTTATATAATTATTGGAGTAAAAATGTCAAAAGTGCTTTTCTCAATTCAGTATGAAATTCTTCCCGAAAAGAGAGATGAATATTTAAAAGTTATAAGAGAACTAAAAACCCTTCTTAAAGCTGAGGGACTGGAATCTTATATTGTTTATGAAGTAAAAGGAAAATTAAATAACTTTCAGGAACAATATACTTTCTCATCAATGGAAGCTTACGAAGCATTTGATGATGACACAGATGAGAGAATTAATATACTTATTGATAAGATTAATGAAATGTCTGTCGATAAGTCAACAAAATATACAACTCTGGTACAACTGTCTGATGAGTAAAAATAATTGAAGAACTTTTGTGGTTCATATCCAATTATTTACATCTGTATTTCCCGCTCGTTTATTAATGATATTAAGCAGGATCAATAAAAATGAATAAAACTTTACATAAAATTTATGTAATAGGTTTTATCCTTGCAGGTGTTTCTGTTTTTGTCCTCTTGGCAATTAATGGGTATGAGTATTATTCCAAACCAATTGAAGAAAGATTTTTTGATTCGGCTCATAATGCTCTGAAACCAAGCGGATCATGGGGGCATGGTTTTGGAATTATTGGAACTTTAATGATGATTATCGGAGTTTCAATATATATGGTCAGAAAAAGATCACGCAGATTGTTCAGTTTTGGATATTTAAAACATTGGTTGGAATTGCATATTTTTTTATGCACTGTTGGTCCGGTTTTAGTTTTATATCATACGGCATTCAAATTTGGTGGAATTGTTTCGGTAAGTTTTTGGAGTATGGTATTAGTTGTTTTAAGCGGGATTATTGGACGGTTTATTTATATTCAAATTCCCAGAACCATACAAGGGAAAGAAATTGATATGAGTGACCTGTTGACAATGAGACAGGAACTTGCAGATAAGCTTAACCATGAAATGCTTTTTGATGTAAGGTTATTGAATAAATTGGATGAGCTGGCTTCTTCTGAAAGATATAAATCAATTTCATTATTTGAGTCGTTAATATTATATGTAAAGGATTTTTTTAAGATCAGAAAATTTTTATACAGTCTTAAAAAAAATATTGTAAGGGCAGGATTTTCTAAACTAAGACGAAAAGAATTAATCAATAAAGCTCAGGCAGAAATAATATTATCACGAAGAGTTGGTATGTTAAGAACGATGCAAAGATTATTCCGCTATTGGCATATTGCTCATCTTCCATTTGCAATAGTAATGTTTATTATTATGTTAATTCATGTTTTAGTGACAATAACTTTCGGTTATAAATGGATATTCTAATTTATATGTATGAAAATTAAACCAATTTATATATATAGCGCCATATTTGTTTTGGTTGCAATAATATTATTTTTTATTTCTGATTCAGACTCAACTGTTGCACTCAAACCAGTCGATAAATCACAAACTAAAATGCCACAGGATGATTTTCATAAAAATCTTGGCAACCGCCAGCAACAAACCCCAAATAGTCAGAATGTTAATGAAGAAGTTATTAAAAAATTGGAGAGTTTGAAATTACTGGCAGATGCAAAACCTTCCGATACTTTAAAGATTAAAGAATATGCAGATTTTCTTTCAGCTGCCCACAAACCTGAAGAAGCGATAAAGTATTATAAAAAAATATTAACTATAGATAAAAATAGAAAAGATATTTATCTCGCTATTACATATGATTATTTTAATCAAAAAAAGTTTGATGAGGCTGAAAAAATTATTCTAAATATGATTGAATTGTTTCCGGATGATCCTATAGCCACTTACAACCTTGGTGCAATTGAGGCTACAAAAGGGAATAAAGAAAAAGCCCGCGAAATTTGGTTAAGGCTTATTAGTATTCATCCAAATGATGAGACGTCTAAACTGGCGAAAAAATCAATTAATGAACTTTAACATCAAAAGTTGTTTCTGTACAGGAATGATTTTTGTGATTTTTATACAAACATATCCGTCATAATTGAAATAAACTAGAATAATCGAGCAATTAGTCGAAAATATTATTTCCTACCTGGTTGTTTTTGCTCTTATGGTAGTAATTTTTTACTTCTATTTTAGAAAGCACAAACGAGCGTCCAACCAAACTAAAACAAAACTTCAAAAAGCAAAAGAGTGGGGATTTAATGAACCCGTTTCCCTTCATCCAGTAATTAATCATGATATTTGTATCGGTAGTGGTGCATGTGTAAAGGCTTGCCCTGAAATGGATATTTTAGGTTTACAAAGTGGTAAAGCCCAGGTAATAAATGCTTCAAGATGTGTGGGGCATGGTGCTTGTTTTCATGCCTGCCCGGTAGAAGCTATAACGCTTTGTATTGGAACTGAAAAAAGAGGAGTTGAATTACCACATCTATCATCTGAATTTGAAACAAATATTCCAGGTATTTTTATTGCAGGTGAGTTAGGTGGAATGGGATTAATCAAAAATGCTGTTGAACAAGGAAAACAATCTGTAGAATATTTTATAAAAAAAATTAAACATTCATCAATTGCCGAATATGATTTAATAATTGTAGGTGCTGGCCCTGCTGGACTTTCCGCTTCTCTGGCTGCCTCAAAAAATAAATTAAAATTCATAACGCTTGAACAAGATTCATTAGGCGGAACTGTCTTCAGTTTTCCTCGTGCAAAAGTTGTTATGACCTCGCCGATGGAACTTCCTCTTTGGGGAAAAGTTAAATTAGTTGAAACTACAAAATCCGAACTATTGGATCTGTGGAAATCTGTTTTAGAGAAAAACAAAATTTCAGTAAATGAACATGAAAAAGTTGAAGAAATAATTAAGCAGGGGGAACATTTTATCGTTAGAACAAATAAGAAGCATTATACTTCTAATGGAATAGTTTTAGCAATTGGCAGAAGAGGTTCCCCAAGAAAATTAGGTGTACCTGGGGAGGAAAGAGAAAATGTTTATTACAGATTACTTGAACCCGAAGTAATACATAATAAAGATATACTTGTAGTAGGCGGTGGAGATTCCGCTATAGAATCTGCTATACTGCTCTCTGATGAAAATAATAGAGTAACGTTATCTTATCGTGGCGAAGTTTTTAGCAGAGTCAAACCTAAAAATTTAGAAAGAATTAATAATTACACTAAAAAAAATAAAATTAGAGTTTTATTTAATTCTAATGTTAAAGAAATTTTTGCTCATCAGGTTGTACTTGGTTTTAGCAATAGTGATGAAGAATTAAAACTAAATAATGATCTTACATATATTTTGGCAGGGGGAATTCTTCCAACAAAGTTTTTAGAGGGGATAGGAATTAAGGTAACCAAAAAATTTGGAGATGCAATCTTAAAGCATAATTAATATTTGAAATCTTTTTTTTTCATATTGATTCTTTCATTTCCCGTATTTGCTCAAATATCTCCGGGAGACTTAACAAATTTTCATTCCAATCTTGAAGGGATGAGCAATTGTACAAAGTGTCATGAAATCGGGCAGAAGGTTCCAAATTCCAAGTGCCTAAGCTGTCATTCTGAAATTAAAGAATTGATTAATGCAAATCGGGGTTTTCATGCAGGTTCCGATGTTAAAAGAAAGGAATGTGCAGGTTGCCATAATGAACATCATGGCAGAAATTTTCGAATCATTAATTTCAACGGGGATAATTTTAACCACAATAAAACCGGATTCAATTTATCAGGGGCTCATTCAAAAAAGGATTGTAAAGATTGCCATCAAGAAAAATTTATTTCTGATAAAAGAATTAGAAAGGAAAGTAAGACCTATTTGGGGTTAAATCAGAATTGCAATTCATGTCATGAAGACATTCATAAGAATTCCTTAGGGAAAGATTGTGCAGGTTGTCATAATACAGAAAAATTTTCTGAGGTAATAAAATTCGACCATAATAAAGCTGCATTCAAGCTGCTTGGCGCTCATCAAAATATTGAGTGCTCTAAATGCCACCCAAAGGAAACTATAAACGGGAAAGAATCTATAAAGCTGAAAGGTTTAAGCTTTGGAAATTGTTCCTCCTGTCATACGGATGTTCACAAAGGGGCGTTTGGATCAGATTGTAAGTCATGTCATTCTGTTGAAGGATTTAATGTTATCAACAAAAAAACATTCGATCATTCTAAAACCAGATTTCCATTAATTGGTAAACATCAAAATGTAAAATGTAATGATTGCCATAAAGGTATTAATAAAGATAGACCATTTTTTACAAATTGTACCAACTGCCACTCGGATTATCATAAAGGGGTGTTTGATTCCAATAATCAAGTTATAAATTGTAAAAAATGTCATTCGGAATTAGGTTTTTCGCCATCAAATTTTACATTAGAGGATCATAATAAAACAAAATTTATTATTGATGGAAGCCATCTTGCAGTGGCCTGCAGGGAATGTCATTTTCAGAATGATCAATGGAAGTTCAGGGATATCGGAACTAGGTGTCAAAATTGTCATAAAAATGTTCACGGAACTGAGTTAAGCAAGAAATATTTGCCGGAAAATAAGTGCGAGTCTTGTCATCAAACATCAAATTGGAAAAATATTACTTTTAATCATAACAGCACAGATTTTGTATTATTAGGTAAACATAAAACAGTTAATTGCGGCAATTGTCATTATCGTGAAGTAAATAATATAAAAGTTTTTCACTTCGCCTCATTAACTTCAGATTGCGTACAGTGCCATATAGATATTCACTTTGGGCAATTTAAGAGTAACGGAGCAACAGATTGCTTGGACTGCCATGAATTTAATGACTGGAAAGCTGAAAGGTTTGATCATAGTAAAGCAAAATTTAAGAATGATGGTGCTCATCAAAAACTGCTGTGTTCAAAATGTCATGAAAGAATTAATGAGAATGGAAAATCGTACATTCTTTATAAATTAAAGGATTTTAGATGCGCAAATTGTCATTCCAAATAATATTTATAATTCTTAGTCTCAATGTTTTTGCGCAATCACCGCATGGTGATTATTTTGATCAGGATTGCTCTGGCTGCCACAGTTCAGATAGTTGGAAAGTTGATATTACTAAAGTTTCATTTGATCACTCTAAAACTAAATTTGATTTAATTGGTCAACATAAAGTTGTGGACTGTAAATCATGCCACACAACATTGGTTTTTTCTCAAGTTAATACGGACTGTTTTTCCTGTCATAAAGATATGCATCAAGGCTCAGTTGGTTTTGATTGTGCAAATTGTCATACTCCATATTCATGGGTTGTAAAAGACATTATAGGTATTCATCAGAATTCCAGATTCCCTTTAGTTGGTGCACATAAACTTGCAGATTGTGCCCAATGTCATCAATCATATCCTGAATTGAAATTTGATGTTCTTAATGTTGATTGCTATTCCTGTCATGCCCAAAATTATTTTTCAGCTCAAGTTCCCAATCATGTGGCTGCAAATTTTTCCAAAGATTGCCAGGAATGTCATAATTTAAACTCCCTCTCCTGGAATTCAAGTAATGTAAATCATGATTTTTTCCCTTTGATAGGGGGGCACGCATTACCAAGTTGCTACTCCTGTCATCAGCAAGGTACATTTGCAGGGCTTACACCCGAATGTTATTCATGTCACCGTCCAAATTTTGAAGCTGCAACAGATCCGAATCATATTTCGGCTGGATTTCCAACTACTTGTGATGTTTGCCATTCAATTAACAGTTGGAAGCCTGCTCAATTCAATCATAACAATACACAGTTTCCATTAACAGGCAAACATGTAAATGTCAGTTGTGCTGATTGCCATAAAACAGGTTATACAGGAACTTCAACTGACTGTTATTCTTGTCATCAGCAGGAATATCAATCAACAACAGATCCTAACCACATTGCGTCTCAGTATCCGACAGATTGCAGTCTCTGCCATACAACATCAGGATGGGATGGAGCAACATTTGATCACAGTCTAAGTGCCTTTCCATTAACTGGCAGCCATATACAGGTAAGTTGTGCAAATTGCCATACAAATGGGTATAGTGGAATTTCAACCGATTGTGTGTCTTGTCACCAGCCAGATTATCAGCAATCAATAAATCCTAATCATTCGTCTTTAATACTCCCAACAAATTGTGAAAGTTGCCACACAACTAATCCTGGATGGTCGCCTGCTACTTTTAATATTCATGATAATTATTTTCCATTGATTGGTGCCCACTCTTTAATTACAAACTGCATCGATTGCCATAAAGGTAATTACAATAATATTCCAAATACCTGTTATGACTGTCATTCAACAGAGTTTAATTCAACAAATGATCCGCCGCATAGCTCGCAAAACTTTTCTCACGATTGTACAGAATGCCATAATATGAATAATTGGTCAGGTGCAACTTTCGATCATAGTTTTTTCCGGATATCTACCAAACATCAGAATGTTTCTTGCAATGAATGTCATTCTGAAAGTAATTATAACCCTCAATGTTTAAGCTGTCACTTAAATGATTTTCTTGATAAACATAATCAGGGCGACAGAACTGATTGCTGGAATTGCCATACAACCGGCAATTGGGATTAATATCATAATTCAATAATAAATTATTTTTAATATGATAGTAAATAAGCATATAGTTGTCATATTGTTAATCGCTTCTGTGATGATATTTGCACAAAACCAACGGAAGGTAAGTAAGGAAGGCAAAGTCGGATATACTTCTTCACAATTTGTGTATATAAGATTTAATAATACCGAAGGAATAAGTGAAGGCGACACACTTTTTATAAAAGTAAAAAACGATTTAAAACCTGCTTTAATTGTAAAATTTCTTTCATCTTCATCCGTCGCTTGTGAGAAACTTGGGAATAATAATTTTGATAAGGATCTAATTGTATTTACTAAACCAGACAAAGAACAAAAAATTAATACAGAACCAGAAATACCTGAAGTGAAAAACGAGGTAATAGTTCCTGAGCTGATTGATGAAAATAAAGTTTCAGTTGTTAATAAAGAAAAAAATAATCACACCAAAATTTCAGGAGGATATTCAATTCAATCCTATTCTGAAATTTCTAATTTAAATATTGGAAAAGATTATCAACGATGGCGTCACTCATTAAGATTGGGCATACAAAATATAGAAGGTTCTCAACTTACATTTTCAACATATACAATTTTTTCATATAGAGCAGACCAATGGTATAATGTTTCATCAAATCTTGGGCGGGCATTAAAAGTTTATGATTTAAGCCTAGGTTATCAATTCAATAAAACAACCAAATTGCTTCTGGGAAGAAATCTTAATGGAAAAATTTCTAATATAAGCATTGTTGATGGAGCGCAATTTGAAAAAGCTTTTTCATTGATTACGGCTGGGTTAGTAGTTGGTTCCCGTCCTAACTTTACAGACTTTGGATTGAATACAAAATTGTTTGAGTATGGACTATACCTTAATAGACTTGATTCTATTTTTAAAGGAGTAATGGAAAATACAATCTCTTTTTTTCAGCAGACAAACAACTTCAAAACTGATAGAAGATTTGGATATTTTCAACACAGGAATAATATAGTTGCTAATACAACCCTATTTGTATCCGCCGAAGTAGACCTTTATAAAAAAGAACTAGGTATTAGTAAAAATGATTTCAGCCTGACATCACTTTTTATTTCTACACGATATGCCCCCGTAAGAGAATTTTCAATTGATCTTTCTTATGATGCTAGAAAAAATGTTTACTACTACGAAACATTTAAATCAATTTCTGATAGTATTTTGGAAAATGAAACAAGGCAAGGATTCAGAGCCAGAAGTACGATCAGACCTTTTAATTATCTGACTATTGGTTTGCAGTATGGTTACAGATACAGCAAGTCCGATGCAAAACCGAGCAGAAATTTTGGCGGATATATTTCATATACCATACTTCCATTAATCCGGTCTTCGATTGGAATTAATGTAAACAGATTATTAAGTAATTATCTTAACGGATATGTTTATTCAATTAATCTTAATAAATCGCTTACCGCATTAAGATCAGATATTTCAGTCGGTTTTAGAAAAACAGATTACTCATTTATTAATAACGCACTTAAGCTTGATGAAAAAGCATTATTAACAAATTTTTCAACTAACATATTCAATCCTTTTTTGTTTGCTATAAGTTATGAAGGCGTTTTCGAGTCAACCCGGAGCTATGGAAGAATTCTGCTTGATTTAACTACGAGATTTTAAAATCCATTAATCAAATCATCCTTTTATAATAATCTTATTATCTATATTTTTGTTTCAAACAAGAGATAAAGAAAATGTTTGAATACGTTGGCGCTGTACATATGCACTCCATTTTTTCTGATGGGACTGGAGAGGTTCCTGATATAGCAAAGTTTGCTGATGAAGTTGGATTGGATTTTATTTTACTCTCTGATCATAATACCTTGCGAGCATTACAGGAAGGCTATGAAAAGTGGTATGGTAATACTTTACTTTTAGTAGGTATTGAAATAAATGATAAGGAAAACAAAAATCACTACCTTGCTTTTGGAATTGATGAAGCCTTTTCTACAAGAACACCTGCAAAAAAATATGTGGCAAAAGTAAAAGAGCTTGGCGGAATCGGATTTTTGGCACATCCAAATGAAAAACGTAAACATAAAGAACATCCTGCATATCCGTGGACAGAATGGGATACAGAAGATTTTACCGGAATTGAAATCTGGAACCATATGTCTGAATGGATTGAAAATCTTACTGAAGAAAATAAGTACAGGTCTTTCCTTCATCCGTTAAGAACTATTATTGCGCCGCCAAAAGAAACTTTAAAGGTTTGGGATGAGTTAAATCAAAAAAGGAAAGTTATTGGGATCGGTGGAATTGATGCACACGCGCACAAGTACAATCTTGTTGGATTTTTGGAAGTTGAAATTTTTCCATATAAGGTTTTATTTAAATCAATCCGTACTCATATTCTTCTTGATGAAGCAATCAAAAAAGGGAAGAGTGCCAGAGATATTGAAAATGCAAAATGGCAAATTTATAATGCTCTAAAAGATGGGCGATGCTTTGTTGCAAATGATTCTATTGCAGAATCAAAAGGCTTTAGATTTTTTGCGGAATATGGTGGCAAAAAATATCAAATGGGTGATACAATTTCGGATAATAAGAATGTTGATCTTAAAGTTATGCTGCCTGGGGTAAAAGCAGAGATTAAGCTCGTTAGAAACGGTCATGTTATTGAAACAAATAATGGAATTGATGCGGAATTTGTGATAAATAAAAAAGGTGCATACAGGGTTGAGGTTTTTAAAGAAAACCGTGCATGGATTTATTCAAATCACATTAGAATAAACTTATAAAGTAAAAGTAAATTCCTTTCGAATATTTTAACTCCTTTCTTGAACCTTTTCATTTTCCCCTGAATCATACGTTTATTATATGTAAAAAATTAGTAAAAATTATGACAACTCAACCACAAGCAAAAGTAATTGTTTTCTCAACCCCCACTTGCAGTTTTTGCAATCAAGCAAAAAGATATTTTAAAGAAAAGAACATTCGCTTTACAGATGTTGATGTTTCCAGTGACCAATCTGCCGCAAGAGATATGATGCGCAGAACCGGTCAAATGGGTGTTCCCGTAATTTTAATAAATAATAAAGCAATTGTGGGTTTTGATAAAACTAAAATCAATCAAATGTTAAACATAAAAAATTAATGGAGCTAAAATGAAAATTAAACCTTTGGACGACCGTGTTTTACTTGAACCAATGCCGGCAGAAGAAAAAACATCTTCCGGTTTAATCATTCCTGATTCAGTAAAAGAAAAACCCCGTGTGGGAACTGTTATTGCGGTGGGAACAGATGAAGACCTTAAAGAAAAAATTAAAGAGGGCAATAAAGTTTTATTTGCTAAATATGGCGGGGACGAAATTGAAATGAATGGCAAAGAATATAGAATTTTACAGCGTTCCGATATTCTTGCTGTTGTTGAAGATTAATTTAAAAAATAAAAAGGAAAAAAATGTTAAGTACTAATCTTACTCATGTACTCTCTGAAAAAGAGCACTCAGAAACAATTAACAATAATGAAAATGTAATGATTTGCTGTGGAAGAATGGGACCAATGTGTATTCCTGTTTACGAAGTGATGGAAGAACTTGAAAGCGAATATACAAGCGTGAAATTTGCTGATATGGAATTTGATTCCCCCGATGCTAAGGTAATTAGAAATTTACCGGAATGCAGAAGTTTTCAAGGATTGCCATTTGTTGTTTATTACAAAAATGGAAAAGTTGTTAAAGCCACAAGCAGTATCCAATCAAGAGATCAGATAACTGCAATTCTTGATGAACAATTTAAAAAGTAACAAAGTACTCTTAAAGACAAAACTCTGTTACCAAATATCTGTTGTCATTTAAATATTAAGCGACTAGCAGATAGAAGTTCTTTAGCCTCGTTTTAATAATGAGGCTAAGGCTAATTAAATAAAAAATTATTTAATGAAATTATTCCAATTCATACTTAAACCTTTTTAACTTAGAAAATTATCATGGACAATCATTTTGATGTAATAGTTGTTGGTGCCGGAGCAGCCGGGTTAACAGCAGGAATTTATCTTTCCCGTGCAAAAGTAAAAACTTTAATTCTTAATGAAGGAACGGTTGGCGGACAAATGGTTCTTACTCACGAGATCGCAAATTATCCCGGTGTAGAAAACATAAGCGGCTATGAACTTGCAAGAACCATGAAGTCTCAGGCAATTAAATTTGGTTGTATAATTAAATCCAATATTAAAATATCGAATCTTGATATAAGCGATGAGATTAAAAAAGTAACAGTAAATAATAAAGATATTTATACTTCAAATGCGATTATTATTTCAACCGGTGGTAAATCCAGAATGATTGGAGCTTTAGGAGAAGATAAATTTAAAGGAAAAGGAATTTCTTATTGTGCAACCTGTGACGGCGACTTTTTTCAGGATAAAGAAATAATTATTGTTGGCGGAGGAAATTCAGCTTTGGAAGAAGCTGTATCACTTACAAAATATGCCTCCAAAGTTAATGTCATTCATCAGTTTGATAATTTTCAGACTTTTGAACATTATGTTGATGAAGCAAAGAAAAATGAAAAAATAAGCTTTATAATGGAATCAAAAATTATTGAGTTTGTTGGTGATGAAAAACTAGAATTGGTAAAAATTCAACATCAAGCGACTAAAGAAATTAGCGAAATGAAAATTGATGGTGTGTTTATATTTATTGGATATGTTCCCAATACTGAGCCACTTGAAGGATTGATTGAACTTAATAATTGGAAAGAAATAGTTGTTGATAAAGATATGAAAACGAATGTAACGGGAGTTTTTGCGGCTGGTGATTCGATTCAGAAAAAATATCGCCAGGTAACAACCGCTGTCTCTGATGGAACAATTGCCGCGCTAAGTGCCGCCGGATTTATTAATAATCTTAAAAAAGAAATTAATGAACAAGAACTTGTTCATTAATTGAAAAGTTAAATGGATTACAACAAAACTCATTGGTACGATGGCTGGTTTTACGATAAATTTATTGCACCTAATCAGGATAGAATGTTTGCAGAAATTAAAAATGCAATTGAGCCAAACTCAAGCGTTATTGATGTTGGCTGCGGTACCGGCAGGTTTTCGTTTTCTGTTTCTGATAAAGTTTCTAAAGTTGCCGCAGTAGATCTATCAAAAAAGAATATTGATAAAGCAAATCAAACACTGACAAAAAAAACAAATTCAAAAATTACTTTCCATCACACAAACCTTTCAGACCTTCTCAAACAAAATTTACATTTTGATTATGCAGTAATGACTTACGTTATCCACGAAGTAAATCCTGAAGAAAGAATAGCGCTATTAAAAAATATGGCGCAAATTGCAGATAAGATCATTATCGGCGATTATCTTGTCCCAATTAAAAAAGGATTTTGGAGTGTAGTTAACGAAGTTGTAGAGTTTGCAGCCGGGAAAGAACATTACTCCAATTTCAGAAACTATGTTGCTAATAACGGTTTGGCTGGAATGCTTGAAGAAGCCGGACTAAAAATAGTTTCTGAAATAAAAGACAAACCGGTAACCAGCCAGGTATTCATACTTTCAAGATAATTAATTTTATTACTGCTATCCATTAGATTTTTTTATTTTTCCAACACATTATTTTTTATATGTTTACTGAAACTATCATTTGCTGCTTGAGTAAACAGATATACATTGTTTATTTTGTTACTTCTCATTTTTGTATTCTCGTTTTTTTTGCAGCAAATGTTATTTAAATTTTCAATTAATGTCAGTTATTGCTAATTAATTATTCAGAAGTCTCTTAATATTTAATTAACTTATAATGTTTGATTGATCAAACATATTGATTTATTTTTGTTTATAGGTTTTTCTTTTTACAGATAAAAAAATGAATCCATATTTTATTCTAATTTGTTTGCTATATATATAACTTTGAATAAAATTTTAATGTTTCATAACGATACGTAATATTATAATGAGAGCTATGTTAGTTAATTATTTTAGTTCATTTCGTGAATACTTTTGATGGTATAGTAATTGTATCTGTCATGTACTAAGATTTACTTGAAGGGGTTATAGTGCTCAAACTATTTCAAATATCAGAATATTTATTAATATTTATTATTTTCTCAAACTTCTGTATACTGTTTGCCCAGCCTGATACATTAAAAACCGAAAAGTTTGATGGTATCGAAATAACCGGATTAATAATTGATGAGACGATTTCTAAGTTAGGTAAAGACTTTTATGATTTAGTTTACAATAAGTGGGACAGTAATACACTCCAGGGGAATCAATCAATTTTCATTAGCGAAAAACCAATGCCCTCTTTAGGTTCACAAATTTCAATATCCATAGATGATAATCTAATATTCCAGCAAAATATTAGACCGAACGAGGAGGCTTTAGAAGAATTATCTGATTACGTTGTTGCTGTTTTTACAGAGTATTTTCAAAATTACGAGCAGATTCAAAAAGATCTGTCCGGTGATGACCTTAAAGGAACCGGTATTTATTAATTTTTAAAAGTGAGATGCTATGATTAAAACTATTCAATCTTCATTATTCATACTCTTTTTTCTGTTTAATATCTCGAATCTGTATGCACAGCAATTAGTTTATACTCCGATAAATCCTTCTTTTGGCGGCAGTCCTCTTAACGGCAGCTGGATGCTAAGCCAGGCACAGGCACAAAATGGTTTCACCGCTGGCGGAGGATCAAGCGGTTATTCACCTTACAGCACTGATCCACTTGCAGATTTTACATCAAGTCTTAACCGTCAAATTCTAAGTCAGCTATCCAGAAATTTAATCTCATCAATGTTTGGGGAGAACGGGTTAGAATCAGGACGATATGAAATAGGAGATTATATTATTGATATTACGCCGGGGGCAGATGGAATAACAATAATAATAGATGATTTAGTAAACGGCGGTGAAACAACTATAGTAGTACCTTACCTTTAAATTATTTACACGAAAATGAAAAACACTTTAAATTTAAATAGAATAGTTTTACCGCTGTTTGCCGCAATTTTAATCACCTCTTGTAGTTCGTTTATAGAACCTTTAAAGACTTACAATGCAACTATCGGCCCAATAACAACGGCAAATAAACAATTAACTTCGCTTCCGGCTCCAAAGGAAAAAATTGTTGCAGCAGTTTATAAGTTCAGAGATCAGACAGGACAGTACAAAGCATCAAGCACAGGCGCAAGCTGGTCAACTGCCGTTACACAGGGCGCTACTTCAATTTTGTTAAAAGCATTGGAGGAATCTAATTGGTTTGTTGCTATTGAAAGAGAAGGTCTTTCTAATTTATTAAATGAAAGAAAAATTATCCGATCCAGCAGGGCAAACTTTGGAACTGATACAGACCTGAATGACCAGTTGCTTCCACCATTATTATTTGCGGGAATAGTTTTAGAAGGTGGCATAATTTCCTATGATACAAATGTTCTTACAGGCGGAGACGGACTTAAATATTTCGGAGTCGGCGGTTCTGATCAATACAGGCAGGATAGAATTTCTGTTTATCTACGAGCAATTTCTACTCAAAGCGGAAGAATCCTTAAAACTGTTTACACAACAAAGATGCTGCTTTCTCAACAGGTAAGCGTTGGTGTTTATAAGTTTGTTGATTTTCAAAGATTGTTAGAGGTTGAGGTAGGTTATAGTTCCAATGAACCGGTTGAAGTGTGTGTAAAAGAAGCCATTGAAAAAGCTGTTGAAAGTTTAATTATTGAAGGTGTTAAAGATAATTTGTGGGAATTAAAGTATCCTGAAGATATTACATCCGCAACAATAAAAGCGTATGAAAGAGAAAAAGAGGAAGTAAAAAGTATAGATGATTTCGGCGAAAAAACTATTACTAAGCCAAATCTTTCATTAGGACTTAACGCCGGGAGCCAATTCTATTCAGGAGATTATTCAAATGCACAGTACGAACCCGCTGGTGCAATTGAATTACAATATGGTTTTTCTAAAAACTTTTCTTTTTTGTTTAATATTGGCGCTGGTAAAATTAGTGCCGATAAAGCTTTCTCCTCTGATATTATTAACGCTGATCTTATTCTTAAATACTCTCTGCTTCCTCAATATAAATTTAATCCTTTTTTGCAGTTTGGATTAGGAACATTAAACTCTAATTCAGAAGATAGAAAAGGAAAGGAAATATTAACTAATAACAATTGGTCATATACCCTGGTTACGGGCGCAGGGTTGGAATACCTCTTTAGTGAATTTGTTGGTTTGCAGGTATCGACAGATTACCATTATTTAATGACAGATAACATTGATGGAGTTAAGGAAGGTAAATACAATGACTATTACTGGGGTTTAAAATTTGGCGTAAAGTTTTATATAGGCAACTAGATGATTTTGAATTCAATTAATCAGTTCAGTTATTTAATAATTAAGAGTTAAAGAAAGGAGGCTTGGGATAATAAGTAAAATTTTAAAATTAATGAAAGGAGGCGTTAAAAAAATAAATGTTTAATTTGCGGTATAAAAGAATTAAAAAGGCAGCGCCGGAGAGACTATCTTTATACTATAAATAGCATAAAGAACAGTTTGTGCAAACTCCAGCGTCACCAAAATTTTAACTTTAAAAATGTAGATAATTTTGATGAATGTAAATGCCTTAAATAGTTCTCCAAACCGCTTGGTTCTGATATGGAACTGAACTTCAGTTCAAACATCCTTTTAATTAAAGGGATATAAAATAAACTATTTCAAAATTTTTAGGAGAACTTAAATGAAAAAGTTATTTGCTCTTTTAGTCGCTTTCACTTTCTTCGGATGCTATGTTTTTGCACAAAGCAATACAGCTACAACTAATCAGGTTGGGGACAATGGCACAGCAACAGTCACTCAAACCGGGTCATCAAATTCATCACTAGTCAACCAAACCGAATCCGCTACAAACACGCCAGTTGGTTTTCAGAATGCTACTGTGTCACAAAGTGGAACCGGGAATATATCGCAAATTGACCAGACTGAAACTGGTGGCGGAGGTCATTCGGTAAATAATGCATTTATTCAGCAGATTGGTACTACAAATAATAGTATCCAATATACTTATGCCCCAGGATCTAATAGTAGCCAGAATGTATGGGGTTATCAGAATGGTGTATCAAATCAATTAACCCAGACAATTACAGCTGGTTATACGAATTCTTTTGTTGCAATTCAGACAGGCAATTCTAACATTGCTGAACAAACTATGAGCTCTAGTAATACCGATGCAAAAATTAACCAGCTAGGTAATAATAATGATGCGAAACAATATTTTACTGGACAAAATCATGGGTATTCTACTGGTGGAATGCTTATAGAACAGACTGGTGATGAAAATGTTGCAACTCAGGAGTTTCATGGTGGTGGCTGGGGTGTTGGTTCAAATGGTCAAATACATCAAACAGGTAATTTAAACAATGCTACACAATACTCTGTTGGATTCCCTAACACTGAATTAACAACTCAGATTGGTAATGAGAATAAAGCTCATACTATCCAAAATGGTAATTATAATTTAGGTATAATTGATCAAACAGGTGATTTTAATTTTGGCTCTATCAATTCTACTGGTAATAACAATACCGCTGATATCAATCAGCTTGGGAATAGTAATTCAGCAACTATTACTCAGACTAACTAAAGTTTGTAAATGTGCTGATATACGAGGGATGAATTTTTCATCCCTCAATATTTTAATAAAATTTTGGCATGGCAAAAAGGACATAAAATGAAAAAATTAAATATTGTTGTATTTATACTACTTATAACAGCCAGCCAGTTCATATTTGGTCAACAGGATAACAGTAAAACCGAGGAAGCTTTCTTGCAACAGATAGAATCATCTGCTGTGTACTTTCCGTTACAGAATGGTTTGGATTTTTCTAATATGGCTCAAATCCAACAGATGGGAAATAATAATGATGCTTCTATTAATCAGACACTTACAGGAACAAATGTTCCCGGAAATGTTGCTGAGCTGATTCAGAATGGGAATGTTAATGATGCACTATTGATACAAACCGGCAATGGAAATAATCATCTGATACACCAAAGCGGAAACAAAAATACATTTGAGGCATCAGTTATTGGAGACAATAATTCTTCCATAGTTGATCAATTCGGTAATCATAATATGATCAATCAGAACTTAGTTGGTAATAATATGGCTTTCATTCTTGGACAAAATGGAAATAATAATGAAATAAATCAGATAGAAAACGATCAGGTTCCAAGACAATATCAGATTTACCAAACAGGTAATGCAATGAGCATTACAATTATTAACGGCGGGCTTTAACATAAGTTTTGATATGCAAAAATGTTGAATACTTTATCGATCATATTAATTAGTTCTTTTCTTTCCTGGAATTGGGGAGAAACTTCTCCCCAATTTCAATTAATAAATCACTCTCTACAATCCGAAAAATATACTGCCGAAATAAGTTTAGCGCCTAAACATGATAATATGCTGGAAGTAAATGCTGATTTTTATAACAGCACAAATAAGGAAATAAATGTTGATTACAAATTTATGGTCACAAAATCAGGTCAATCGAAAAGTTCATCAAACCAATCCGGCAATTTAATAGTGAATAGCAAAGAACAGGTTGTCCTATCTAAAATTACTGTGAATTTAAACAAAGAAGATTTTTATAAAATTACATTACAAGTTTTTAGTAATAATCAATTAATTGCAGATGATAATGCAAGTTTTTATGGAGATAAAATAATACTGAAATAATTTTATTATATGGAGAAAATTCATGGTAAGATTTAAATACATAGTTTTTATTCTACTGTTAACCGCACAGCAGTTACTTTTACTTTCCTGTAAAGAAGATACTATTTCGCCTGAAATGTTTGGAAGCATATCGGGTGTTGTATTAGATGCAGATGATAATTCACCAATTGTTGGAGCAAGTATTACTACAGCACCTCCTACTAATGTATTAGTTACAGATGATAACGGCAGATTTGAATATTCAAATATTTCAGTTGGTGACTACACTATTTCTATAAGTAAAAACAACTACGCAAAAAACTCAGTTTCAGTTCAGGTTAAAGATGGTGAGACCACATCCCCAACAATTCTTTTAAACAAAAGTACTACCAATAACGCTCCGCCAAACGAGCCGTCAAATCCAACTCCTGAAGATAACGCTGTTGATCAACATATTACCTTAAATCTAATCTGGTCAGCAAGCGATTCTGATGCTGCTGATACACTTACGTTTGACGTTTATTTATATGAATCAAATAATCCCGTACGAACCAAAATAGCCGCGGGTATAACAGATACTATTGTTTCCTTAGAAAATTTACAATATAACACAACATACTTTTGGCAGGTAATAGCAAAAGATGGTGAAGCAGCAACAAACGGCAGCGCCTGGAGTTTTACTACTGCTGCTGCACCGAATAATTCTTATTTATATGCTTCCAATGTAGCGGGTAATTATGAGATTTACTCTTCTAATGGCACTAACGACACAAAAATTAGGTTAACTTCCAACTCCAACAGAGATTGGTTTCCCCGGTTTAATCCAAACCGATCTAAAATTGCTTTCATATCAGACAAACAAGTAGACCCGCAAATTTATACAATGAATACAAATGGTTCCAATATTTTCAAAGTTACAACTCTTCCTGTCGTCGGATATCATAATAATGGAATTGGATTTAGCTGGTCGCCTGATGGCGGGCAACTTATTTATTCAAATTATGAAAAGTTATATAAGATAGATCAGTTCGGGTCTAATCTTACTCAGATTGCCACTGCGCCAGTCAACAGAAATTTTAGGGAAACAGATTGGTCTCCAGTTAATAATAAAATTGCTGCATTAACAATTGGTGCAAATCCATACGATTCTGAAATTTATCTTATGAATAATGATGGTAGTAATATTACTCTTTTTTATTCTAATGTTCCCGGAAGTATAGGATATCCTTCTTTCTCTGTCGATGGCAACAAAATAATGTTTACAAAAGATGTATCAGGATATGAATCATCGGATGGAAGACAATTAGACTCACATATTTTTATAATGGATATTAATGGAACGGATACTTTAGATATATCTAAAAATAAACCTGCAGGTACAAATGATCTTCAACCAAGATTTTCACCGGATGGAGCTAATATAATATTTACAAATTCATCAAATGTGCTGGGCTCACCTGCCGATATTTGGATAATGGATATAAATGGAAATAATAGGACTAAACTTTTTGATAATGCTACTATGCCGGATTGGAATTAAGTATTTAAATTGCTCTTGTTGAAAATCATTCTTACAAAGAAAATGACATGAATTACTCCTCTACTATAAAACCAAATTTCCTGCTTATTTTGAGTTTATCCATTTTAATCTCTATTGCCAGCTTTGCACAAGTACAAAAAAAAATAATTCATCCACTGATGGGTTCATTTTCTGTTTCATTATCCTCAGGTTTAACAATTCCTTATACGGATTACTCTGAATCGCAAGTTGGTCTTATCTGGAAAGGGTCAGCTGATTACTATTTTAATACTTATTCAAATCAATTCGTTAGTATAAAAGCATTTGGTGGAACAGGTAAACTAAAAGGTATGGATGAGAGAAAAAATCCCACAGAATTTAATACTGCCATTTCATTTTTTGGGACCGGTATAAATTATGGTTATCGTCTTGGAGAAAGGTTTTTCCCTTCTTTCTTTGCCGGCTTATCATATCTGCATTTTGATCCAAACGATTTGACTGGTAACAAACTACCCTACAGCAACTCAAGTAACTTTAGTAATAATGATGTGAATATGAATTTTGATATTGAACTGCAGTACTTAATTTCTAATCGAGTAACACTCAATTTAAGTTCCGGTATAATATTTAATTTTAATGATTGGTTAGATGGTACCGAAAGAGGAAAAAATAATGATAGTTATTATAATATAATGTTAGGTGTAAGTTACTTTATTGTAGCCGATGCTGATGCTGACAATGATGGTGTTCCGAATTCAATTGACATGTGTCCTAACACAATGGAGGGAATAGCTGTTGATGAATTTGGCTGCCCAAAAGATTCTGATCACGATAAGGTTCCCGACTATCTTGATTTGTGTCCTAATACTCCGGCAGGGGCTGTAGTTGATCTAAAAGGTTGTCCAATAGACTCTGATAGTGATGGAATACCAGATTATTGGGATAGATGTCCCAATACTCCTAAAGGTATTGAAGTAAATCAATTTGGCTGTCCAATTGACTCTGATCAGGATGGGGTTCCCGATTTCTTGGATGAATGCAGTAAAACACCCAGAGGGGCTCCTGTAGATATAAATGGTTGCCCTTTAGATAGTGATGGGGATGGTGTTTTTGATTACTTAGACAAATGTCCAAATACAGAAAAGGGTGAAATTGTTGATTCAAATGGCTGCTCACCAGTACCCCAAAAATTGTTGTTAAGTGCATCAACCTATTTCGATTCCAACCAGGCTGTTCTTCTTCCATCGGCTTTTCCTCAGTTGGATAAAATAGTTGAGATGATCAAAAATAACCCATCAATAAAGTGGAGAATTGAAGGACATACTGATAATACGGGTAATGAAAATCAAAACAAATTATTATCTTTAAGAAGAGCACAAGCCGTATTTAATTATTTTATAGGTAAAAATATTGATGAGAATAAATTTGAAATTATAGGTTCCGGACAGGATTTCCCTATCTCGGATAATTCGACACCAGAGGGACGAGAGAGGAATAGAAGGGTTGAAATTATTCGATTAAAATAATCCCTATGCAGATATAATATTTTCTAAATTAATGGCTTCCTTAATAACTAATTTTTTACCCGCCCCTTATTAATATTTAATCCAAAAGACATTATCTGTTCCAATGTTTTTCAATATAAAAACTTGGCAAAGAATTAAATACTTATTTTGATTGTTATATTAAAAAAACAGGCATTTAATTACAAAAACTGACAGAAGTATATTTTAATTAGGGTAGGAAAAAACTATCTTAAAATAATAAAAATTCATTAATTTATCCTGAACTTCTGTTCAATCCTTATAGTGCATCTAAATATTAATATAATTTACATTTCTTTGGATCATATAAAAACGTTTTTAAGTTTGTTCAATGAAGGATTTAATTAAAATGCGCCCGTAGTTCAATTGGATAGAATGTTGGATTCCGGTTCCAAAGGTTGCAGGTTCAAATCCTGCCGGGCGTACACTTATTTAATTTACAATTCACAATTTATAACACAGAATAGGATTAATCTTTGGCATTTGCTTAGATATCTTCCAATTATATAAACAGAAACCAGGGTTAATTTTATTTGATAACCGTTAGTAAAATTTTTGTTTTTTCTTTTGCTTCAATTGCGTAAGGAATTTTTGCCGGAAGTGAAAAATACTCTACTGCTTTAATAAGGTTTGATGTCCCGTTTACTTTAAGATTAATTGTACCTTCTAAAACATGAATCAATATATCAAATGGGGATGTGCTGTCATTCAATGATTCATCTTTATCGAATGCGTATAAAGTTACAGTTCCGTTATTCTTTTTAAGGAGCTGTTTACTTACTATAGCATCCGGCTGATAATTAATTACTGAAATTATCGATTTAGGCATTACGGGGATATTCATCTCGCTCCGAGTTATTTGGTTAAATTTTTATTTAACATAAATGCATTATTAGTTATTGTCAATTCAATATTAAATCAGATAAATTTTAATACATAAGCAATTGTAAATATTTAATAGTATGTGGTTAAATATTTTTGACATAAGATTTAAGAGAATGCAAAGAATTTTAGAAACTATATATTCAGTTAAAGATAATATTCTGATAACACTTATTTAGACTTTTTAATTTAACTTAAATTGGAATTAATTAAACAGGAAGTATTTATATGAAAAGTAAATTAATCGCATTAGTTGCGCACGATAACAGGAAAAAAGATCTTGTTGAATGGGTCGAATGGAATTATAAAGATCTTCTCGAGCATAAATTAATTTGCACCGGTACGACAGGTAATATGGTAGAAAATGCCATAAAAAATAAAATAGGGGAAGATGCAAAACTTAAATTTGAAATTAAGAAATTAAAATCCGGACCTTTGGGCGGCGATCAACAATTAGGGGCCCTAATTGCGGAAGGGAAGATTGATATAATTATTTTTTTCTGGGATCCTATGGAACCTCATCCGCACGATGTTGATGTAAAAGCATTGTTAAGAATTGCCGTTCTTTACAATGTCCCCACAGCTTGTAATAGGGCAACTGCAGATTTTATGGTTTCATCAAAATTTTTTAATCAGGAGTATGAACCAATAATAAAAGATTATTCCAATTATATAAAGAGAAATATTAATATTGATGAATGATGATTTTTCTAAATGTAATTTTTATTATTAATAAAGTTTCAATTAGAACAATATAAAAAAGACGATTCACTCGAATCGCCTTTTAGATTTTAGGACTGATTATTAAAAATTACTTTAATAGAATCATCTTTTTTGTCTGAACAAATGATCCGGCTTGAAGTTTATAAAAATAAACTCCGCTTGTTAAATCTGATGCATTAAATTCTAAATTGTGAACGCCGGCTTCAAATTCTTTGTTTACTAATTCTTTTACTTCTTCGCCAAGTGCATTATAAACATTGATAATTACGTTACTTTTTTCCGGGACAGAAAAATTGATTTTAGTACTTGGATTAAACGGATTAGGATAATTTTGTCCTAGTGAAAATTTCTCAGGCAATATATTAGATACTTCCTCGTTAACATCCACAGTGTTTTGATTTTCAATTACCCAGAGGTAAATATCATTGGACCAAACATTAAAGTCGGTGCTGTAATTAACAAATAAATATTCATCTTTCCCGTCTTTATCCATATCACTAGCCGGACTTCCGTAGAAAAAACGAGGAGTTATTGTCGGGCTGTCGTTTGGGGAAATTCCGCTGTAATCCCATACATCAAATATTATCTTTATATCCCAACTAGATGAATCGGCTGGATCACCGGTTCCTTTATATTCAACATCATATATTTGTCCGTTTCCTTCTCCTGCAATCATTAATGATAAGTTGCCGTCATGATCAGGATCTGCAATTTGCATAGTCCTTAATTTTCCAACATTAATTGAAGGTATAGTAAAAAGAACTTTTACGTCATCAGCAGTAATTTGAGAAACATCAGAAATATTTGTAATAATAAATAAGTTATTTTGAGGCTCAGTTCCGGCTATATACATTTCCATCACTCCATCATCATTAACATCTGCCACGCGCACACCATCAACAGAACCGAAATCTACAGTATTAATTTCATCAAGCTGTGTGGTAATATTATAATTGCTAGTGCCGTCATATTCAAAGATTCTCATAGTGAAATAATTCCAAATGAGAGCATAAATTTCATTTAAACCATCATTATCAAGATCACCTGTAGTTACACTATAAAGTGAACCACCGAATGGTTGAGCAAAATCATATTCAGTCTGCCAGGAACCAAATCCGTTTAATTCTCCATCAACAGAAGCTACAATAACTTCTCTACCTTTATATCCTTGACGAACTCCTACAATAAGTTCATTTTGACCATCCTTATCTATGTCTTCAATTTGTAAACTATACGGTCTGAAATCGACACTATCTTTAACTCCAAAATGCCAGGTACTCGTTGGGGACATTACAGTATCAATATAAAATCCGTATTTATTTTCGCCAACAACACCATTCCACTCAAAATCCCAGAGTCTTGGTGGGTTCCAATCTAAATCATTAGCAACAGAAGGCATTGTAGTAATTATATCTACAAGTCCGTTATTATCTATATCACCAACGGCTATTCCAGCAAATGTGTTAGCATCAACAGGATACTCAAAATGCCAAACTAAATCATATTGATTGTCTCCGCTTGCCTCATACATTAGCAAATAATTATGTTCTAAATCTGTCCAAGCACATAAGAACTCTCCCCATCCATCCTGGTCTGTATCAAAGCCGGCTTTAACTATAGCTAATTCCGATCCAATTTGTGGATCCATAAATGGCAACTGTTCCATTTTCCATGCAACATCCCATCCGGTTACTTGAGCTAATAAGCTTGTTCCAAATAAGAAAAATAAAAAAAGTGCAAATTTTTTCATGGAGGCTCCTTTTAATTTATTTGTGTTGATAAGAAATTAAAAATTTGATTATATAAATCAAACAAGACTTAGAAGAATTAATATTTTTTATTTACTAAAACTGAATAAAAATTCACTAAAGATATAATTTTCAAGAGCTGAAGCAGTAAAAGGTGAAATTGTTCTTAGAATATTTGCAATAGAAGTAATCTCTTCACTTTTTAATTTTACTTGTGATACTACTTCAACAGACAACTCTGAAAATTTATCTTTATTCTCTTGTAAGTTTTCAACAGCAAATTCAACCATCTTTATATTGGGATTGAGGAGAATATAATCTTTCTTAAAAGTATTTTGTACTACTTTATGAAAAATCATTTCACTATAGCCATAGTGTGTGCAACAAAGTGCTACAATTATTTTTTCTGAGTTAACCAATTCCTTTTTTTTAGCTTCAATTAAAAAGTCATTGATCATTCTCTGTACAATTTCACTATCAGGATTTTGTTGTATGGCTGTTTCTAATAGCGGGCAAGGCTGATTGATAATTCTTTCTTCTCTTACCCCTTTTTCTAATAATCTTTTATGATAGGCAAGTGAAGAAATAGTGGTTGGTGTTCCTAAAAGTAAAACAGAGCTATTGGGATTTTTTTGAATATCATCTATTATCATCTCTACACCACGATCAATTATACCTATTACTTGAGTATTGCTTTCCTTTGAAAATTTGGTATGTTCATATACTACGGATAATGTATTGCAAGCAATTAATATAATGTTTGGGCTATAAAGCCTTTGTATTGTGTTAAGAGCAGAGTCAAAAACCTCACTTTTTTTTTCAATTGTTGCCATTGAATTATAACCAAAATCTGAAGCAGCAAGTGAATTGAAAAATATTATCCTGATCTTGCCAAACTTATTTTTACTTCTTAGTTGATGTTCTAAATCGGCGGTAACGGATAACCCGCCAAGACCAGAGTCGGTAACAACGATTGTTAAACCGTAGGGGTGAGTTTCATTGGGGTTCATATTATTACAAATAATTTATTCAATTGTCCGGTAAATTAAAATTACTTATAAAGTTAATTATATAATGATAAGGATTTTATTTCTTAGATGAAAGATGCATTTATTTTAATGACAAATTACTTGAATAAATTATTATCAGTAATTTTATATATAAAAACTTTACATTATATGATAATTCCACAGGGACAAAATGAAAAATGATTTTTTAAGTAATATTGAAATAGCATATCCCAAATATGTTGAAAAGAAATTAAATCATAAAAGATTTACAAATATGGACATCCTACCACTTATTCATAACGCAGGGATGGACAAAAATCTTAATGTTAAGCTACTAGGACATTCAATTGAAAATAGAGAAATCTTTTCTCTGGAGTTTGGAGAGGGCGCAACAAAGGTTCTACTTTGGTCTCAAATGCATGGAGATGAACCAACAGCAACAATGGCATTGTTTGATATTTTTAATTTCTTAAATAACAAAGATGAGTTCGATGAATTTAGAAATTTGATAAAGCAAAATTTAAAATTGATATTTGTTCCAATGCTTAATCCTGATGGTGCTGAAAGAATTGTCCGGCAAAATGCCGCAGGCATAGATTTGAATCGGGACGCAAGAAGGCTACAGGCACCGGAATCACAAATTTTATTAAAACTTGTTGAAGACTATAAACCTGGTTTTGCATTCAATCTTCACGATCAGGATTTTAGGTGGTCTGTAGGAAACAGCAATAAAATTGCGGCAATATCATTACTTTCACCTGTCTTTGATGATAATAAGTCTATAAATAAATCCCGTTCAAATGCTATTAAATTAATTGCTGATTTAAGGGATGAGTTTGAAAAATATTTACCGGGACAAATAGCCCGTTATAAAGATGATTATGAGCCTCGTTCTTTTGGCGATTTAATTTCTGGTAGAAATGTTAGTACAATCCTGATCGAGAGTGGAATAGATCCAAAAGATTCAAATAAAATGTATTATAGAAAAATAAATTTCATTATGCTTCTTTCTTCATTTTATAAGATTATTAATAAAGGTTATACGAACAGAAGCGTGGATGAATATTTTAACATCCCGACAAATGGAAAATTTATGTTTGATCTGATTCTTAGAAATATTAATGTGAAGTTAAATGATAAGAAATTTGTTGTTGATATTGCAATTAACAGGGAAGAGTTTTACCAGGACAGTATTAGGCTTCCAAAATTTATAAGTAACATAATGGATATTGGTGACCTTCAAGTATTTAACGGGATTGAAGAATTTGATTGTACGGATTTAGAGCTTAGAGAAGGCAAAACTTTAGAAAATGTTGATAATTCATTAATAGAGATTAAAGAAAAAGATATTAAAGATTATTTAAAAGAAGGTGTTTTGTTTATAAAATTAAAAAATCAGACGACTGGGAAAAAAATTACTGACCTTCCGATAAATGTATTGAATATTGAACCAAATTATATGCCGGATATTGAAATAAATTCGCCGGCAAACTTTAACTTGTATAAGAATAACAAAATTATAAAGCATGTTATAAACGGTTGGTTGTGTAATCCGTCTGAAACAGATAAAGTAAATAACGGCTTGGTCTTTTGATAAAACATCAGATCTAAATATATAGATAGAAATTTTATTTGCCGAAATAAAGTAACAATCCCCAAAATATAAAACTGCAAATACTTCTATTCAATAAAACCTTACTATGTAGTTAGCTTTTTAAACATAAAAACGCTTCTCTTTTGTTCTGCCTAATTTATATCGCACAAAGCTATTCATAGTTTTTTAATCTAAAAATCAACCTTTTTGGTTAATCCATGTACTTCCATAATTTCTTAATGTTCTACTATTTCACTTGTTACATAACAAATTACATGATTGTTCATATTACTTAAATGTTAAAGTAAAAAAATTTAACTGCCTGTAAAAACGTTAAATTTACAATTATTATCCCAGTGTTTATTGAATTAAGCTATATCTGATTTCTATGTTTTTTCAAAGTCTGATACTGCATTATTAACCATAAACAATCTGACCTTATTTTCCCAAAGCCATTCATTAGTTTGTAATATATTCCGGTAAACTTATACAATAATCGCTAAAATTTTACAAAAAAATTATTTTTAAGAAGAAAGTAAGAGAATAGATTTGATTAATAATGATATCCTGTTCTTCGAATAATTTTTATGTTCTCTATTGTTATTCGGCTTTCACATAAATTGGTTGGTCAAAATTTTTTAATCAGGAGTATGAACCAATAATAAAAGATTATTCCAATTATATAAAGAGAAATATTAATATTGATGATTAATGATTTTTCTAAATGTAATTCTTATTATTAATAAAGTTTCAATTAGAACAATATAAAAAAGACGATTCACTCGAATCGCCTTTTAGATTTTAGGACTGATTATTAAAAATTACTTTAATA
>JBAQCL010000031.1:0-28354 GCA_049294175.1 Ignavibacteriaceae bacterium | reverse complement strand
CGAATGCAACATCATTTGACTGGACACAGTTTTATGTAGATGTACCGGTACAGGATGGAGCAGTAGCATTATCGGTAAGACTACATCCGTTAGGAAGATTCCAGGGAACAATTTATTTGGATCAGTTACAGATAAAGAAAAATGGAGTTACTGACGTTAGTAAGGAAACTGAAGTACCTACTAATTATAATTTATCTCAAAATTATCCGAACCCATTTAATCCAAGTACTATTATTAATTATTCGCTTCCAAAAAGTTCGTTTGTTACAATAAAAATATATGATATGCTTGGTCGTGAAGTGAAAACTTTAATCAATAGTGAACAAAATTCTGGTACTCATAATATTCAATGGAATGGTGACAATAATTTTGGGTCTAAAGTTTCCAGTGGCACATATATTTACTCAATTAGAACCGGCGATTTCTATCAAGCAAAAAAAATGATTCTCTTGAAGTAAATTAATTAAAACAGGGCACCTGATTTTATCAGGTGCCCGTATTTTATCAAAAGATCAGTTACTAAAATTTCTTTATCATGTAATGATAGGTGGATTTGATGTTCACTGTTACAAAAAATAATAATGTTTTTTTTTCACTAATAGGTATTCTATTTTTCCTTCTTGGTGCATTAGTTTATGCAGGAACTACAGGAAAAATTGCCGGGAAAATTATTGACAAGAGTTCAGGCGAACCACTTTTAGGAGCCAACGTAATAATTATGGGCACTAATTTAGGTGCCTCAACTGACCTTGAGGGAAATTATTATATACTAAATATTCCACCTGGTGAATACCAGGTAAAAGCCTCAACAATCGGCTACTCTTCACTTACTGTTCAAAAGATTAGAGTATCGGCAGATCAAACTACAAAAATTGATTTTGAACTAAGCCCAGAATCAATTGAATTAGCTGATGTACTTGTAACTGCTGAAAAACCTTTGGTTAGAAAAGATCTTACATCTACTGAGTCCACAATAAGCGGTGAAAATATTTCAATGCTTCCTCTTGAAGATGTTTCTTCAGTTGTTAATCTGCAAGCTGGTGTTGTTGACGGACATTTTAGAGGTGGAAGAAGTAATGAAGTAAAATATTTGGTAGATGGTGTTCCTGTAAATGATGTTTATTCCGGTCAATCTTCTTTATCTCCAGAAATAAACAGTATAGAAGAGGTTCAGGTTCTTACTGGAACTTTTAATGCCGAATATGGTGAAGCGCTTTCGGGTGTTGTAAACCAGGTTACAAAAATTGCGGGAGATAAAATAGTGGGAAACATTTCTGCGTATTCGGGAGATTATATAAGTTCTCACAAAGATATTTTTACAAATATTGATCATATAAGTCCTGCAGATGTTTATACAATACAAGGTAATTTAAGTGGACCAGTTCCAGGTTTAGGGAATTTTGTAAAATTTTTTGTTTCAGGCAGATACAATTATGATGATGGGTCTATTTATGGTCAAAGGATATTTAACCCTTCCGATTCTTCAAATTTCTCTGCCAATAATCCGGCGGATTGGTATATCGGAGCCACTGGTGATAAAGCCTTTGTTCCAATGAACTTCAATAAAAAATTATCTCTACAAGGTAAATTGGCTTTTAATGTAGGTGGTGGAAAAGGACTTGTACTATCCGGATTTTATCAGGATACAAAATACAGAGATTATGATCATCTGTATAAACTTAATCCTGATGGAGATTATAAAAAGTTTCAGAATAGTTTTTTAGGTATAGCAAGCTATACACTATTATTAAGCAATTCCGCATTTATAGATTTTTCCTTTTCAGGATTAAGATCTGAATACAAACAATATGTATTTGAAAATCCGTTGTATCCAGGATATGTTGATCCAAGCAGAAAACAGGATGTGAGTGGAAATGCGTTTCTTACCGGCGGAACACAAAACTGGCATTTTAATCATACCACTGTAAGTTTTACGGGAAAATCAGATTTTACCTGGCAGATTGATAATGTAAATCAAATTAAAACAGGAATTGATTTTACTTATCATGATCTTAAGTATAAAGATTTTCAAATTATAATTGATGCAACTTCAAATTATAAACCAATGCTGCCTGAGCAGGGAGCATTTAACTATAATACTTATAATACGAATCCTATACAATTTGCATATTATGTTCAGGATAAAATTGAGCTTGATTATCTGATTATTAATGTAGGTTTAAGGTTTGATTATTTTAAACCGGATGGAAAATATTTAAACGATCCGAATAAAATTAATCTACTAGATGAATTTCAGCCTCCGTATCCCGATTCACTTTTGAGCACAGCTTCTTCTAAGTATCAATTTAGTCCAAGAATCGGGTTATCTTATCCAATTTCCGATCAGGGAGCTATTCATATTTCTTATGGTCATTTTTTTCAGGTGCCATCTTTTGAATATCTATATTTAAATCCAAATTACAGAATACCGTTAACAGGTGATTTCCCTCAGAATATCGGAAATACAATTGGAAATCCCGATTTAAAACCGCAACAAACCATAATGTATGAAATAGGTTTACAACAGGCTTTAACTGATGAATTAGGAATTACAATTACAGGTTATTATAAAGATATAAGAAACTTATTAGCATCAGAAATTTTTATTAAAAACGAATTTAAAAAATTTAGTATGCTTGTAAATAAAGATTATGGTGCCGTAAAGGGAATTACTTTATCATTTGAAAAAAGATTTAATAACGGTGTAGGAGCAACACTTGATTATACTTTCCAGATCGCAAAAGGAAGCGCATCGGATCCTAATGCTGCTTTTAATAATGCTCAGGCAAGTCCTCCAATAGAATCCAACAAACAACTTGTACCATTGGATTGGGATAGAAGACACTCACTAAATTTAACTTTAACACTTGGTGTTCCGGGAAATTATATAGCAAGTTTTGTTGGTAAACTTGGATCAGGATTGCCATATACTCCTTCATTGCAAAACCAAAGAACGGGGTTAGAAAATAGTGACAATAGACCTGCCTATTACAATGTTGATTTTTATTTAACAAAATATTTTGAATTAGCCGGACGACCTTTATCTGTGTTCCTTAAAATTTATAATTTATTTGATACTCTAAATGAGATAAATGTTTATACTGACACCGGAAGATCAGGGTACACGCTGGAACTTACAAGAGATCAAACCGCACCAAGAGGTGTAAATACATTACAGGAATATTTTACGAGACCAGATTACTATTCATCACCTAGACAAATAGTATTAGGGGCTGAGCTTTCATTTTAAGGTATCTTTTTATTGGAGAAAAAATGGTGATAACAAAAAATAGTTTAGGTTATATAATTCTAATCCTATCAGTATTTGTTATTAATTCAGGTTCGATTCTTGGTCAAAGAATTGTCGATAAAAATAAGGGCGATCATAATCAAACAAAAAAAGGATATATGGATGGCAATCTTGCTGCTACCGTTTATTACAATTTTGGTGAAATTGCCGATTGGGAGAATGAACCAAGCAGAAGCGGTGTATGGCCGAAAGGAACAAATCACACTTATGTTGATGGTGTTGCTATTATTGTTCAGGCTGAAGCAACCGATCCCTCAGGCACACTGATTCATCCTCTTGAATCGAACTACTATGAATTTACAAGATACAATAGCGCGACGGGTGTTACATATGGTTGGTGGCCATTACCCGGATATACAGCACCTTATAGTACCACACCCGCAAGAAGCGATGTTTCTTCAACATGGCCGGATATATGGCCTGACAGACCTTCAGATTGGGAAGGTAAATGGAATGGCTTTTTCGGCAAAGGTGTATTTAATGCTGATGTAGAAACATATTTTGTTTTTGATGATAACGAGGATAAAGAGTACCAACTTAAAAATAATTTTTACCCGGATGCAGATGATCTAACTAGAGGTGGATTAGGTATGCAAGTAAGAGCCCGAGGTTTTCAATGGTCGCAAGTGCTTGCTGAAGATGTGATATTCTGGTACTACGAGATTACAAATATGGGTACTCAAGATTATGAGAAAACTTTATTTGCTCAATACGTGGATTGGGGAATAGGCGGGCATGATAATTCCTCAAATAATGCCGGAGACTATAATGAACTATTGGATATGTCATATTCGTGGTCCGTTGTTTCTTATGGTAGCCCGGGTAATTGGAGTCCCGTCGGTATGGCTGGATATGCTTTTCTTGAAAGCCCCGGTGTTCCTGATGATTCAAAAGATAACGACTCAGATGGTTTAACTGATGAGAAAAGAAATAACAACGCATCTATTTTTATTACGGATCCCAATCAGGACCCTTATCTAAGAAATCCATTCCAGGACACAACAAAATTTTCAGAATTCTATGGATATTCATGGAAAGCTCATTGGGATGCTGATGAAAATGCTAATTGGAAATCTTACACCGATCTAAATAATAACGGTATCTGGGATTCTGGAGAGCCTTTAAATAATGATGTTGGCTCTGATGGTATTGGTCCATATGATACTGATTATATAGAACCGGATGCTGATGGAACTGAAGCAAACGGCAAACCTGATCAGGGTGAACCAAATTTTGGAATACTTGATAAAGATGAATCCGATCAGTTAGGTCTAACTGGTTTTAAAATTTATGCGGTTCATACTTATGAGCTGGATAATGATGAGGAAAATTGGACAGTACTTGCAGGTCTTCCTTCACCGCACGGGCAATCGCTTGTCGGTGTAAATCTTGCAAATTATTTTTCAAGTTATCTCTTCAGTATGAACGGAAGAAATACTTATTCTCTTTCAACTGGTGAGATTCAGGAAGAAGGAGAGACTGAGCGATTTTCTATGTCGATGATTTTCGGAATAAATACAAGTGATTTATTCAGAAGAAAGAAAACTGTTCAGCAAATTTATAACGCCAATTATCGTTTTGCGAAACCACCTGAAAAACCGATAGTAACTGCGGTTCCGGGTGATCATAAAGTTATTTTATATTGGGATGATAGAGCAGAAAAAACATTTGATGAATTTTATCAGCGCGTAAATTTTGAAGGCTACCGGGTTTATAGATCTACAGAGCCAAATTTTCTGGAGAACAAAATAATAACGGATGCTTATGGAAAGGAAACTTTCAGATCCCCGCTTGCTCAATTTGACGTAATTGATGGAGTAACTGGTTTACATCCGATAGATGTTAATGGTGCTATGTTTTATCTTGGCGATGACTCCGGATTAAAGCACTCCTTTATCGATACAACAGTTCAGAACGGTCAAACGTACTATTATGCTGTTGCTGCTTATGACCAGGGATACACTACAACTACTGTCGAAGGAGTATTTGAAGGAATCCCGCCATCAGAGACTACAACTATTCTTAAGAAAGATATTAATGGTAATATAACAACTGATATAAACACTGCAGTCATTACTCCAAGAGCTCCTGCGGCAGGTTATATTGCCCCGGAGATCGCTTCGTTTGAAGGTAGTGGACCAGGGACGGGCAACATTTCAATTTCAATTCTTAATTCGGATTCTATAAAAAATTATAATACATATAAACTGGTATTTGATGATAATGCTCCATATCATAATTCTGCTCATCCTGTTTATTCATTGATAAATGTTTTGCAAGGAGACACACTAATAAACAAACAAAAAATAAATGGAGTAGATGAACAGACTTCAGTTATTGATGGATATACAATAGATATTAAAAGTGATACTTCTGTAACCGTTGATTTAGATAAAACCGGATGGGTAGTTGGAAACAGTAATTATATTGTTCAGGTTGGTTTTGATTCCCGATATGCGGCTGCATATCTGGGGAAAAAAATTGATTATCCTGCCGATTTTGAAATTAAGTTAACTAACCCGGGCGAAGGTGATCTATCATTCCCGGCTACAGCCTTCAGTCAGCCTATACAATCAAATATAATTGTGAACAATCTTACAGAGGACACAGAAAATTTTCAATTTATTTTCAGAGATGCAAACTCGGATAAAATATTTAACGATGGAGATGCAATCTTTTTTGTATTTGGAGATTCTCTTGGTAAAAAAGCTACAAGTTTTTCCAATCTCCATGTAAGCTGGTCTGTTACATTACTTAAGGATACTACTATTGCTGAAGAGCAGCAAAGACCACCACAATATGGCGATATATTTAAAGTAGTAAATACAAAGCCTTTCAGAAAAGATGAATTTTATGAATTTACCACTAAAGGGGCAGCCTTTGATAAGTCTAAAGCTGAATCAGATTTAAACAACATTTCTGTAGTTCCGAATCCTTATGTCGGTGCCGCATCATGGGAACCTTCAACAACAGAAGTAGGACGGGGTGAAAGACGAATATATTTTATGCACCTACCCAGTCAATGTACAATTAGTATTTACACTTTAAGTGGAAAGCTTGTAGATGTTGTTGAACATTCAAGCACAATATCAGACGGACAGGAATGTTGGAATCTTGTCTCCAAAGATGGGATGGATATAGCTTTTGGTGTTTATGTATATTATATCGATGCCCCTGGTATTGGTGAAAAAATCGGAAAGTTTGCGGTAATAAAATGATAAAAATAATAAAGTCTAAAATATTGCTTGAGGATGTTATGCATAATATTACTCGCGAAAAATATTTTTTATTAATTATCTCTATGTTTTTGTTAAATCAAATTGCCTATTCCCAAAATGTCTCCAAAACAGGCACAACCGCCGCATCATTTTTGGAGATTGGCGTTGGAGGACCGGCAAATGCTATGGGAAGCGCATTTGTTGGTCTTGCAAATGATGCATCAGCACTATATTGGAATGTTGGAGGAATAGCTAATCTTAATCAGTATGAAGCAATATTGGTGCATACAAACTGGATTGCTGATACAAAATTTGATTATGCTGGTCTGGTAATGCCCCTGGGTGATTTAGGAAATATTGGTCTAAGTTTTACTTCACTTTCTATGGAAGATATGAAAGTTACAACTGTTGATCAGCCGGACGGGACCGGGGAATATTTTACTTCTTCGGATATTGCGATTGGATTATCTTATGCAAGAAAATTAACGGATAGGTTTTCAATAGGAATTACAGCAAAATATATTAAAGAGTCCATTTGGCATATGAGTGCCTCGGCATTTGCTATAGATGCAGGTACAATATTCAGAACAGATATGCTTGGAGGTCTTACCATAGGTGCAGTCCTGTCAAATTTTGGATCTTCTATGCAATTAGAAGGAAGAGACGCTCGATATTACATTCAGGTTGACAACACAAAGCAAGGTTCTAATGATGTTATTCCGGTAAATATTGAAATGGATTCATGGGATTTACCGCTTTCTTTTCAAATAGGTGTTTCAACCCAGGCATTAAATTATGATAACTATAAATTAATTGTTTCTGCTGATGCTTTAATACCTAATAATGATTACCAAAGTGTAAATGTGGGATCTGAATTTTCTTTCATGGATATTTTTTCAATTAGAGCAGGATATAATTCATTGTTCCTAAAAGATTCTGAAGGAGGACTTACATTTGGTGCAGGAGTTAATTCCAATGTTTTGTTAAGCAGCGCTGTTGTAAGATTTGATTACGCATTTAGAGATTTTGGAAAATTAAAAAATGTACACAGTTTTTCGTTAGGAATTAAATTCTGACAATAAATTATTTTGTTTTTTCAGAAATTAGATTTTAGAAATTGAAAAAAAATATCCTTATATCATTATTGCTTATTTCAGTCCAAAGTTTTTGCCAAAATATTTTTACTGAAAACGGTAATGAGGCATCTAAAAAAAATGAAATTGTTGCCGAAGTTGGAAATATTAAAATTACCGCAGAAGAATTTTCTTATAATTATGAATTCGGTCCGGCTTTCCCTAAACGGGAAAAGGATTCAAAACTTACTCACCTTAATTATCTGATTAATGAAAAGTTACTAGCATTAGCCGGGTATGATGAAAAAATTATTGAAAAAGAATCAGTTAATGATATTTTCAATGATGTAAAATCAGACTTAGCTACTGAAGAAATGTTTCAGAAAGAAGTTGTCCCTCAGGTTAATATTAATGATTCTGAAATAGAAAAAGTTATTAAAACAAAACAGGATGAATATCAAATAAGATGGTTATATGCTGAAGACATGCTAACACTGGAAAAATATTTAAGTTTACTAAAAAATAATGTTGGCTTTGATTCTTTATTTTCATCTCAGTTAAAAGATTCCGTTCATATTGATGATAGACAATTAAAAAGCAGTTTATTTAATATCTATCAAAAAAATCCTCAGTTTGCTCAAATTGTAGATACTCTTAAACCGGGCAGTATATCAGATCCAATTCATACTGATGATGGATGGTACATAATTAAGATTGATAATATCTTAACCAATATGGTTACCAGCGAAACAGAGTATGAAAAACTAAAGTATGAATCAGAGCAGGCAATAACAAAAAGTAAATTGGATATTTTATCGAATCAGTTTATCAATAAATTATTTACCGGTGAAGAGCCGATAATAAAACAGGATGTGTTCAATATATTAAAGTCTTATCTTGGCAAGTTTATTCTAAGCCCGGAAGTATATACCAATTGGGATCTGGATAAAAAACTTGATCTTGCATTAGATAATCTTGGACTTAAAAGAGGTGAAAAATATCCCGGGTTAGTTTTAGTTGAGGGTAAAAATCTTGATATATCGTTAGATGATTTTATTATATGGTATAGAAATCGTGAGAATTATATAAAATTATTAAATAATGATTTGGAAACGTTTTCCAAATCATTAGAAAAATTTGTCTGGTTGATGGTTAGAGATAAATTATTGATTTATCAAGCTAATCAAAAAGGGTACAATAAATCTGATTGGGTAAATAAACAAGCCGGTTGGTGGAAAGATAAAATAGCATACAGCGCATATAAAAACGAATTAGCTAACTCAATTATACTAAATTCTGAAGAATTGCGTTTAATAAGTGAAAATAAAAAATCCCAATCTGAAATTATGGGTGATGAACTTTCAAAAAAAATATTACATAAAATTATTGAACTGAAAAAAAAGTATAACATTACAATTAATCATAAAGTTCTTGATGATATTAAAGTATCGTCAGAAAATGATAGAAGAGCTATTGATATGTATATAGTTAAAAGAGGTAATCTTTTTCCAAGACCGGCGTTTCCTGCAATTGATAATGATTGGGCAGCCTGGGAATAAGTATTTATGAAAATTATTCCAAATATTGTAACGGTAATCATTTTAAGCTGTATGCTGTTTAGTTGTAACAGTGGCAATAATAGTTCCGGTAATGCAATGTTATATTGGTGTTCAAATAATAATGATGAAATTAGTTTTGCAAAAATAAAAACAGATGAATGGAACAAAAACAATCCGGATGCTTATGTTAAATATCAGCCTGTTCCCGAAGGACGATCAAGTGAAGAAATAATATTAGCTGCAGTAGTTGGTAAAACAACTCCCGATATTTATTCTAACATGTGGCAGGGAGATGTTGAAGCATATGCTCAGGCGGGAGTTTTAGTGGCTTTAGATACACTAAAAGGAGTTCTTGATTTTCTTTATGAACGATGCGATAGTTCTGTTATAGATGAAATAAAATCAAACGATGGGCACATTTACCAGGTACCATGGAAGATCAATCCGATTATGTTAATCTATAATGTTAATCTTATTAAAGAATTGAAACTTAATGAGCCGCCAAAAACTTATTCGGAATTTTTTAATGCTTCTAAAAAATTTCAAAAAGATGTTAATAATGATGGATATGTTGACAGGTGGTTTGGGTATTCTGAAGTGCTGGTTACATGGTGGCAAAGATTTTTTGATTTTTATCCGCTTTATCTTGCCGCATCAGGCGGCGCCCCATTAGTAAAGGATGATAAAGCTGTTTTCAATAATAAATACGCCGTAGAAGTTTTCAGATTTCTTCAAACATTATATAAAAAAAATTATTTTTCCAAAGAACAGCTTTCTGCCAGGCAGGATGTTTTTTTATCAAGCATAATTGCAGCACGGTTTACAGGACCCTGGGAAATTGCACATGCTGAAAAATTTAAACCAAAAGGGTTTGATTATGATTATGCTTTTATGCCTGTTCCTGATGACCATAACGGTCCTGTTTACACGTATGGTGATCCAAAGAACATTGTAATATTTAAAACCTGTAAAAATCCACAGGCAGCGTGGGAGTATGTTGAAACTTTAATAAACCAAAGCGGTGATCTTAGTTTACTGCAAATAACTAATCAACTTCCAAGAAGAAAAAATATTGATACCGACAATTACTTTAGCAACTATTTTTACAAAAATCCAAAGATGAAAATATTTGCTAAACAATCTAGATATGTTAAAGGGACAGATGCTTCCCCTGTATTAAAAGAGGTATTTGATTTAATATCACAGGAATATGAAGCTTGTGTAATTTATGGAATGAAAACTCCCGAACAGGCTGTAAAAGATGCTGCTGATGCAGTTAACTTATTATTTCTTAAATAAAGTAATCTAATTGATAAATAGAAAAAAAATATTACCCTATCTTCTTGTTTCTCCTTACGTGATACATTTTCTTCTTTTTGTTGCTTTTCCTGTAGGATTTTCAATTGTACTTACTTTTCATAAATGGAATATAATTTCTCCTATGGAATATACTGGAGTAAATAATTATGTAAGGTTATTTAATGATAAGACATTTTTAAAATCAATTGTTAATACATTAATATTTTTAGTTATTCATATTCCACTTCAAATAATTGTTGCCCTGTTTCTTGCAGAAGTGTTAAATCAAAAAATTAAATTAAGAGGAGCATTTAGAGGCGCGTTCTTTTTGCCGGTAATTGTTTCCGGAGTAGTTGTTACAATTCTTTGGCAACAATTATACGGTTATGACACTGGTCTTTTTAATAGATTACTTACAAGTATCGGTTTAAATAAAGTTGGTTGGTTAACCGATCCGAATATTGCAATGGCTTCAATTGCTGTTATGGCAACATGGAAAAATGTTGGACTTTATATTGTTTTGTTTTTGGTTGGTCTTCAAACAGTTCCAACCCAATATTACGAAGCTGCTGATCTTGAAGGAGCGACTCATTTACAAAAATTCTTCAAAATAACTTTGCCGATGATTAATCCAACTATTTTTATGGTTGTTATTCTTTCAACAATTGGTGGATTCTCGTTATTTATTGAACCATATATTATGACTGGCGGAGGACCTTTAAATAGTACTGTATCGGCAGTTCTTTATATTTATAAGCAAGGATTCTTTTATTACCATATGGGTTATGCTGCCACTTTAGGTTTATTTTTTGCACTTATCATTTTAGCTGTGGTAGTTATTCAGAAAAAATTTATAGAGAAAGATCATTGAAATATTTAAAGAAAATATTATTCTATACAGCCCTTACCATCAGTGCGTTAATTTTTGTATATCCGTTTTATTGGATGGTGATTGCATCAATTTCTCCGGAAAACGAAATAGGTAGTCTAACACTTGCACCTACATCATTAACTTTAAGCAGCTATTTACAGATGCTTGATAAGATACCTATTGGCGGAGCATTTATTAATAGTCTTATAGTTTCATCTTCAATTACTATTGGTGTTTTAATATTTGGTTCTATGATTGGTTATGCATTATCCAAACTTGTATTCAAAGGCAGAGATTTAATATTTTATATAATTATTTTCACGATGACATTGCCATTCCAGATTACATTAATACCACAATATATTATTATGGTAAAATTTGGTTGGATTGATACTTATTTAGCTTTGATTGTTCCATATCTTATAAATGCTTTAAGTATAATTATGTTTAGACAATATTTTAAATCCATTCCGGATAGCTTAATTGATGCTGCCAGACTTGATGGATGTAATGAATTGCAAATAATCTTCAGAATCCTTTGGCCCAACTCTATCTCGGCAATAGTTACAATTGGGATAATTACTTTTATGGCTTCATGGAACGAAGTATTGTGGCCATTAATTGTTATACGCGATGAAAGCTTAATGACAATGCCGCAGCTTGTTACTCTGTTTGCTGTTGGTGGAAGAGCTGAATCACAACTCGGTGTAAAACTTGCATCTGCAGTAATGCTTGCCTTACCTATTGTACTGGCTTATTTGTTCTTCCAAAAATATTTTATACAGAGTATGGCATCAACAGGAATTAAGGAATAAATAGAAAAATATTACATGATCAAAAAACAAATTATAGAAAAACATGAAAGCAATTAGAACTAATATAGTGATTAAACCTGACTACAAAAGAGTTCTTTATAGACCTTTTACAATTACCTCAGAGGAAAGAATTATAAAAATCATTGGAAGGATTCTAACACTTTCTGAAAAAGAAGTTAAAAAAGAACTTAAACAGGTAATGTCAGAATTTGAAGAAAGACATCAAAGACTACGGGACTTTTATCTTAACAGATTTGAGCAGATGAAAAAGTATTTGCTGACGGATCAGATTATAAGTGATGAAAGAAAATTATTAATCGGAGCTTATTTTACACAAGAATATTCCGTGGAATCGGCTGCTCTTTTTAATCCCTCAATGGTGTGGCATCCTGATCAATCTGACCTGCCCGATGGAAGCCGCCGTTTTATATTAAGCTTAAGAGCCACAGGTGAAGGACATATTTCGTCTATTACATTCAGGACAGGAGTAATTGATAAGGAGAATAAAATAAATATTATTGCCCCAACCAGGTATGTTACCGCTTCTGAAAACATTGCTAATCCTGTTTATGAAAAAATACTTTTTGAAAAAAAATTAATAGAGCTTGATCTGTTAAATGATTTTGCCAAGACAATATTAAACACTCTTGAAGACAATTTCACTATTGCCGACCTTGAAGATAGTATAAAAATTTTAGTTCGACCTTTCAAAAATAAAGATAGTGAAAATGAGTTTACTGCTAAAGGAATTTTATCGCTCGCACTTTCAAATTATGAAATTCAATATAGTTCTGATCAAAGACTTTCGGAGAGAATAATATTTCCCCATTCTCCTTCGGAAATTAACGGGATTGAGGATGCCCGTTTTGTTGAGTTTGTTGGTGATGATGGTCAGCGAACTTATTACGCTACTTATACGGCATACGATGGTAAAGTAGTTTTTCCACAACTTCTTGAAACTGAAGATTTCCTACATTTTAAAATTAGCACATTAAACGGACCTGAAGTAAAGAATAAAGGGATGGCGCTTTTTCCCAGAAAAATTAATGGAAATTATGCAATGCTCTCCCGGCAGGATAATGAAAATATTTTTTTAATGTATTCTGAAAATCTTCATTTTTGGTACACTAAACAATTAATTCTTAAACCAACTTATCCATGGGAATTTGTACAACTTGGTAACTGTGGTTCACCAATAGAGACTGAAGCCGGTTGGTTGGTATTAAGTCACGGTGTTGGGTCTATGCGCGAGTATGCGATTGGTGCTTTTTTATTAGATAAAAATGATCCGTCAAAAGTTATTGGTCGTTTAGAAGAACCTTTGTTAACACCAAATGAAAATGAAAGAGAGGGCTACGTTCCAAATGTTGTTTATAGCTGCGGTGGGGCAATACATGGAGATGAACTCATAATTCCGTATGCTATGTCTGATCATGCAAGCAGCGTAGCGAAAGTAAAAGTTAGTGAGTTACTAGATAAATTAATGCAGCATTAGTAAAAAAAATAAAAGGTGATTTGGTTGAAAATAACTCGATACAGTAAAAATCCTATTCTCTCTAAAGAAAATGTTTTATTTAATATTAACAGTATTTTTAATCCGGGAGCAGTAAAGTTTAAGGGGAAGTATTTATTACTTTGTAGAATTGAAATGCCGATAGGAAGATCTTCGTTAGTTATTGCTGAAAGTGAAGATGGGTATAATTTTAAAGTTTCTGAAAAACCTGCCCTTACTCCTGATGATCATAAAAATTGTTATGAGTATGTAGAATGGGGGATTGAAGATGCCCGCATAACGCAAATTAAAGATAAATATTTTATTACTTATACAGGATATTCAAAATTTCAGCCTGTAGTAATTCTAACAGAAACCTCGGACTTTGTGAACTTCAAAATTCACGGTCCCATATCAGAGCCTTCTAATAAAGACTGTTCGATATTTCCTGAAAAAATAAACGACTATTATTGGAAAGTTGATCGCCCTTCAGCAGAAAGCAGAAGAGATATCTGGTTGAGCAAAAGTCCTGATCTTATTCATTGGGGCGGACACAAAGTTCTGCTTCAACCCGAACAGGGAACATGGGAACAGGATAAAATTGGATCTTCAAGCAATCCAATAAAAACCAAAGATGGATGGCTTATGCTTTATCATGGAGTAAGATCATTTGGAACAGGTTCTATTTATAAACTTGGGGTCGTTTTGTTTGACCTTGAAAAACCATGGTTAGTAATAGGGAAAAGTAAGGAGCCAATCCTCTCCCCGGATTATGATTACGAGCGTATAGGCGACGTGAATAATGTGATATTTTCTAATGGCTGGATTTTAGAAAATAACGGCGATGTGAAGATTTATTATTCAGGTGCAGATACAAATATATGTCTTGCTGAAACTAATGTTGAATATTTACTTTCACTTTGTAAGTAGTGTTGGATGGTTATGATTAATAAATTATCATATAAAAATTGGTTAATAATTTTGTTATTAGTTTTATCATTCTACCAATCTGGTGAATGTCAGAATTATTTTCCTGTAAACAAAACACATCTTGATTATTTATATAAAGAGATTGTTGTTGATGGAACGCAAATGGCGGTAATTCATATTTATAGCAATGCTTCTGATTACGCTTATGTTGATGATGATGATGAAGGTTATGCTTGTGTTGATGATGCAGCCCGTGCAGCAATATTTTATTTAAATTACTTTAAAGCTTATAAAGACAGCGCGAGTCTTCAAAAATATTTTAACCTTATAAAGTTCTTAGTTTATATGCAGGCGGATAATGGTTTTTTTTACAATTTCATTTGGAAAGACAATTCCATAAACAGAACCTTTAAAACCAGTGTTGCTAAACCAAATTGGTGGTCATGGCGGGCACTCTGGGCGATGATGGAAGGTTATGAATATCTTACGAAATCAGATAAGAAAATTTCAATCGAGGTTAAGCAATCCATTAATAAATCAATTGAGGCAATAAAAAAAATTATACCAGGTGAGAAAAATAAAATTGTAATAGAGGGGATAAAACTTCCAACATGGCTTCCCGAACAATTTGCATCGGATCAATCTGCATTATTAATAATTGTTCTAACAGATTATTATAAATATACCGGTGATGAACAAATTTTCAGTTATTTAAATTCATTAGTTCAGGGTGTAATGATGATGCAAATAAAAGACACCGAATGTGAATTTAATGGTGCTTTTCTAAGCTGGCAAAATACCTGGCACGGTTGGGGTAATTCACAGGCTTATGCTTTACTTAAAGCTTATCAGGTTTTAGATAAAGAAAATTTAAAAACAAGTGCTTTGTTAGAACTGAATAATTTTTATGAAAAATTACTTAAAACAAATTTCCTGAGTTATTTCAGCGTCAGAAAAAACGATTGTAAATATGAAATCGTTGAATCAAATCAATATAGCCAGATAGCTTATGTAATTAGACCAATGGTATTTGCTTTACTTGAAGCATATAAAGTAACATCAGATTCAACTTATGCAATAAAAGCCGGGAAAATTGCTCAATGGTTTGTTGGCAGAAATCCGGCAGAAGTAAATATGTATAATCCGGAAAGCGGAATATTTTTTGACGGAATCGAAAATCAAAATTTAGTTAATAGAAATTCGGGCGCTGAATCCACGATAGAAGGTTTGCTGTCATTATTACAGGTTTCTTTAAACCCAATAGCTTTGCAAGAATTTGTGTCAGTGAAAAATGGAACTAATAAGTAGATAGAGTTTTAGAGAATAGGACTTTAGTTTCATTCTGTGAATATAAATGTCTCTTAATTTATCCAAGGAAATAATCTTGAATAATAAGTTTGAATTAAATAAAAACTGGAAATTCTCCTTTGTAAAAAGTCGTGGCATTTCTGAAAAATTAAAAGATAAAACATTTATCTCTGATGAATTTTATCCTGCTACTGTTCCGGGAACCATTCACACAGATCTTCTCAACAATAAATTGATTGATGATCCATATTATTCTGATAACGAATTAAATATGAACTGGATTTCAGAATGTGATTGGGTTTATAAAACAGAATTCGATTTTAATGCTGACTCAAATCGAAATGTAGATCTTATTTTTGAGGGGCTTGATACAATATCCAAAATTTATCTGAACAATAAAAAGCTTGGTGAAACTGATAATATGTTTTTGAAGTTTCAATACAATGTTAAAGATATTTTAAAGTCGAAGAATAAATTAAAAGTAATTATTAAATCACCTGTTAAATATGCTTTGGATCAGGAAAATAAATATGGGAGAATTCCCGTAGCACTCAATTCAAGCAGAGTTTATATAAGAAAAGCACAATATTCATTTGGTTGGGATTGGGGCCCTTCTTTTCCTACTTCGGGAATATGGCGCAAAGTTTATTTGCTGGAGTGGCATGATGCAAAAGTTGAAAATATAATTTTTAAAACTAATGAAATAAATAAAAAATCTGCTAAGGTTGAAGTAGAAGTTAATGTTAAAAGCCAAAAGTCCAGAGATTTGTTTCTTAAAGTTTCAATATCAGATATTGATAGTTATAAAGAAAAAATAGTTAAGATAACTTCTGCAAATAAATATAAGATCAATTTTAAAATTGATAATCCGAAATTATGGTGGCCCAATGGTGAAGGAGAGCAAAATCTTTATACGGTTAATATTAAGATTATTTACAATAACATTATCATAGACGATTATCAAAAAAGAGTTGGAATACGAACAATAAAATTAATTACTTCTGAAAATGGGAAAGCTACTTTTAAATTTAGAATTAACAATAAAGATATTTACTGTAAAGGAGTAAACTGGATACCAGCCGATTCATTTCTTCCAAGAGTTACTCAGACAAAATATTCTAAATTACTTTCCTTAGCTAAAGATGCTGACATAAATATTGTAAGAGTTTGGGGTGGAGGAATTTATGAGAGTGACGAATTTTATAATTTATGTGATCAATTAGGATTTCTTGTATGGCAGGATTTTATGTTTGCTTGCGGTTCATATCCAGAGCATCCTGATTTTATAACTAATGTAAAAGAAGAAGTATTACAAAACGTTTTTAGAATTCAACATCATGCCTGTCTTGCGGTTTGGTGCGGCAACAATGAAAATGAATGGATTTGGTATCAGGATCAAAAATCTTCTTACAAAAACATGCCCGGACACAAAATTTATCACAAAATTATTCCTGATTTATTAAAAGATATTGATACCGGACAACCGTACTGGCCTTCTTCACCTTTTGGGAATGAAGAAGATCCGAATTCTTTTGACAGCGGAAATAATCATCAGTGGAATATCTGGAGCAGGTGGATTGATTATGAAAATGTAAAACAAGATAAAAGTCTATTTGTTACTGAATTTGGTTTTCAAGGTCCTGCCGATAAAAGTACTTTAGAAAAATATATACCCAAAGAGAGCCGATTTATTACCTCTGAAATATTCGAGCATCATAATAAGCAAGTGGAAGGACCTGAAAGAATAATTAAGTTCTTGAGCAATCATTTGCCAATCAAAACGGAATGGAATGATTATCTTTATTTAACACAATTGAATCAGGGACTTGCTTTAAAATCCTGCCTTGAACATTGGCGCACTAACGGCAGAACTAATGGTAGTATTATCTGGCAGATAAATGATAGCTGGCCTGTTGTTAGCTGGTCAATTATTGATTATGAAATTCGGCCAAAGCTGGCATATTATTTTGTTAAAAATTCTTTTTCTCAACAAATGATTTATTTTGTTAATGATGAAAATAAGATCAGAATCTTTTTACTTAATCAGAATAAAGCAATCATCAAAGGCAAATTAAGAATAACCGTAATCGATGGTAAATCAGGAAACATATTTAAAGATACTTTTATAAAAGTAGATAATAATAAAAAGGCTAATCCTCATTTAACGACTGTTGCTTATGAAGATTTATCAGCTAAGGGAAATTGGGTATTAACAACTGTATTATACGATGAATCGAATAAAGTAATATGCAGGAATTATTTTTTAGTAAAACACTGGAAACATATTTCACTATCAAAAACTAAATTGGATTTTGAAATAGTTAATCGAAAGAATGAATATTATTTATCGCTTAAAAGTGATAATGCAATTTTCTTTGTATATATATATCATTCAAATCTCACTTTGTCAGATCAGGGGTTTTTCATATTGCCCGGTGAAGTAATTGAAATAAAAATTAATGAGAAGAAAATTAAACAAATAAATAAACAGGATTTTAAAATTTATTATTTGAATAACTATATACATTCTTGAAAAATCTATTTTAAATAATTAAAGGAATTACAATGAAATATACAAAATTAGGACGAAGTGGTTTAATGGTAAGCCGACTTTGTTTGGGAACAATGAATTTTGGTGGCATTACTCCGGAAAAGGAAAGTCATGAAATAATGACTCGGGCATTAGATTATGGAATCAATTTTTTTGATACTGCTAATGTTTACGGCGGAAAAAAAGGTGAAGGTATTACAGAAAAAATTATTGGTAAATGGTTGGTTGAAGATAAAAGCCGACGGGATCAGATAGTGCTTGCAACAAAAGTTTATGGAGCAATGGGAGATCGAGAGAATGAAAAATATCTGTCTGCATATCATATTAAAAAAGCGTGTGAAGATAGTTTAAGAAGATTAAAGACTGATCATATTGACCTTTATCAAATGCATCATGTTCACAGAGACACTCCTTGGGATGAAATATGGCAGGCAATGGAACAATTAATATCGGATGGAAAAGTAATTTATGTAGGCAGCAGCAATTTTGCCGGCTGGGATATTGCAACTGCAAATGAAGAAGCGAGAAGAAGAAAATTATTGGGTTTAGTCAGCGAGCAAAGTAAATATAATCTCTTCAATCGTTTTATTGAACGCGAAATGATTCCTGCCTGTGAGTACTATGGTGTAGGTATAATTCCCTGGAGTCCTCTTGAAGGAGGATTACTTGGTGGTGTTTTAAAAAAAATAAGTGATGGGAGAAGAAGCAGAGATGAAATAATAAATAAAATAAATAAGAATAAAGATCAAATTGAAAAATGGGAAAAGTTTTGTGATGATTTAGGAGAAGACCCTGCTAATACTGCACTTGCTTGGTTAATTCATCAAAAAGGTGTTACTGCTCCTATAATTGGACCAAGAACACTTCAACAGTTCAAAGATTCAATGAGAGCATTAGATATTTCACTTGACCGGGAATCAATTTTAAAATTAGACGAGATATTTCCTCCGGCAGGTATATCTCCGCAATATTATGCCTGGTAGAAAAAATAATTCTTCTTTGATATGGAAGGATAAAATATGAATCGAGTTATTAAGTACTTAATTATAATTTTCATTATATCAATCTGTTTCTTTGCTGAAAATTATTCTCAACAGATTAATGTAAATCGTATTGAGCAAATGCCAAATATTCCATCCCCGTATGAAATGAGAAATTGGAAAAATGTGGCATCAGGTTATGACAGTTTAGTTTTCGATCTAAATAAAACCGGGCAATATCTTCCACTTATTTGGTTAAACAATAACACTGTTAATTATCCTGAGCACAACAGTTTTGGACTTCACACAGTAGTAGGGACAACTTCGCCATCCTCCTCAGAAAGTATAAATCTATTGCCGGCAGTAAATGGTGCAAGCTTGATCGGGATTGATAAGAGCAATCAAAACGGTTACAATTGGGTATTAATGAGCGAAGAATATTTTAATAAAGACAATGGGGCAAATGTATATTTAAATCATCCATCCGGCAGTAATTGGGATGACTGGTGGTATGATGTAATGCCCAATATATTTTTCTATCAACTATATAATCAGTATCCAAACGCAGGTGATTTTTCTAATCAATTTATCAGTGTTGCCGATAGATGGTTAGATGCTGTAAAAATAATGGGAGGCAGCACAACTCCCTGGCATAATCCCAATATGAATAATCGTGCATTTAACCTTATCACAATGGAACCGTTTACATCTGGAGTACTTGAACCGGAGGCAGCGGGCGCATTGGCATGGATATTTTACAATGCTTATACAAAAACGGGCGACGATAAATATCGAATTGGTGCTGAGTGGGCAATGGAGTTTCTTAATTCTTTAACTTCTAATCCTTCTTACGAATTACAATTATCGTATGGCGCTTATACAGCTGCGAGAATGAATGCGGAGTTGGGAACAACCTACAATGTTTCAAAAATAATTAATTGGTGTTTTGATGTAGGACCGCTTCGTGATTGGGGTGCAATTGTTGGAAAGTGGGGAGGGTACGATGTAAATGGATTGATTGGCGAAGTGAATGGATCAAATGATTATGCTTTTATGATGAATACATTTGAACAAGTTGGCGCCCTTGTTCCATTGGTTCGTTATGATGATCGTTTTGCGCGTGCAATAGGGAAGTGGGTTTTAAACGCTGCTAATTCTGCAAGATTGTTTTACACTAATTATCTTCCCAATCAAAACCAGGATTCCGAAGAATGGTCACATCAATATGATCCGAACTCTTATATCGGTCACGAAGCACTAAGGCAAACACTTTATGCAGTCAGTCCATACGCTACCGGAGATGCTATCAGTGGAGGTTGGGGAGCGACTAATCTTGCACTTTATGGTTCATCGCACGTAGGAATATTAGGTGGAATTATTGACACAACAAATGTTCCTATGATATTAAAATTAGATTTGCTTAAAACGGATTATTTTCATAAAAATTCTTTTCCAAGTTTTCTTTATTATAATCCTTATTCTTCGGAACAATCAGTTATTATAAATCTTGGTAATGATTCAAGAGATATTTATGATGCTGTTTCCAATACTATAATGAAATCAGGAGTAACAGGTGAAACCTCAATCGTAATTCCGGCTGATGCTGCCATCATAGCTGTACTCATTCCTGCTGGTAGTACAATTACTTACGAGCTAGATAAATCTTTTGTTAATGATATTATAATAGATTATTCATCAGGGCAGACTATTACAAATCATCCTCCTCGAATTAAATCACTTTCAACTGAGAAACAAACTACAGTCGTAGGTGATTCTGCCAGAATATATTGTACCGCAGTTGATGTTGACAATGATCAATTAAATTATCAATGGTCAGTATCAGGTGGAAGTGTTTCAGGAACGGGACCCATCGTAAACTGGTCAACACCTTCAAATCCAGGGAATTATTCAGTTAAGTGTACAGTTAATGATAATAATGGAGGCGTCGTTAATGATTCCATAATATTTAATGTTGTGGAATTCATCAATAATAAACCAGCAATAGAAGAAATAAATGCACACCCCAGAAAAATTCATCTTGGCTCAAATACAACAATTAATTGTATTGCATCAGATTCTGATGGAGATACGTTGAGTTATAACTGGTCTGCTGCATTTGGAATATTGTCCGGGAATGGATCTTCTGTTATTTGGACAGCGCCCACCGATGCAGGAAATTATTATATAGCTTGTTTAGTAAATGACGGGCGTGGTGGAATAACACTTGATAGTATTGGTGTTTCTGTTCGCGATACAACAATCAAGCAGACAGGCGATCTTGTGGCATTTTATCCTTTTAGCGGAAATGCTGAAGATGTTAGCGGGTTTAATAATACTGGAACGGTTTCAGGTGCTGTATTGACCTCTGATCGGTGGGGAAATACTGCAAGTGCATATTCTTTCGATGGGGTAAATGATAATATTAAAGTTTCAAGTAGTGCAAGCCTTAACTTTCAAAATAGTATAACTATTAATTTCTGGATGAAAGTGGGAGAGTTTTATGATAGGGAAGCTTATCCACTTTCTCACGGTAATTGGGAAAACCGATGGAAAGTATCTATTACAAATAAACATATAAGATGGACTGTGAAAACTAACGAAGGAACAAAAGATCTTGATTCAGAGACCGAGTTGGTTAAAAATATACTTTATAATGTTACGATACTTTACGATGGAAATGATTATGAGATTTATATAAACGGGGAATTAGATGCGTTTACTTCTTTTGCCGGATTAATACAAACAACTTCGATTGATTTAATGATTGGGCAGGTACTTCCGGGCAATACACAATATAATTTTAAAGGTGTTTTGGATGACATAAGAATTTACAATTATGCTCTATCCTATAGTAGCATTCAATCCTTGTATGATTACATAACCGATGTTAAAGATGAACAAGAAATTATACCACCTAAGGATTTTGGTTTAGCTCAAAACTATCCTAACCCTTTTAATAGCCAAACTAATATTGAATTTAAAATTCCAATAAATTCAAAAGTTAAAATTGAAATATTTGATGTTCTTGGACAAAAAATTAGAACATTGCTTAATGCGGAAAAATCACCGGGAACTTATACCGTAAACTGGAACGGGAAAAATGACTTTAATGATTCAGTTAATTCGGGAATATATTTCTTCAAACTAAGTTCTGAAAAATATTCGGATACAAAGAAAATGGTTTTACTAAAATAGTTTCTAAACATGGAATCGAGAGTTTATAGTGAAATATAAGTTACGTTTTATCAATTTAATTTTATTATTCATCTTTGTTTATTCAGTCATAATTAACAGTCAAAACATTGACTCGCTCACAATCACAAGTACAAAAAATGTTGGGCAGGTAGAAGTCGGCGGACATTTTGTAGGCATTGAAATACATAATAGTTTCCCTTTGTTAAATCGTATTAGTTTTTATTATCCTGTTGCCAATAGTATTGATATTAGCGAGGATTATTGGAAGCGTGAAAAATTTAGAATTATGTCCCTTGGATTGAAAGTGGGTGATTCACCAAAACGATTTTTGAAAAATCAAACATATAAAGTTACTCAAACACCTTACTCTGTTTCATTTGATGGAAATGATTTAGACAGCGGAGTAAAAATAAGTTATGAGTTTTGTAAAAATGCACCGGCAATGGTCATTACTTATGAAGTAACTAATACATCAGAAACTGAAAAGGAATATGAAGTATATACAAGATTAGAAGCAACTCTACGGACCAGTCACACTTATAATATGGTTGATAGCGCATACACTGAATTTCAAGAGGAAGGATCGATAATCAGGGTCAGCTATCCATACATTGAAACAGGTAATGCGCAAATATTTGTAATGAACTCAGGTTTAAAACCCTCGAGTTTTACAACCAAAGTTGAAGAGAATAATGGATTTAAAAACCTCGATGATTGGTGGTTAAAAACTAATGAACCGTTATTGCAAAAAATAATATCTGAAGAAAATAAATCTAAACCTGCAGCAGCATTTACTTACAAAAAATTACTTGCTCCAAAAACATCAATTAAAATTATTCAAATTGTAGGATCATCATTAATTTCAGAAGCGAAAGAGAAAACCGAATACCTGTCAGGGAATTATCAAAATGAAGTAAATGAATATGAGAATTACATTAAAAAAGAATCGATAGATAAAAATGAAATAGTTACTGGTAATAAGGATATTGATTTTACTTCACGATGGTCAAAAGCAGTTCTGACAACTAATGCTCATTATTTAAATGGGCAAATTGTTCCAATGCCCGCACAAGCTGAATATAATTTTTATTTTACTCACGATGCATTGTTAACTGATTTAGCTGCTGTGAACTTTGATATAAGCAGAGTAAAAAATGATTTAAATTATATTATAAGCTTAGCTGATACTGATAAAACGATTCCTCACGCCTATTATTGGAAGGATACACAATACAAAACCGAATTTGCCGGAACGGAAAACTGGAATCATTTTTGGTTTACTCTTGTTTGTGCACGCTACCTAAGGCATACGGGTGATAGTACATATTTAAAACAACTATTCCCTTATATCGAGCAAAGCATTAAGACAGCGTTAAAAAATAAAGGTAAAGATGATTTGATGTGGTCATTTAGACCTGATTGGTGGGATATTGGTAACAACTTTGGACCACGGGCTTATATGACTATTCTTGGTATCAGGGCTTTGAGGGAGTTTGATTATATCTCAACATTGTTGCATAAAGATAATTCTGAATTAAAGTTTTATGAAGATATTGCTGACCGGATGAATAAAAATTTAATTGATAAGCTGTGGAATAATAAACTTAATTACTTGATCAGCTATTTTGAAGATGGTAAAGAAGATCGTCATATTTATATGGGATCTTTGTTAGCCTCGCATTTTAATGAGCTTGATGAAGATAAAAATTTAAAGTTGATAAAAACAGCAAAAGAAAATTTATTAGATGAAAAACTCGGGATATATACTTTATATCCAATGGATCTTCATCTTCTTATCGATTATATGAAATTTGCCGGTAATGAAGCCGGCGATCCTTATCATTATGCTAATGGCGGAATTTGGCCACACGGTAATTCATGGTATGCGCTCTCTTTAATAAGTAACGGCTTATATGATGAAGCTTATAAATTTATTCAAACAACTATGATGCTTAATGGGATTATCAATAGCCCGAACGGTCAGCCTGCGCTATATGAATATAGAATAAGCGACAAAACAAATCCTTCTGTTTATGGTAAAATTGATAAGCCTCAATTTTTATGGGCAGGCGGATGGTATTTATACACTTTATATAATTTATTTGGATTGAGAGAAAATGAATGGAATATTTCTTTCAACCCTTATATTCCTCAAGATTTAGATTCAGTAACATTTAATATGAATGTTAAGGGGAAACTCACGAATGTTCACATTACAGGAAAAGGGGACAACGTTGCCTATGTTGAATATAATGGTAAAAGAGTTCCATCCTTAATTATTCCAGATGATTTAGTTGATTTGAATAAAATAGATATTGTATTAGGTAAGCCTTTAGAACCAATAGTTTATTCCGCTAATGCAATTGTTTCCAATCCCGTTTACAATCAAAATAAAAATACATTGGATTTTAGGCTTGATTCATTTGAAGGGCATATAACACAAATCAAAATTATTTCACCTAATAAACATAAAAACATATCCATAAATGATAAAAGCATTGAAAATGAATTTCAAGAAAATAAAAAAGATGGGTTAATTGAGTTAGTTATTAGTGGTGAAACTCATTTAAAAAGCAGTAATTATTCTATACAGTTTGAAAGCAGGTAAATTATGTCAAACGTGTTACTAAAAAATATCGGTAAAGTATTTGAAGGTGGTACCGTTGCAGTTAATAACATCAATATTGAAATAAAAGATAAAGAATTTGTTGTCTTAGTTGGTCCATCAGGTTGTGGGAAATCTACCACATTAAGAATGATTGCAGGGCTTGAAGATATTACGAAAGGTGATTTATATATTGACGGGCAAAGAGTAAATGATATGCCACCAAAAAACAGAGATATATCAATGGTATTTCAGAACTATGCTCTTTATCCTCATATGACTGTTTTTGACAATATGGCATTCGGTTTAAAATTGAGAAAAATTCCCAAAGATGAAATTAAAACAAGAGTTAATGACACTGCTTCTATTCTTGGTTTAACGGAATATCTTAATAGAAAACCTAAAGCGCTTAGCGGCGGTCAAAGACAAAGAGTAGCATTAGGCAGAGCTATTGTTCGTAAACCAAAAGTATTTCTTTTTGATGAACCGCTAAGTAACCTGGATGCTAAACTCCGTGTGCAAATGAGAACAGAAATATCCAAGCTTCATCATAAACTACAATCTACTATGATATACGTTACTCATGATCAAACGGAAGCTATGACAATGGGTGATAGAATTGTTGTGATGAAAGATGGTGATGTACAACAGATTGATACACCACTTAGCCTTTACAAAAATCCTGTAAATAAATTTGTAGCAGGATTTATCGGTAGTCCTTCAATGAATTTTATTGAAGGTATTATAATTAACAATAACGGGTTGCAATTTGAATCAAATGGCAAAATTCTTAAAATTAAACTGGACGAAAAGTACGCAGGTTCCTTGAATAATTATTTGCATAAAAAAATATGGTTGGGAATTAGACCGGAAGATATTTATGAAAGTATTGATCCATTCTTAAAAAATAATTTTACGGAATTTGATGTAAAAATAGAATTGGTTGAACCGATGGGGAATGAGGCTTATTTATATTTTAATATTGATGAAATCCAATGCCTGTCAAGAATTTCTGCACGGGAAATTCCGGAAGATGGCAGTATAAGAACATTAAAAATTGACAATCAAAAATTGCATCTGTTTGATTATGAAGATGGGCGAACAATTATTTAACTAAAATAAGTTTTACTATAGAATCTTCTATCTTTACGAAATATCGATTAACACATTATTGATGTTTCCTGTACTTTGATGTTTATGTTTTCTTCACTATTCAAACTACTAATAGTTCTGATCAGCATATAAATTCAGTAACAAAAATAAATAAATCTAAATTTTGATCGATTATATTTCTTTGAGACAACTGTGAGTATATATAACTTACAATCTAATTTTCTAATCTTTCTTCTATAACTTACTTGATAATAAAAGATGGGAAAATCTGTAATTACTTTGAAATTATTTTTAATCCTTACTTTAATATTTCTATCTCAATCAATTAATACAAATGCGCAACAAAATATTCCACAAAATTCCTGCTCTTATTTAGAGTTAAAGAATTCTCTAAAAAGAAATTTTTCAGACAAAAAGTTTATGGGAGTATTCAATTCAAATATTGGGAAGTATATTCCATCAATTAATAACTATAGTGACTGGGAATTACGAAAACATTTTGCTGTATCGGCTGGTGAGCTTGCTGTTGTCGAATTTATTCCATGGGCTATAGCTAAATGGATAAGAAAGTGGAATGATCCTTAGAAAAATTGGGCAAATGTAGGGCTAAAGAGTTGGCGAAATAATTTGAGTTCAGGGTGGGAACGATGGCAATGCTTACGCGAAATTTAGGTTTAGATTTTAATCTAAATTATATCAACAGCTTTTATAATCTTGAAGCGATAATGACAGGAATTGAATACCGGTTTGGCTTTGTCTGTGGCTTTTAGAATTTATAAATAATCGATTATTAATAATTTTAAGAAATTATTTTAAAAAAGTGGTTTGAAACTTAATAATAAATGCGACGACTGCTTAAAATTGTAATCATCGCATTATAAAAAAAAGAGCGGAGAGGGAGGGATTCGAACCCTCGGTACCGGTTAACCCAGTACGACGGTTTAGCAAACCGTTGGTTTCAGCCACTCACCCACCTCTCCAAAGCTGAAAATTTTCTCGCCAAAGATAATATTTATCTTCAATTATTAAAAATAATTCTTATCTGTTAGCCCATTTTTTGTAACCTAAAACAATCAAAAATAGAACAAATGAAGTAACCACCGCCATTGGTCCGCTTGAGAAATCCATCTTAAAAGCAAGTAAAAGAGATAAAGGCGGCAGGATTGCACCCACAGAAGTAGCAATGATGAAAACTTTTATCACATTTTTGCCAAGCATTATTCCGATTGTTGAGGGAATAATTAAATAGGCAAATGTAAAAACATCTCCCACAAATCTTGTGATTAAAGAAATTCCAATCCCAACAACAAGATAAAATATCAATAGCCATATTTTTGAATTAATTCCATGTGCATCAGACGATTCGGGATCAAAAGCAACGAACTTAAGCTGCTTCTGAAAGATTATAAAAAGAGAAATTATTACAGCTGCGATAATCAGTAGAGTATAAAATTCCTTAAAGCCGATAAATAGAATATCACCTTTAAGTATGGATTCAATTTCCGATACTTCAGCAACCGGGCTTTTCTGGATAAACATTATTCTTATTGCTATGGCTACTACAAATACAATACCGAGCATTCCATCCTGTGTTAATAATTTTTGTTTATGACTTTGAGAGAAAATTAAAACCGTAACAATTGCAAATAGCATAGAAAAAAATACAGGCTCAATATTATGGAGAAAAGAATTTTGAGTTATTTCTATTCCCAACTGGTTATCAACAAATCCTTCAATATTTATTATATGCAAAAAAGAAAAAGCTACTCCTGCAATTGATACTTGAGTAAGTGCGGCACCTAAGAATACAACTCTTTGTGATACAACGAAAACTCCAAGAAAAGCACAAACTATTCCTGCAAGAATACTTCCGAGAACAGCATAAGGGAAAATTTCTATTAATTGTTGAATAGTCGTCACTGAAAAAGTCATTTATTGTCTGTAATGATAAAAGATTTGAAGTCTAATTGTTGCTCTAAAAGAAAATATTTTTCAATAATCTGATTTTTCAGCCAGTTCAAAATCGGCAATAAGA
>JBAQCL010000030.1:0-7103 GCA_049294175.1 Ignavibacteriaceae bacterium | reverse complement strand
AACATTCTATCACTTGCACTATAAAAAGAACCGCCTATTGCTTTAACTATTACTCCAAAATTCCGCGCATAATCATAATGTGTTATATAAGATGAATCCACAACAGACCACTGGCTGCCGTTGAAATTATAAAGATAGTAAAAAGACGTATCTATAGGATCTACAGCATCATTTCTGTAGCCAACCATATAAACATTGCTTGAACTTAGACCGCTCACACTTAGAATTTGCACTCCTTGTTGTGGAATAAAAAAGCTGAAATTTTTCCAAGTAGTCCCATCAAAGTGAAATAATGTGTTAGTTCCTGCAGCCCAAATGTCAGTGGAAGTACTGCCCCATATACATAAAAGTGCTTTACCATTACTAGTGGAATAATCTTTCCATTTAGAGCCATCGTAGTGCAGAATTAAGCTTACCTCCGTTGCTGTTTCTCCAACTGCCCATACATCATTAGAAGAAAAACCATAAATGCCGTTTACGTCATATGTGATAACTGGTAATTCTACCGGGCTCAAACTTTTTCCATCAAAGTGCCACAGGCTGCCTGGTCTCCCTGCGTTATGCCCGCCTATATAAACATCGTTTGATGCACTGCCCCATATTCTTCTCAAATAAGTCTGAAAGCTAACTTTTAGAGTATCGATAGTCCACTCGTAAGTTCTTGGGTCTTTGGGTGGTTTTTCCTCAGGCGGCGCTTCTGTTGTATCACAAGAGGATATAGTCAGTATTGATATTAAGATTGTGAAAACAAGAAAACGGTAGGTGACGTTTTTCATAAAATTCCCGCTTTAATAATGTGTTGTTCGGTTCATCAGAGAGATAGAGTTAAAAATGGTGCAAGAATTTTTTTTATAATTATCCATTTTAACCTCTGAATCCTTTTCCAGAAATTTTCTATTAGTAACATAAGGGGGGAAATAATTTATGTCAACAAAGAAAAAAATTATTTTTTAAATTAAGAATAACAGTGCAGTCTGATAGAAATGTTGATTGTAAAAGAAAATTAGTGAATTAAGAAATTGTAAATTAAGAAAATCAGCCCCCTATAATTAGAGGGCATTGAAAATTTTTTGTTAACCCATTAAAATATTTATAGATGCTGTGTTTACAATATCATCAACACTGCAACCGCGACTCAAATCGAAGAACGGTTTTTTCAATCCCTGAACCATTGGACCAACTGCTTCTGCACCGCCGAGACGCTGTGCAATTTTGTAACCGATATTTCCTGCATTCAAATCAGGAAATACAAGAACATTTGCTTTACCTGCAACGGTACTTTCCGGTGCTTTCTTCTTTCCGATTGATTCTACAATAGCTGCATCAAACTGAAGTTCACCATCAACATTAAGATCTGGTCTTTTTGTTTTTACGATTTCTGTTGCTTTAATAACTTTATCAGCAAGCTCGTGTTTTGCGCTGCCTTTTGTTGAGAAAGAAAGCATTGCAATTTTAGGTTCTTCACCGGTTAATTTTTTGTGATTATCAGCAGTTGATATTGCAATATCAGCTAACTGTTCTGCATCTGGATTTGGCACAACTGCACAATCAGCAAAACTAAAAGTTCTGTCTTTGAACAACATCAAAAAGAAACTGGATACAATAGAAATTCCCGCCGGCATTCCAACAATTTGAATCCCTGATTTCATAACATCCGCAGTTGATGCAAAAGAACCTGCAACACTTCCGTTAACCAAACCTTCGCGTAGCATCATTGCGGCAAAAAACAAATCACGTTTTAACGTTTCTTTAGCCTGCTCAGGAGTCATCCCTTTTTTCTTTCGTAACTCATAATAAATGTTTGCAAATTCATCGTACCTTGGGTGATTTACGTAATCAATAATCTCAATTCCATTTAAATTAACACCAAGCTTTTTTGCATCTTCATTTATTTTATAGGGATTGCCGAGAGTAACTACAGAACAAATTTTTTCTTTGGTTAAAATTTCTGCTGCTTTCAGAACTCTTTCATCGTGTGATTCCGGAAGTACAATAGTGCTTTTTTTTGCTTTTGCTTTTTCTTTAATCTGGTTTAATAACTCAAAACCCATATTTTCTCCAAAATAAATTGTAATAAAATGACTTTCAAATTTAAGAAATTATAAGATGACTTGAGTGAAAATGTTTTATGCAGTCTTTTTGAGGTTTTTTATTTAATACCTATGTTTCAATCATTAAATAACAATAGAATATATTTTCGAGCATGAACAAAAAAACACCTGTTAAGAAAAACATTAAAACAAAAAAAACAGTTAAGGATAAAAAAGAAAGATTTGATCTATATAAAGACAATAATCAAACTACTTTAGTTATTAAAGAAAAAGATCCTCTATATGGTCATAAACTAGGGATAAATTATTTAAAAACTTGTGAATGCAAGCCAAACCATATTAATTGTCTTACTGCAAGCCAATGGATAAAACATCAGCTTGGAGTTTGGGAATTTTATTATGAAAAGAGAGATATTAGAGATAAAAATCTTCATCCTGCTACATTTCCTCTTTCATTATCTAAGAAAATTATAGAATTGTTTTCACATCAAGGGGAATTGGTAATCGATCCTTTTGTTGGTAGCGGCACAACCCTGCTTGCGGCGCAAGATACAAATAGGAATGCGATTGGTTTTGACTTACAAAAAAAATATGTTGATTTGGCTTACACTCGTTTAAAACACGATAATTTTTTTAATAATGCAAAGCAAATTGCAATACAGGATGATGCTAGAAATATTAAAAACTATTTGGATAAAGAATCTGTTAGCTTGATATGGACATCTCCGCCTTATGGCAACTTGTTAAATAGAGCAAGAAAAAATAAATCCAGAAGAGATAGAAATAATGAACAACTTGGAAAAGTAGAACAATATTCACAAGATGAACGAGATTTGGGAACTTATGAATTAGAGAAATATGCATTAGCAATGGGTGATATTTTTGAAATGCTCCTCCCATTTTTAAAAGAAAAAGCTCATTGTGTTATAAATGTTCCCGATATGTGGTGGGAAAATAAAAGAATCACGTTCCATATTTCTCTTGTTGAAGAACTTAGAAAACGAGGTTATGAACTAAGGAATACTATTATATGGGATAGACGAAATATTGTAAACAATATTGGGATTTTTGGTTGGCCAAGTAATTATATAACAATGGGTACTACATTTGAATATTTGCTCGATTTTTGGAAACCACCAATTAAATAGGATTAATTTTAAATGAAACTATTCTCAAAAGAACAACTGATCGAAGAACTAAAAAAAATAAAAAAATCGGGTTGGATTAAAAATGCTAGATACGGGAATGTTGGGGGAGTAGGTAATACCCTAGAGGATTTATTAGGTATTGAAGAGAACAATCTTCCAATTCCAAATGCAGCTGAATGGGAACTAAAAACACAAAGAGCAAACACTAACTCATTAACGACTCTTTTTCATATGGAACCTTCGCCAAGAGCTTTAAATTTTGTTTCGCAAATATTATTACCGCAATATGGCTGGCCGCACAAAGAAGCCATGAAAAAATATCCAGAAAGTGAAATGAGTTTTAGGCAAACAATTTCCGCTGCTGGAAGAAGTGATCGGGGATTTACTGTTATCATTGATAGAAATGAAAAAAAGATTCTGATTTCATTCGATTCAAGTTTTGTTGCGGATAAACATAAATCTTGGTTGAAATCAGTAGAGCAAAAGATAGGACTAAAAGAAATTAATCCTCAACCTTATTGGGGATTTGAGGATTTGTTTCATAAAGCAGGGACTAAACTCGTGAATTGTTTTTATGCCCAAGCAGAAGTAAAAAAAGAAAATGGGGTTGAGTATTTTCATTATAATAAAATTCTAATGCTTCAAAATTTTAGCATCGATAAATTTTTATTAGAGTTGGGAAAAAACAATGTCTTGGTTGATTTTGACGCAAGGACAGGTCATAATCATGGGACAAAGTTTAGACTTCGTCAAAACTGTTTACCAAACCTTTATGAAACTGTAAGCGAAATCGATTGAAAAAATAGGTTTCCTTTCTACAGAGCGTACAGCAATCGAAAAACAAATACAAGCCACAGACGAACAGATAGATCAACTTGTTTACAAACTATACGGATTAACAGAAGAAGAAATAAAAATTGTGGAAGGGAACTAAATGACTCGTCCTAAAAAAAGTTGACAAAATTAATAATAATTGTTTCTTTCTTTTTTTGTTACTTTTTTTCTTTCTTTGTTAATATGTTGATAACTCATTTTGAGCTTTGTAAACCTGTTCTGGTGTTTTGTACCCAAGACTCATATGAGGTCTCTTTTCATTATAAATTCTTATAGCTTCTTTTACTGCTTTACGAGCCGTCATAATATCAGGGAACGTTTTGTCAAGCATAAATTCCTGTTTCAGTATTCCATTTACTCTTTCTGCTACTGCATTCTCATATGGATTGGCTTGCTCTGACATACTGATTTTTATCCCTAAGCTTTTTAACTTCTCCGTGTATATGTTACTGCAATATTGTATCCCTCGGTCTGAGTGATGTATTGACCCATTTAGGTTTTTTACTTTTCCTGCTGCCATCCTTAAAGCACTTAAACTGCCTTCTATTGCCAGGCTTTCACTTAACTGTTCACCCATTATTCTTCTTGAGTATAAGTCTGTTATCAAAAATAAATAACAAAATCTGTCAACTGTTCTTAAATATGTTATATCCGATACGTGTACCTGGTTTATTCTGTTTATCTCAAGATCTTTTATAAGATTATCATATTTCTTAAACCTATGTCTTGATTCTGTTGTCCTCGGTCTATATCTCTTTGGTTTTATTAGTAAACCATTATTCTTCAACAGCTCAAAAAACTTATCTCTGCCAAACGGTTTTAATAATGAGTCTATTTCCTTCCTTAGCAAATGGTACAACTTTCTATATCCAAGCATTGGCATCTGAGCTCTTAGCTCTAATACTTTCTCAATCAGTTTATGTTGCTCGTCTTCTATCTTTTCTTTTTGTTTTCTGGCCTTATAGCAGCCCTGACGACTTATAGCAAACTGATTACATATATTTTCAACTGTGTATTTCACTGACCCGGATTTCCGTCTTTCAACTGATTTGATGATTGCTTTTTGACGGTACTTTTTTTTAGCTCTATTCCCAGATCTTCCTCTGCACTCTCGATTATGCTCTCTAACGATAATATCTTCAGGTGAGCTTTTGCAAGTGCACTTTCCAGTTCAGCTTTCTCTTTTTGAAGTCTTTTTAGTTGGTCTATTTCATCCGGCATTTCTATCCTCACTATTTTTCCAAGCAAGTGATTCTTTCCAAACTTCTTTATCCATTTTGTTATTGTTGAGCTGCCTCCAATATTATAAATTTTTCTGGCTTGTTCAATTGAAAATTGTCCGCTTTCTATTTCTGAGATTACTTTTAGCTTGAATGCTGTGCTGTAATAGTAAAATGTCTTTTCTGTCGTTTCCATAGGTTTCCCTTTCTTTTTTTGTCAACCTATTTCAGGACAAGACAGGTTGTGTCTGAACACTTAAATAAAACAAATCTCATTTTCCAAAACACAGCTAACTCATTAAAATAAAAAATCATCAATAAGAATAACCTTAATCTCGATCTAAAGTGCTTCCTAAAAAGTGGTAGTAAGCTAAATCAAAAAGAAAGTCTGTAAAAGAAAAGAGAAAATAAGCTTCGTCAGCAAGACAGGGAGTGAAAGTAAATGGAAACCCTGTGACATCAAACAGAAAGTAAGCTAAAGAAACCTGATTGTTTACTAAAGTAAATAGTTTAGTCCAATCATCTTCAATCCGCAGGTAAACTATAAAAATATTGTTTTACATGTTGATAGTAATCACAGTAAATACATCAGAGTGTAAACCTTAAGCAATATAAATTTTCCTTAGTGTTTTAGAAATTATGTTGAATTAAACCGAATTTTACTAAAAAAATAGCAGATAAAATTATCTCAAAATATTTTTAACCGGCTTTTACGCTTTTCCGGTTTCAAATAAAAATACGGGAATAACTTAACCGGGAACGGATTTATTTTGTCTAAAAGTCAAAACATAAAGGAAATATAAAATGAAAAAAATAGTTTTAGTGTCAAGCTTAATATTCTTTATAGCCTCTTTGGTTGCACTGGCTCAGCTACGGTTTTCAGTTCAGGATAGATTAAAATTATATAAAGAAAAATTAAATTTAACCGATGAACAAACTGTTAAGATCGAAAAAATTCTTATTAATTCAGGTGAAGAAATGAACAAGTTGCGTAATAGTGAAACCCGGGACAGGGAGGGATTTAAAAAAATTATGGATAATACAAACCAGGAAATTGAAAAAGTACTTGATGAAAAACAAAAAATCGAGTTCAATAAAATGCAGGATGAAATGAAAAATCGCCGGCAGCAAAATTCAGATAAAATGAATAAATAAAATCTTTAAATTTTTATAAACAGAGACCTCTGAAAAATTAATTGACAATAATGAAAGATTTAAATAATGTTGCTTCAAAAAAACGAAAGAATAAAATGAGAAGTAACAAAATCAATAATGTCGATTTATTTACATCTTCAGCAAATGATAAATTCAGTAAACATATAAAAACTCAGAGTAAACAAGCTTTGGAGATAATAAACGACAAAATAAACTGGACAAAGTTATTAATCCGTCAGCTGACGGACAAATAGAAGAAACAATTACAAAAACAAAACAGAATAATTCATCAGCCGGAAGAAGAACTTTTGATTTACTTGTAGATACAGAGAACTATTTGCAACTTTAGAATTAGACAAGAAACTTTTCTATGGCTTCAATAAACAACTAACAGAACTTAACTTCATTGTTGGAAATGGAACAATAGTCGATACCACAATAAAGCAGGCACAAGCAAAACCAAATAGCAATAGAGACAACGATGCGGACTTCACAATCAAAAGAGGTAAGACATATTATGGATACAAAGGACACATTCAATCATAAATAAAGTTGAAAAGACCATTTGCTTATATGAAAACAAGTCTTAGAATACCAACAGTGTAGTTATTATGACATTGGTCGAAACAGATTTGAGTTTATAATGTGTGCTTTTGTTTACAATATAAGAAGACCTGTTACATTGATATCAACTT
>JBAQCL010000029.1:0-104650 GCA_049294175.1 Ignavibacteriaceae bacterium | reverse complement strand
ATAAAGTCGTTATAAAGTCGCTTAAATTATACTCAAAATCCGTTTCAGATACGTTTCAGATACGTTTCAGATACGTTATAAATTCCCTTTAGATTCATTATAACTCCCTTACCATAGTCCTTTAATTATAATTGATCATTAAATATTGATCATTATAAATTACATCTCTTTTTCGGCAGTAAGTTTTTTCCCTTTTACAAACTGTCCCTGGTCAATATGTTCCTGATTTATGTAAACAATTCCGTCTTCATCATGTGGTTCACCGTAAGTACTGTGTACAGATTTCAGTCCGCCAAAATATTTTCTTGCATCTGAAACATAAACAAGATCACCCGGTTCAGCTGACATTTTAGCCATATCCTTTTTAGAAAAATACATAAGATCATCATCTGAGTTTCTTAATTTCCAATTAACTTTTATTATAGCCCCATCTCGTTCGTTTAATTTTCTTCCTTTGAACATTTCTTTAGCTTTTTGAATATCCCATACGGTAAGTCCTGTTGTATGCGCTTCTTCTGTATAAGTTGAAAAATAGTTTGATGCAATTACCACAAGCACAAGCATAACAAAAATTAAAGTGAACAAAATCCAGAGAGAAGCAAGATTAAAAATTACCATAACAAAAATTAATGCAGCAACTATTGTTATAACAGAAATTATTATTTTTTTGTTTGGAGACTGTTTTATTTTATCTGCAATTTTAACCTGTTGTTTACTTGTTAATGTAGTTAGCGCTCCTACAAAAACACATACAAATAAATTGTACAAGGCTCCGATGTATGTGTAAGGGTGATTTGGATCGTAATCTGTTCCGTGAGCAAAAACTTCTATCAATGGGCGTGGATAATACATACCGAGCACCATTAACGCAACGCCAACAATAAAAGTTGATATAACTGCCGCATTCGTAAATCTTTTCCAGAACACTCCCAGGAATATTGCTACAACAAGCGGGGGAGTAAGTGTCGAATGGAAATACCCATGCGCTTCATAAACCGTTGGAAAGGCGCTGAACGGAAGTACGGCAAGAACACCCATTATCGTAAATATTGTTGTGGCAATTCTTGCAGCGCTAAGTTCATGTTTGTCTTCTTCTTTAATACTTTCAATTTTTTTACTTAACCATTTTTTCATCGGGCGGTGAATATCATTTATGTAAACTGCCGCAGTTGCATTTAGCAAAGTATCCACTGTTGACATCAACGCTGCAGTAAGTGCCGCCATTATAAATCCAAACACTCCCGGGTGCGATATTACATTTGCAACCACTACAAAAATTTCATCGGGGTTTGTATTTGTCGGTACAACAGCCGGATTGATTAGCGAAATTGCTTTGCCTATCCAGCCTGCATTTCCTACAACTATTGCAGAAAGAGGCAGCATAAATAAAATATTAAATGCCGCTGCTTTACGCCCTTCATCAACACTTTTTGTTGCCATAAAACGCATTACCAATCCCATATTCATAAACAAAAACCCAACTGAGCCTGCAATTCCATCCTGCCAGAATATTCCCACAAAATTAAATCCGGGTGGATTGTTAAAGTTAGCAAGAGGTAATTTCCAGGTAGTGGGTAAAAGTTCCCAGAATATCCCAAACCCGCCTAAGTAATCTAAGCCAAGTACAAAGACCAGCATTCCTGCAAAAATCAAAATAAATCCCTGTGCAAGATCTGTAAAGATAACTGCCGTTTGCCCGCCATAAGTAATATATATCCCTACAATAACAGCAATTACTATAATTAGACCCATTAAAGTAACATTAAAATGTACTCCAAGTATTGTAAATTCAGGAGGAAGTAAAGGCAATATTGCCTTGCCCATTGTTAAAAACCCTATCCCAACATATCCAATCATATATAACAAAAGCAATAATGTTGCTAAAAACCTTGTTGTAGGTGAAAATCTTTTTTCAAAATATTCCGGAATAGATCTGATCTTTGTGTAAACAATTATCGGCAGCCATCCGAACATGAAGAACGGTACAAAAAACCAGTCATTCATATACGTCATTGTGGATGATAAGCCTGCTTCAAATCCTTTTGCAGAATACTTAATGAAACTGTGGCTGCCGACTCCGGTTGCAACAATGCTCATTGCTATAAGCCACCAGGCAAAGCGTCTTCCGCCAAAGAAAAAATCCGTTGTTGTTCTGTTATATTTACTAAAGTAGGAACCAAAAAGCATGATTACTAAAAAATAGACAACCATTACAATCCAGTCTGTAGATGTCCCCATACTGTGATTTACCGGCATAGTATATACTTCAAATTATTTAAAGATAAAGTGCTGCAAGTATTAAAGCAGCGTGAATGATCATATAATAAAAAAAACCAAATATTAATATTTTCCACCAGTAACGGTGTCTTTTTTTTGCAAAGTTAAGGGCTTTTGCTTTTTTAATCAGAATCATTCCGCCCAAAAAAAATATTCCGCCAACTCCATATAGGTAAATGAAAGGCAACCATGTATTTGAAAATGTAGGCATAAAAAATCCTGAATGTTATCCTAAATAATTATTTTTGTCTGGATATTTTCCCCGGTCTAAAAATAGAATAAGCTTAAATTAAAAATATAAAGCAGCCATAATCAGAGAAGCATGTATAACCATAAAAAATATATATCCGCTGATAAGTGTAATAAACCAATTTCGATGATGTTCTCTTTTTAGGTTTAGTGAGCCGCTTTTTACTATAATATACATTCCAGCAAAGAAAAATATACCGCCAGCGCCGTATAAATAAATAAAAGGTAACCAGGTATTAAAAAAATCAATCATTAATAATTACATAATTGTAAATGTATTATTATTAAAACTAAGCAAATCTTCAAAAAATTCTAAAATAAATTTTAGATTATCTTAAAAATTTAACAATAACTTAATATTGGAGTTTTATATGGGAAAAGGTATTATTTTATATTAACCTACTTTATTTTAAACTATTTTAACTATTTTTTACTTTAATACTAAAAAAAGGAACGTAAAAATGAAAAAAGTAAATCAGTTGGGCTACTTACTGGTATTACTCGCTTTTATCCCGATGTTAATTATTGGATGCAAAAAGAAAACTGATGAAATGCAAAAAACAGTGATTACTGTTAAGGGGTCGGATACAATGGTAAACCTTTCTCAAAAATGGGCTGAAGAATATATGAAGCTCCATCCGGAAGTTTCAATACAGGTTACCGGTGGAGGGTCAGGTACCGGCATTGCCTCATTGTTAAATAAAACTACAGAGCTTGCTAACGCATCAAGAGAAATGAAATCATCTGAAATGGAAGATGCTAAATCTAAAGGCGTAACTCCTGTTAGATATGATGTTGCGCTTGATGGTATTGCTATTATTGTTCACCCCGATAACAAAATAAAAGAACTGACGATAAAACAGCTTAGTGATATTTTTGCCGGCAATATTACAAACTGGAAAATGATCGGCGGTGAAGATATGCCAATAACACTTTACGGAAGAGAAAACAGCAGCGGAACTTATGAGTTCTTCAAAGATCACGTGCTTGGTAAAGATGCTTCGGGTAAACAAGTTGATTATTCACCCGCCACACAGGTTTTACAGGGTACAGCCGCGCTTGGTGAAGCAGTTGCACATGACAAAAAAGGTATCGGTTACGGAGGTGTTGGATATTTTGCCGAAAGAAATGATGTAAAAATTCTTCATATTAAAAAAGATAAAGATGCGCTTGCAATAACTCCTGCAGATAACGGCAAAGTAAATTATGATGCTGTCTGGAGCGGTGATTATTCGATCTCGCGTTATCTTTATTGTTATACAAATAGTGAAGCTTCCGGTAAGTTAAAAGATTTTATCGATTTTATTGTTTCAGACGCCGGGCAAAATGTTGTAAAATCAATGGAATATATTCCGTTGCCCCCTAAGAAGTAGTATCTTTTTTGATGAAAGTTTCTTTGGAGAGAGAGAAACTTTCTTTTGTGTCATAATAAAATTGTTGTCGAAAAGAGAAGGAGATTGGATGAGAAAAACATTCTGGGGAATACTGTTTCTTTGCAGTTACCAAATTTTGTTTGCGCAAGAAACTTCATCGGGAAAAATTTCAGGTTATATGTTTGGTGATTATTTTTATAATGTTCTAAGAGACAGCACTTTAGACAATATCAACAATAAAGCGCTGTTTGGAAATAAAGATATTAACGGGTTTTCTTTTAGGAGAATCTATTTTACTTACGATTATCAGATTTCGGAAAAATTCAATACCAGGTTTAGGCTGGAATCACAGTCTGTTGTCGGCGCCGAAAGTACATTGTTCCAGACATATATTAAAGATGCATATCTAAACTGGAAAAATATTTTTGAAGGAAGCAATTTAATTTTCGGAATTCAACCGCCTCCAACTTTTACCATCTCTGAATCAATGTGGGGTTACCGATCACTTGAAAGAACCATTATGGATTTGAGAAAAATTGCAAACTCACGTGATTTTGGCGTTTCACTGAAAGGTAAAGTTACTAACAGTGGTTCTGTAAATTATTGGCTTATGTTCGCCAACGGAAGTGTGTATGAAAGTGAAAATGATAAATTTAAAAGAATTTATGCGCATCTGGATTTTCTTCCTTCCAAAAATTTTAGAATAACAGTTTATGGTGATTATAAGTTTAAGCCTAAAAAAGCTTATTACGGCGAAGGCTTTAATAACGATGCCCTTGTAACGTCTTTGTTTATCGGCTATCAGGTAAAAAAATCATTCTCTGTTGGATTGGAAACATTTTTACAGACAAATTATAATGATGTTAGCCGTTTAACAGAAAATACCTTAACCGTTAAAGACAGAAATGTTCTTGGCATCTCAACTTTTGGGCATTATAATTTTTCAGAAAATCTTGTGGGAATATTAAGATACGATTATTTTGATTCCAATATTTCGGGAGATTATAAAGGTGATTCAAGAAATTTCTTTTTAGCAGGTCTGGATTTTAAATTACATGATAAAGTTAGTATCATTCCAAATCTTGAATTTGAAACTTATGAAACTCCTGTTAACGGAGTTAGCATTGATCCGTCTTTAACTGCAAGAGTAACATTTTATTACGAGTTTTTATAATAGAAATATGAGCGAGCAAGAAACAGAATTTTATTCAAGAGCAGAGGAATCCAGGTACGGAAAGAAAATTAAAAAATTTACCCGTACAAAAGAATCTTTGATAAAGTTGTTCTTTACAATTAATGGTGTAATGGCTCTTGTTTTTATAATTCTCATTTTTATCTTTTTATTTAAAGAAGGATTTAAAGCATTAGACCACATCGGACTTTTAGATTTTCTATACACAACCAGAACTGCTTCCGATGGCTCAACCGAAACCGTTTATCAATGGTATCCAACTTCAACAGAACCAAGATATTCTTTGATTCCTTTAATTCTTGGAACTTTGCTAACTGCAATTCCGGCAACAATTTTTTCTACAATATTTGGGGTTGCTGCGGGAATTTATTTATCCGAAGTTGCAAACCCTAAATGGAAAGAATTTCTTAAACCTTTAATTGAATTGTTTGCAGGCATTCCAACTGTTGTTCTTGGTTTTGTAATGCTTGTATTCGGGGCATCATTTTTTAATGATCTTCTACATCCAGATAACAGGTTAAATGCTTTTATTGCCGCACTGGGATTATCTTTTGTTATCATTCCAATTATTGCTTCGTTAACGGAAGATGCGCTTCATTCCATCCCAAACGATTTAAGAATGGCTTCTTACGGTCTTGGCGCTACCAAATGGCAAACAATTAGTAAGGTTATTCTGCCCGCGGCATTCAGCGGTGTTTCGGCAAGTGTTATTTTGGGGTTTGGACGTGCTATCGGCGAAACAATGATTGTGCTTATGGCAGCAGGTAATGCCGCTAATATTACAACAAATTTATTCTTAAGCGTACGTACGATGACGGCAACGATTGCTGCTGAAATGGGAGAAGTGTCTCAGGGGTCGGATCATTATTATTCTCTGTTTTTTATCGGGATAGTTTTATTCACAATTACATTTATTCTTAATCTTATTGCCGAAATAATTATAAATAAGATGCGGAAGAAAAATAATTATTAAATGGATACCGGATGTTAGATCTTCAAAAAAAGAAAAAAGATTTTGTAGGAACAATATCTATCTGGTTCGTAAGGATAATGTTCTTTTCGCTTGTAATAGCTTTGTTGTTCTTGCTTGGTAAAATTTTTGCTGAAGGAATCGGTACAATTTCTTTTGAATTTATTTTTGATGATCCCAAAAACAATATGACCGAAGGCGGTATTTTCCCGGCAATATTTGGAACTATTGCTGTAACATTAATTATGATTATTATGGCTGTGCCTCTTGGTGTTTTTGCTGCAATATATCTTAACGAATATGCAAAGGATTCTTTCTTTACCCGGATAATAAGAACTTCAATTAATAATCTTGCCGGTGTGCCTTCAATTGTTTTTGGTTTATTTGGATTTGGCTTTTTTGTACTTTTTATCGGCAGAAATTTGGATGAAGTTCTTAAAACAGGGTTGTTGTTTGGTCAGCCTGCATTGCTTTGGGCTTCTTCCACTCTTGCTGTACTTGTACTTCCCATTGTTATTGTTTCAACGCTTGAGGCGTTAAACTCAGTTCCCAAATCTCATCGGGATGCTTCTTATGGATTGGGTGCAACCAAGTGGCAGACTATAAAAAATGTAGTGTTGCCGCAAGCCCGTCCCGGAATTTTAACAGGAACAATACTCGCAATAAGCAGGGGCGCAGGAGAGACCGCACCAATTTTATTCCTTGGTGCAGCGTTCTTTCTTCCAAATCTTCCTGTTTCTGATTTTTGTATCGGGGATTATTGTATCCCGATTATAAATCCTGCTAAACAGTTTATGTATTTGGCTTATCATATTTTTATACTGGCAACACAATCTTCAAATCCAACAAAAACATTGCCGATTCAGTATGGATCAACTTTAGTGTTAATTGCATTAACATTTTTGTTGAACATTACGGCAATAATATTTAGATATAAGTTTAGAAAACGTTTAGGAAAAATTTAATCTTTAAATTTTATTAGGCTCATGAAAGACATTAAAATTGTTATAAAAAATCTAAATCTCTATTACGGGGATAAACAGGCTTTAAAAGATATTATTCTTAATATTCCTGATAAAAAAGTTACTGCATTCATTGGTCCTTCGGGCTGCGGTAAATCAACTTTTCTTAGAGTGCTAAACAGGATGAATGATTTGATAGACAATGTAAAAATAGAAGGCGAAGTTTCTGTGGACGGCGTTAATATATACGATAAAAATATTGATGTTGTAAATCTTAGAAAAAATATCGGGATGGTTTTTCAAAAATCAAATCTTTTTCCCAAAACAGTTTATGAAAACATAGTTTACGGACCTAAAATAAATGGAATAAAAGATAAAAAAACACTTGATGAAATTGTTGAAAAAACCTGCGTACAGTCTGCCATCTGGGATGAAGTTAAAGATAGATTAAATGAAAATGCTCTTAGTCTTTCCGGCGGGCAGCAGCAAAGATTATGTATTGCACGTGCTCTTGCCGTTGAACCTGAAATTATTTTGATGGATGAACCAGCAAGCGCACTTGACCCACTTTCAACTGCTAAGATTGAAGAGCTTATACACAATTTGAAACAGAAATATACAATTGTTATTGTAACACATAATATGCAGCAAGCCGCTCGTGTTAGCGATATGACTGCTTTCTTTTATCTTGGCGAGTTAATTGAATTTGACCGCACAACTAAAATCTTTACTAATCCGTCTAAAAAACAAACAGAAGATTATGTATCCGGACGATTTGGTTGATTGTGATTAAGTTTTAGTATCATTCCGAAACCGGTTTTGGAATCTTTTTATTTTTAATTTGTGGAGTGAACAAAGGAGCAAAAATGGAACGATTATTAGATCAACATCTTGAAAAATTAAAGACCCGTGTGTTAAAAATGTGCAGTCTTGTTGATGAACAGGTGCAGTTTGCCATTAAAGCCGTTGAAACCAACGACCTGGAGTTAGCACAGTCTGTAATTGATAGAGATAAAAAAGTAAATAAGTACGATGTAAAAATTGATAAGATATGTCAGAAAATATTTGCTCTTGCTCAACCTGTTGCAATGGATTTAAGATATATTATGTCTTCGCTAACAATAAACAATAACCTTGAAAGAATTGGAGATATTGCTGTTAATATTGCGGAAAATATAATTCTTATTAAGAAAAAACCAGACTTTTATTCCGATACGAAACTTGCGGAAATGTTTGATATTACAAAAGAAATGTTAAAAAATGCTATTGATGCTTTTATCGGTGAAAATGCAGAACTTGCAAAAAAAGTTATTGTTGCTGATGATATTGTTGATTCGTTAAATGCTGATAATCATACAATACTTAAAAATATAATGAAGCAAAACGCTGCTGATATAGATTCTGCTGTTGCTTTGCTTGTTATCTCGCGCGAGCTGGAAAGATTAGCAGATCACTCTACAAACGTAGCCGAAGATGTTTTCTTTATTGTTGAAGCCCAAATGATTAAACACAAATATGAAAAATTTATTTTTGGTGATGATGAACTTGAAAATGAAGACGATAATTCTTAACTGATTTTGAATCTTTAAATTTTATCAAAAAAAGTGTTCATATAAATTAAGATAAGAGAGATTCGAGAGATTTTAATATCAATGTTTTTGTTGCATTGATTTTACTTGAGTTTGTTAGACTATTTAATTTGCTTCCGAATAAAATTCCCCAACTGTACATGACTAATAAATTAGGAAGTGCGGGACTAATGCTTACCACTTTTTCTTTATAAGCCATGTTTAATAATTTTTTTACAAGATCCTCTTCTTTATTCAACAGGAACTTTATTTGTTCATTTTCTTTTTCTAAGGATTTATCGTTATAAAAATTCAGCAAAGTTTCATAAATCAATTTATAGTTTTCAGATACTTCATTTTTAAGAGAAAAATATTCTAATAATTTTTCGATAGCCGGTTTTACATCTTCATTAAATACAGATTTAACCTGTTCAAGAAATAATTCGATTTCCCATTTCAAAGTTTCAATATATAAATCGTCTTTTGATGGGAAGTAATGATATATTGTTGCTTTACCGATTCGGATATCGCGGGCAACTTCATCTAAAGTTGTTTTGTTCAAACCGTGCCGTGCAAATCTTTTTGCTGCCGCTTTTATTATCTGTATTTTTCTTTCGTTTGCCATGTATTCTCAATAAATCTGTCAAAAAATAATGATAAGTGTGTTAACAAATAATAGTACAGTAAATATTTAATTATTATGATTAGCAAAATGAGATTCAATTTCTTCTGATTTTATTTGGAAAATCAGTCAATTACTTATTTAATGCTTGATTTTAGTTAAAGGAACCTTAGGAATATGTGTTCATTAAGACCTATATTTTTTATATTTTCACATACAATTAAAGAAAAAATCTTATGTCTGTAAATATAAATCAAATAGTAATTGGAGGTAATAATCCGTTTGTTCTTATTGCCGGACCTTGTGTTGTTGAAAGTGAAAAACTTATCCTTGATACAGCCGCTGAAATAAAAAAAATAACTGCTGAGTTAAACCTCTCTTTTATCTTTAAATCAAGTTTTAAGAAAGCAAACAGAACAAACTTAAAATCTTTTACAGGTCTTGGTGATGAGGAATCAATTTTAATTCTTAAGAAAGTAAAAGATGAACTTGGTTTATCTGTCGTTACTGATATTCATTCGGAGGCGGATGTAAATAAAGTGATGGATGCTGTGGATATTTTACAGATTCCTGCTTTTCTTTCGCGCCAAACTGATCTACTTATTGCCGCAGGTGAATCGGGAAAAGTCGTTAATATAAAAAAAGGACAATTTCTTGCACCTGAAGATATGAAGCACGCTGCAGATAAAGTTGCTTCAACCGGTAATAATAAAATTTTACTTACAGAACGCGGAACAACTTTCGGTTATCATAATCTTGTTGTTGATATGCGTTCTCTCGTTATCATGCGGGCGCTTGGCTATCCTGTCGTAATGGATGCAACTCACGCAGTTCAACTTCCAAGTAAAGCATTAACAAGCGGCGGGCAGCCAAAATTTATTAAACCTTTGGCTCGTGCTGCTATGGCTGTTGGAATAGATGCATTGTTTCTTGAGGTTCATCCTGATCCTAAAAATGCTTTGAGTGATGCAGCAAGCCAATTACCGCTTTCGGAATTAAAAAATCTTTTAATTGAACTAAAAGAAATTGATCAAATAACAAAAGCAAGATTGATTTGAAAGAAGAAAACTTTCCAAGAAAATTAACTAAGTCGGAAAGGGAAATATTATTTTCTCTTTTACCTGAAAATAGATCGGGTTACAACCAATACCGCAAATTGATAGATAACTTATTTTTAATCGGGGAAGGAAGATTTGGAAAAGGGAACCTGGTTTTAGGTGAAGTAGGTAGTGAACCTGATCACTCAATTTCTTCATCACCTGTATTTGCTTTGGGAAATATATTTTCAACAGATCAAAATTATTATGCAGTCATTCATTCTGTTGATGAAAAAATGATCGAAATACAAATTGATCCCTATCCTGTAAAAGATGATTTAACGATTGATAAAGTTGTAAGTTATTCTGATTGGAACCCGGGAATGAAATCACCCGAGAAAAGTTCTAAAGTTTATGAATATCGGATAAAAGACAACGAGTATTTACTTGCAGTCTGTCCTTTATCAAAAAAAATATGGCTGCACGAGTACGAAACACAGGTAAATTATATAATCCCTCTCAGTAATTTTTTTAACGAGCTGATGCGTGTTAGACAAATTAAAGATGAAAAATCTTTACAAAGTCCTTCAAGTTTTTTTATGCAAATTGAGAAATATTCTGATTATGAAATTAAGCTGGCGTTTTTACTTTATAATAAATATATAAAACGCTTTAATTTTGGAGATATACTTGAGAGTTTATTATCCGGGGAAACTAAAAGAAATAAAAGCTTCAAACTATTTGGAAGAGGTTTAAATTGAGCTCCGAACAAATTATAGCTAACGGGAAAGAAGTGATAAGAATTGAAGCGGAAGCCGTTGCCGATCTTCAAAACAGTATTAACGAGGAATTTGTAAAAGCTGTTGAAACAATTTACTCTTCGCAGGGAAGAGTGGTGCTTACAGGAATGGGAAAATCCGGATTGATTGCACGCAAAATAGTTGCAACATTCAATTCCACCGGCACTGCGGCAATTTATCTTCATCCGACTGATGCATTGCATGGCGATCTTGGTATGGTTAGAAAAGAAGATGTGGTAATTCTGATTTCAAAGAGCGGGGAAACAGAAGAAATATCAAACCTGATTCCTATGCTTAAAAGAATTAATGTAAAATTAATTGCTATGTGCGGAGTAAAAGCCTCAAAACTTGCTGATGCTTGTGATATATTTCTAAATATTAGCGTAAAAGAAGAAGCCTGTCCTTATGATCTTGCTCCTACTGCCTCTACTACTGCAACATTAGCTTTAGGTGATGCGCTTTCGGTAGCATTACTGCAAAAAAGAAATTTTACTGAAGAAGATTTTGCTTTTCTGCATCCGGGCGGAAGTTTAGGTAAAAGATTATCTTTGAAAATAAGAGAGATAATGATTAAAGGTGATAGAATTCCCAAAGTTCATGAAAACAGTTCAATAAAAGATGTTATCTTTGAAATTACTGGTAAAAGATTGGGAACCACTTGCGTGGTTGATGATCAAAATAAATTGGTTGGAATTATTACAGACGGTGATTTAAGAAGGCTGCTTGAACGGACTCTTGAAATAAAAAGTTTAATTGCAAAAGATGTAATGACATCCAAACCGAAAGTTATGAAAGCAGATTATTTAGCTTCATTTGCTTTACAGCAAATGGAAAATTATAAAATTACAACTCTTGTTATCACTGATGATCAAAATCATCCGGAAGGCATTGTTCATCTACACGATTTAATTAACCTCGGATTGCAGAAGAGATGAGATTTATCATTGCCTTGTTAATGTCTTTATTACTTTTTCAGTTCTGTTCCTCAAAACGAGTAAAACCATCGGTGGAGACAGACATAAGAACCGAGCAAATACCATCGCAGGAAAGCTGGAATTCTACAATTACTTTTTCTGATTCAGGTAAAATTAAAGCGATATTATGGGCAGGACATTTGGAAAAGTATGACGATAAAAGAGAGACTTTAATGGATGAAAATATCAAAGTTGATTTTTATGATCCACAAGAGATTAAAACAACAATACTTACCTCTAAAAAGGGGAGAGTGGATGAAACGACAAATAATCTTTTTGCGATGGACAGCGTTATTGTTTATAATGACAGCGTAACAATTAAAACGGAAGAAATGATGTGGCGTAATCGGGATAGAAAAATCACATCCGATAAATTTGTTACTATCATTTCACCAAAAGAAAAAATTCAAGGTTACGGTTTTGAATCCGATCAAAGTTTGAAAAATTATGTTATTTATAATATTACTTACGTAACAAAATCGGATACTTTACAATGAGGAAGTATATCTTTTTGTTTGGCATCATTTCTTCTTTTCTGATCACGGGAATTTCTTTAGCTCAACAAAGTGAGTTAATAACAGTTATTGGCGATTCTCTTGTTGGTAAAATGATTGATGGAGAATCGATACGGGAAGTTTACGGAAATGTAGTTCTTACGCAAGGTGATGTAGTAGTAACTTGCGATAAAGCAATTCAATACATAAGCAGAAATGAAGCAGAACTAATTGGAAATGTTGTTGCAAAAAAAGATACACTTACGATAAAAACACCCAAAGGATTTTATTTCGGAAACCTGCATAAAACAAGAAGTACCAGCGGAGTGTTTTTGGATGATCATAAAGTTATACTTTCGGCAGACAGCGGTGAATATTATTTTAATGAGGATAGAGCTTTTTTTGAAACGAATGTGAGATTATACGATACCACAACAACACTAACATCTGATAAACTTGATTATTATCAAAGACAAAACAGAGCTGTTGCCGTTGGCAAAGTAAAAGTTGTTGATCCTGAGAATGAAATAATTGCAGACACACTCGAACATTTCAGAGACACAAAAATCACTTTTGCTTTTAGCAATGTTATGATAAGAAATCTTAAAAATAACACAGAGATTTATGGCGAACATCTTGAAGATTACCGGAACCGTAACTATTCCGTGATTGATGTAAAACCGTTGCTCGTTCAAGTTGATACAACATATATTACCAGAGAAGACAGCACTAAAGAAGCGAAGCTTGATACTTTATTCATAAAAGCAAGTGTAATGGAATCGTTCCGTGATTCCTCGGAAAGATTTATTGCTACTGATTCTGTTCTTATCTTAAAAGATGAATTTGCTTCTCGGAATGATTTAACATTGTTCTTTAAGGATAAAGATAAAATTATCATGAATAAAATCAGTGAAGAAGCGAGGCAGCCGATTATATGGGAAGACAATTCGCAGCTCACGGGTGATTCTGTAACAATTTTTCTTGATGGAAATAAAATAAACCAGCTTAATGTAAACAATGCTTCATTTATGCTTTCGCAAAATGAGATGTACGATAACCGGTTTGATCAAACATCAAGCGATAGCACAAAAATTTATTTTGTTGACAATAAAATAAAAGAAGCAAACTTTTTTGGTAAAGTATTCTCGATTTATTACTTGTATGAAGGAGAAACAAAAAACGGTTTAACTAAATCAAATTCGTTTAAGGCAAAAGTATTATTTGAAAATAATGAAGTAAGCCAGGTAAAATTATATATCAATCCTGCCAGTGAATACTATCCCGAAAAGCAAGTAAATGGGAATGAAAAATCGTATCTTTTACCTGGATTTACAATAATGGAAGATCGTCCCGCAAAGGATGAAATGTATCAAACACTAAAGCAATTGCAATAAAAATTATGAGCAACACTTTAAGAAGTGAAAATCTTGTTAAGATTTATAAAAAAAGAACTGTAGTTAACAAAGCCACGGTTCAGGTTTCCAAAGGTGAAATTGTTGGACTGCTTGGTCCCAACGGGGCAGGGAAAACTACAACATTTTATATGATTACAGGAATGATAAAACCTGAATCAGGTAAAGTATTTCTTGATGATAATGATATTACAAAAGTGCCGATGTACAAACGCGCAAGAATGGGGATCGGTTATTTACCGCAGGAAGCTTCTATTTTTAGAAGACTTTCTGTTGAAGATAATTTGCTTGCAGTACTTGAAATGACAAAACTTAATGCTAAACAGCGTAAAGAAAAATGTGAAAAGCTGCTTGAAGAACTTACTATTGCTAACATTAGAAAAAGTAAAGGGTTCCAACTTAGCGGCGGCGAAAGAAGAAGAACTGAAATTGCACGTGCGCTTGCAACAGATCCGAGTTTTATTTTGCTTGATGAACCTTTTGCCGGAGTTGATCCGATTGCAGTTGAAGATATAATGAACATTGTTTCCAATCTTAAAAACCGCGGTATTGGCGTTTTGGTTACGGATCATAATGTTCATGAAACTTTAAGTATTGTTGATAAAGGTTATATATTAATCAATGGGCTTATATTTAAACAGGGTACTGCTAACGAACTTGCGAATGATGAGGAGGTAAGAAAACTTTATCTTGGTGAAAAGTTTAAGTTAGATAGATATTCTTAGTATTCTAAATGCTATTTATAATAATTTATTACTATTGTTCATTTAGTAAGAGTGAAATATTCAAACTAAAAAGTTTTTACTAATTCTTCCGCTTTTTGTAAACTATCAAATTTACCAACATCAACCCATTTAATATTATTGCTAACATAAGCGTGAATATCTTCTGTCTCAGCAATTTTAAGATATGCTTTTATTATTGAGAAAACTTTTTCATCCGGAAAATATTTTATTATTTCAGGATTAAGAATATGAATCCCGTTAAAAGCTAATTGTTGTAAGGAAGGTTTATCTCTCACAATAATTTTTTCATCTTTCTTTATATCCTGCCACCCGCAAAGAATATTATTGTGATCAAATAATAAATATCGACTGCTAATTCTTTTACTGACAACGAGAGAAGCGATAGAATCATCTGAAATATGATATTGATAAAATTCTTTTAGGTTAAGATTAGAAATAATATCAACGTTGTGAATTAAGATTGGGGAATCATCGAAATATTTTTTTGCATTTTTAATTCCACCGCCTGTATCAAGCAATAAATCAGATTCATCAGAGATAAATATGTCTGCTGCAAAAGTATTATTATTTAAAAATTCCCTTACTTTATCCGCAAAGTGATGTACGTTTATAACTATTTTTCTAAAATCATTATCGATTAATTTTCTGATAACAATTTCCAGAAGAGCCACTCCGTTTATTTTAACCAAAGCTTTTGGGGTATCTTCTGTAATTGGTTTTAACCTGGTTCCCAGACCTGCAGCAAGAATCATTGCCTGCATTATCTAATCACCTCGTCTTTAATGCCTTGTTCAATATGGGAGAGAAATACATTGATATTATATTTGGTTTTAATATGTTCGAACATTTTATCTGCACAATAAACAGAACGATGCTGACCCCCTGTGCATCCAAAATTAATCATAAGATCTTTGAAACCTCTTTCAAGATATGTGTTTATGGTTGAATCAACTATAGGGTATATATGATTCATAAAATCATCGACATTTGATTGCTCTTCAAGAAACTTTTTTACTTCCTTATTTCGTCCATTAAGAAGTTTAAATTCTAAATGTCTGCCCGGATTATTTAATCCTCTGCAATCAAATACAAATCCACCGCCGTTATCCGCAAGGTCAATTGGAATTTCGCGTTTGTAAGAGAAACTTGTTACTGTTACTGATAATTTATCATTTGGCAGTACTCTGTCTTCATACATTTTGAATTCATCTGATGAAATTAAATTTTCAAAAACATGATGCAGATGTGGAATATCAAAATCGAGCTTACCGGTTTCTAATAAGTATTGTAGATTTTTTGTTGCCGGTATAATACTTTTGATTAAATGCACTTTCTTTTCAAACAACCCGCGGAAACCGTATGCTCCCATTGCCTGCATAATTCTGATTAGAACAAAGGCATAGTAAGATTGCATAAATTCGCCACGACTTAAATTGTATTTCGATTCAAGCACATCCAAATAATGATTCAGTAATTCCTCTCTGAGAGGGTTTGGAATTTCTGCCTTTGCATCAAAGAGCAGGGAAGCAACGTCATATTGTAAAGCACCTTTTCTGCCGCCCTGATAATCGATAAAATAAATAATATCATCTTTAAGCATTATGTTACGCGATTGAAAATCACGATAGAGAAAGTGATCCGTATTAACCGAAGCTACAAAGGATGAGAATTTCTGAAAGTCATTTTCAAGCAGTTGTTCGTCAAATCCAATTCTGCCCAGTTTTAAAAAATCATATTTGAAATAGTTTAGATCCCATAAAATAGACTGACGATCAAAAAGCGCTCTTGGATAACAAAAATTATAATCTATTTTTTTATCTGCAACAATTTGAAATTTTAATAATTCTTCCAAAGCGCTTTTATAAATATTTATCAGTTCCGGCGAAGAAGCATAATCATGTTTATTTTCATGTATAAGTGAATATAAAGTTGTATCGCCAAGGTCGTTAAGTAAATAGATATTGTTTGCGAGATCTTCGTATAAAATTTTTGGTACGTTTAAATTAAGTTCATTAAATGTTTTGGAGAAAGAAAGGAAAGCTTCATTCTCTTTAAAATCCTCATTAAAAACGCCTATAACCGTTTTATTGTTAAATGAAATTCTATAATACTCACGGTAGGAAGCTGTTTGTGGAAGTTTTTGTATAAAATCAGCTTTATCACCATGCCAATCTTTAAATACATTTCTCATTAAATCAAGCTTAAGATGATTTGCGATCATAAATAAAATTTTCCTTTAATAGTCCGAATATATATTGATCAAAAAATTTATTTTGTTTGACAACGCTTTTTCTTATCGTACCCTCTAATAGAAAACCAATTTTTTCGATGCCGAATTTCCTTCAAAAACATTTGCGGTTAATCGGTTAAAATTATAATTACTAAACAAAGAATTACAAAAACATTTTAATGCCTCTGAAACTATTCCTTTACCCCAGAAAGGTTCTCCGATCCAAAATCCAACTTCGGCGGTAAACTGATGAACATCATTATAAGGAATAGCACTAATGCTGCCAATTAATTCTTTTTCGTTAGCGATAGCGAAAGATAAAGAATTTTGATTCTTTAAAAAAAATCTATACATTTTTCTGCATCATATTTTGTATATGGATATGGAAATGAGTTTCTTAAAAATTTTGAAACAGCCAGATTGTTTGCATACTTGAGCAAAGCTTCAACATCTTCGTTCTTAAAATCTCTGATTTGATATTTACTAAACTCTATAATCATAACGATTAATTATTAGTAGCTTATTTTACATCTTAAAAATTTTCTATGTGTAAAAATAAATAACTAAATCAAGATTATTTGCATTATCAAAAGGGAAGATGGGAACTAATCTAAAATTAATGTTCAGTATTTCTTATATTTAAATAACAAATTAGCCGTAATTATTATATGAAAAAACTTATACTTCACTTTCTTTTTATCACACTCTTCAGCACAAACATAAACTCTCAAATAAAAGTTCAAATTACTGTCACGAGCAATGCAATTGATAATGATAATGGAATTTTTATTACAGGAAATAAACCAGAATTGGGTAATTGGGATCCCGGGGAAATATCACTGGCAATGATTAATGATTCTACATGGAGCAAAGAATTTTATTTTCAAAAAGATGATGTTATTGAATTTAAATTAACAAAAGGTAGTTGGGATAAAGAAGCGCTCAATCCCGATGGGAGCGTTCCTGGTAATTATATAATAAATGTTTTAAGAGATACCAGCATTTATCTGAATATAAAAAACTGGAAAGACTCAACTGATATAATTGCAGGACAAATAACAGGTCAAGTTAAATATTATAGCAATTTTACCGGGAAAAAAGTTTTACCCCGTGATATAATAATTTGGTTACCTCCAAGCTATGATTCATTAGCAAATAAATATTATCCTGTCTTATATATGCAGGATGGGCAGAATATCTTTGATCCTTCTACTTCCGCGTTTGGTGTGGACTGGCAAGTAGATGAAACTGCCGATAGCCTAATTAAAGCCGGAGCAATAAATGAAATAATTATTGTCGGAATATATAATACTAATTTTAGATCCTCTGAATATTCTGAAAATGATACCGGCTATACATATCTAAATTTTATAAAAGAGGAGTTAAAACCTTTTATCGATTCAAGTTATAGGACATTACCTGATAAGATTAACACAGCGATTGGAGGCTCGTCGCTTGGAGGTTTAATTTCATTTATGATGCTTTGGGAAAACTCAGATGTATTTTCAAAAGCTGCGTGTTTATCACCAGCATTTAGAATATCAAATATCGATTATGTAAAAACAGTTAAAAGTTATTCTGGAGTAAAAAAAAATATTAAAATTTATATTGACAACGGAGGAATCGGATTGGAGCAAAAACTTCAACCTGGAGTTGATGAAATGTTAACAGCACTTAAATCCAAAGGTTATGAAGAAAGAAAAGAAATTCTTTACTATCAAGATGAAAATGCTGAACATAATGAAAAAGCATGGTCTAAAAGGGTATGGAGATTTTTAGAATTCTTCTTTAGCAAATAAATATAAATCTCTATATCTGGGAAATTAATATATTGTTTTAGTGGGCTAATTCATTTTAGATGAAATGCGGTAAGGCTCATTAATTAAAAGAATTATGTGGTTCCTTACCGCTAATTTCTGAAATCTGAATTAACTTATTTATTATAAAGCACTTTCACCAGATTCCCCGGTTCTTATCCTTATAGCATCTTTAAGATCATAAATAAAGATTTTTCCATCTCCTACCTGATCTGTTTTTGCGGTCTTTAGAATAATATCAATAGCGGTTTCCACTTTGTTGTCGGAGCAAACTATTTCAATCTTCAATTTTGGTACAAAATCTATATTATATTCAGTTCCTCTATAAACTTCTTTGTGTCCCTTTTGTCGTCCATAACCTCTTACTTCTGAAACTGTCAATCCCGGAAAACCTGCTTCGTGCAAGGCTTCCTTTACCTCATCAATTTTATGAGGTCTTATGATTGCTTCAATTTTTTGCATTAATTACCTCTTTATATTTTTAAAAAATTAAATTGTTATAAACTTATACCTAAGACATAATATAAATCTTCACTTGCCGGATTTAATATTATTGAGCCGAAAACAGGTAAACTAAAGCTATCTGTAAATTTGATTTCTTTAGAAACTTTAATTCCTGTGTTTATAATACTAAAATTGTTAACACTATAGTACATTTCTTCTTCTCCTGGTGTGCCACCGATAAAAATATCCAATGGTACATCGCTAACTGAAGTGGAATACCCTAATTCAAAGTAAATTGGATTATTTGCAAGGTTATAAAAAAAGATATTGAAGGATAAATAAACAGGCAGACTTTCAGGACCAGAATAAATAGCATTTGCTTCAATAAAATGTGCTCCCGGTCCGCCTTCGTCGTCATAATTATTAAAATTTCCTATTTTTGTTCCACTATTTGGAAACATATAATCTGTAAATCCTAAGCTAAAACTACCTGAATTATTCAAATTGAAAGAGTAATTAACATAAAGATCCATTTCTTCAAGTGCATCTGGATTGGCAGTTGGTAATGCTCCCCAAACTCCGAGAGCGAACCCTGAAGTAGAAAATTCTATTGTAGGCTGAATGCTCGGAGAATGTCCGCCTGATTCAATTCCTCGCCAGATATATCTGCTGACCACATCAAAACCGACAGATAATTCTTGAGCATTTAATTGTGAAACAAAAAATAATTCTATTACAATATTAATCATTAGAATATATTTGATATTAAAAATTTTCATCTTCATATCCTCCATTAATGTGTTATAGGATTAATTACGAGACTTTTTCAAATTCAGGATAAGCTTCAAGACCATGTTCACCAATATCTAATCCTTCAAGTTCCTCAGATTGGCTAACACGTAATCCCACAGTCTTTTGAATTATCTTAAATAGTATAAACGCTGTAGAAAAAGACCAGGCAAATGCTGTTACAACACCTAACGCTTGTACACCTAAAATTGACCATGAGAAACCATTAGTATTAAATATTCCAGCACTTAAAGTCCCAAATGCTCCGCAAACGCCATGAACAGAAATAGCGCCTACAGGATCATCAACTTTAGTTACTTTTTCAAAAAACAACACACTTAATACAACAATTACTCCGGCAAAAAGTCCTATAATAACAGAACTTGCTGGTGACACATTTGCACAAGGAGCAGTAATAGAAACAAGACCAGCCAATGCTCCATTAAAAGTCATGGTTGCCTCAGGTTTTTTAAATATTATCCAGGCAGTCATCATTGCAGCAAATGCACCGGCAGCTCCAGCTAAATTAGTGTTTACTGCAATTAAAGCGATATCTTTATTTGCTGCTGTAGTGCTTCCGGGATTAAACCCGAACCAACCAAACCACAAAATAAAAGTACCCAATGCTGCTAATGTTAGATTGTGACCGGGAATTGCTCTTGCTTTTCCATCTGCAGTGTATTTACCAATTCTTGGTCCTATTACTATAGCACCAGCAAGTGATGCCCATCCACCGATTGAATGAACAACTGTTGAGCCTGCAAAGTCTATAAAACCCAAATTCTCTAACCAGCCGCCACCATGGAATAATCCACCCCATGCCCACGATCCAAATATCGGGTATATTATTGTTGATATAACTGCGGAGTAAATTAAGTAAGCAATAAATTTAGTTCTTTCTGCCATTGCACCCGAAACAATTGTAGCTGCAGTAGCTGCAAATACTACCTGAAACATCCAGAAGGCTAATGTCCATTTATCACCGTCCTTTGCAAAATCGGAAAAGAAAAATCCATCAGTTCCAAATAAGCCATTTGTTGTTCCAAACATTAAACCGAAGCCAATTGCCCAGTAAACAATTGATCCGACAGAAAAATCCATCAGATTTTTCATTAAGATATTTACAGTATTTTTAGCCCTGGTTAATCCGGCTTCAACCATTGCGAAACCAGCCTGCATAAAAAAGACCAGGAAAGCAGCTAATAATGTCCACATAAAATCTGCATTAGTCTGTACAGTGGATATAAGATCCTTAACTGATTCATTGGCAGTATCCTGTGCAAATAATGCTGCCGGTAAAAAAAGTATTGTAAAGAAAATAAAGCGTCTTAAATATTTCATATAGACTCCTTAATTATTGGAATAATGAATTTTAGTTATTTATCGCTGGATTATTTAATTATTTATCATAAAACGATTAAATACCTAATAAAGTAAAGAATTAAGGCGTTAATATATAATAAATTATGTATATGTCAAGTTTTTTGTTAAAAAAATAATACTAGAAATGATGAAAATAGAAAAAGAAGGTGGGTAAGTGTTTACCGGGGATTAAAAGAGTTGCACTTAAAATATTTTATTTTTGAAAATGTTGATAATCTTTTGAACTTTTCCAACGACCGCCCCATTGCCATCCGCGGTTTTGAAACTCTTTGACTAATTTAGAATTTTTTAGAATCGTTCCTGGTACCTTTTCGTTGTAAAATGCTCTTGATGGACTGATATAGTTTCTTTTGATAAGCGGGTTTTGTAAAGGATTAATATCTATTGCTAAACCGTAAGCGTGTGGAGACAAAACTTTTTGTCCTGCTACTTTTCTATAATTAAATGCAGATGTGTTATTGTCATTCATTGAAGCTTCATCAGACCAATTATATTTTGCAACGGGAATAACTTTCTCGATAGGGAACTTAGATTTTTTAATAAACTCAAAAATTTCTTTGATATCTTTTACCACTGATTTATTCACAACAATTTGTCCTTTGTGAAGTTTGCCGTCAAATGAAAAATATTCAACATCTACCAGGCTTAACTTTTTCAGAATTGATTGAGGAATTGATATTCCACTAATTGTCTCATCAAAGCTATAATTACAATCAACAATTATTTTATCCTCATTTTGGAAAACAAAATTATAGCTGTTGATAAAGGAATTAGAATAAAAAGTTAATGCAAACAAGATTATTAAGTTAAGCATGGACATTAATTAGTTTATGTTTTATTTCAACAATTGGATATATTTCAATCTCAATTTAAAGGAAAAAATATGAAAAAAATTCTTATTACGCTTTTTAGCGTTGCAGCTTTGTTTGGATGTTCTAAAAATCCAGATGTGGTAACTTTAAAATCGGGTTTAAAATATAATGACATAAAAATTGGTACAGGTAAAGAAGCAAAAGATGGTGACCTTATTGAACTTCATTTCAAAGGGTGGATTATTAAAGATTCTTCTAATGTATATTCTGATTGGTCTATCGATTCTACAAAAAGGGCGGATTTAGTTGCCGATTCATATGAAATGACAAAACCTTTAAAGTTTGTCTTGGGGTCACAAACCTTTATTAAAGGTTCTGATGAAGGCATTGTTGGAATGAAAGAAGGTGGACAGAGAACAATTATAATTCCCTCTAATTTAGCATACGGTCAAACCGGAACCGGTCCCATTCCTCCAAATACTAATTTAAAATTAGTAGTTGAATTAGTTAGCTCAAAAGAACCTGTTGCAGTAAAAATGTGGGATGTTGATTCCACATCACTCAAGACAACAAAATCAGGTTTAAAATATGCAATAATTCAAGAAGGTGAAGGAGAATTGGTTGGTAAGAATAAACAAGTAACAGTTCATTACAGCGGGTACTTGCTTGATGGATCAAGATTTGATAGTTCTGTTGAACGAGATGAACCATTTACTTTTGTTGCCGGTGTTGGGCAGGTAATCCCTGGTTGGGATGAAGGTGTTCAATTGCTTAAGAAGGGAAGTAAAGCAAGATTTGTTATTCCACCTGCAATTGGTTATGGAGATAGAGATTTAGGAAAAATAAAACCAAATTCTACATTAATTTTTGATGTTGAAGTTCTTGATGTAAAGTAATAAAAATTAAATTTAACATAAAAATCCTGTTCGATTGAACAGGATTTTTTTATAGTTTAATTAACTTAAAAATTTAATTCATCATCGTTTTTATTCTGTGACTGATCAAGAAGCAATTGCCTTCTCAAGTTTCGTTCTCTAATCCAATTATTTACTGATAAACGTAGTGTAAAACAATAAAAATAGAACATTGCCAAAAAAAATAAGGAGAAATAAAATAAGTAGTTGCTTAAGAAAATCAGGGACAATAAAAAAGGTATTATGATCACTAGATAAAATGTTATGAGCCAAAAACGCTTGCCTTCAATCCAGAGTATATAAGTTAGATATGGTGTAAATAAAACCGCAGCTAAAGATGCAATTCCTAAAAAGATTCCACCGAAAAATGATAATAAAAAAAGTCCGGATGAATAAATTTCGTAATTGAGAATTGTATAAAGTTTATTTAGGTGATATAAGTTTGATGATTCCGTTAAATCAATTTTAATATTATTTATTTCTGATTCATTCATAATTAGATATAATATTTTATTAATTCAATCGCTTGTCTGTAATAACCTATTCCAAATAAATTTAAGTGATTTAGAACGTGATAAAGTTTGTAAATATTTTCTCTGTATTCATAACCTGAATCTAAAGGAAACACTTCATTATACGCAGAATAAAATTTACGATCAAATCCTCCAAACAATTTTGTCATTGCAAGATCAGCTTCATGATGTCCGTAATAAACAGCAGGGTCGATAAGGCAAGCTTTACCATTTTCATCAACCATAAAATTACCACTCCATAAATCACCGTGCAGTAAAGAGGATTTATTGTTTTCACAATGTAAAATTGATTCAATTTTGTTTTCTAAAAGAGAAAAAGATTTTTTGAAGTCGTTATCTGAATAACCATTTTTTTCTGCAAGATAAAACTGAAACTTAAGCCGTTTATTAAAATAAAATTCTGTCCAATCGTTTTTTTCTTCTTCAGTTGGAACATTTAATTGTTGAGTAGATCCGATATAATTGTCTTCGTAAAATCCAAAACAATTATTTTCAAATTTGTGCATCATTGCAAAACCCCGCCCGAATTCTTCCCAGAAATTTTTAATGCGTTTTCCAGAATTGATTACTTCCAACAAAATAAATTCATTAGTAGCATAAATTACTTTTGGGACACGGATTGAATTTGGCTTAGCAATTTCGGATAAACTGTTTGCCTCCTTTACAAACATATCGGATGGATGATGGGAGTTTATTTTTATAAAATATTCTTTTAGAGATACAGTGGTGATAATTCTTGCATCATTTATGCAGCCGCCCGATACAGAACGCTCCGACACAATTTTTTCATTTAAGATGGATTCAACTTTATTTCTTATCTCTTCTTTCAATGTCGGTTTTAATTTTGTTTAGAAGATTTTTCGAACCATTTTCCAATAAGCCAATTACATATTCAAATTCCTTATCACCGCCATAATAGGGATCAGGAACTTCTGCGACTTCTTTATCGTCAATGAAATCAGCCATTTTTAAAATTTTATTTTTATACAATTCTTCTTTATCCAACTGCATTAAATCTTCATAATTATTATTATCCATCGTAACTATATAATCAAAGTTTTCAAAATCAGTATCAGGATCAAATTTTCTTGCCCTGCTGTTTAAAGTATAACCTTTCTTGAACGCGATTTTTCTCATTCTCTTATCAGGAAGTTCACCTTGGTGGTAAGCAATTGTTCCGGCAGAGTCAACAGAAATTATTGAATCAAGTTTTTTATCGTTAACAAATTTTTTAAATATTCCTTCAGCTGCAGGGGAGCGACAGATATTTCCCAAACACACAAATAGCGCTTTTTTCATTTTATCCAATTTAATTTTATTAAACGTAACTAAAATAATATCGATTCACATAATACATAATGGTAAATTCTATTTTATTCTACATCTGTATGTTGATTATAAAGGACAAAAAAATAATTAAGCTGAATTAAATGAATTTCCAGCATAATAAGTCTGGTATGTTTGTTGGATGTTCAAAACGTCCAATATAGGTGATGATATGAAGAAAGTAATAGCAATAGTATTTTTATTTACAACTGCTTCTTTTTCGCAGTGGAATACCGGCGCAGTTAAACTTGGGTTTTTCAATCCTTCCGCTACTGATGGTGGGTTTATTATCGGAGTTGAAGGTGGGCAGCATATAGATAGATTTGTAAGCTGGACTTGGAGTTTGGATTGGTTCCATCAAAATTATGTAGATAAAAAATTGGTAAGTGAACTGGATCAATACTACCCTGGCGCTATTGGAGAAGTAAATGAATTGAGAGCAACTACGAATATTCATGATTTTCCGGTTATGGTTGGTATGACTGCAAGATTTCCAATGACTAAGAGATCGCAATTTTATTTAACGGGTTCTCTTGGCGCGGAAATGCTGTTGATTAATTATAGAAATTTTCAAAATCCAATGGAGGATGATCTTAAAGCAGCATTTGATTTTGATTGGCGCATTGGAATCGGTGCCGCTTTTGCTATCGGTCCGAGATCAGAATTTTTTGGCGAAATTTCTTATCACGAATCGAATCCGAGCTGGACGTATGAATCAGATAGTTATTATTATCCCAAAACAGTTTTGGAAAGATCGTATGATATGAGCGGCGTTATGGCACGAGTAGGAATCCGGTTTTTTTATTGAGATTCTCCATTAATTGTAATTATTAATTTTCTTGCGCTTTCATAATTACGATGTTCACAAAGATAAATTCCTTGCCAGATACCAAGATTTAATCTGCCGTTTGTTATTGGTATTGTAATAGAATTGCCAAGAAGTGAAGTTTTTATATGAGCAGGCATATCGTCCGCTCCTTCTAATGTGTGATCAAAATATTTTTTGTTTTCTGGAACAAGTTCATCAAAATACTTTTTCATATCTGATCTAACATCACAGGATCGGCATTTTCATTTAATGTTAGTGAAGCCGATGTGTGTTTAAGCAGAAGATTAACTAAACCAATTTTGATATTTTTTAGTTCAGGTAAGTTTGATAAAACTTTATCTGTAATTAGATGGAATCCTTTGTTGCGGGATTTTAAAATAATTTCTTTTTGTAACCACATTTTAAAAGTATAGCACAGACTTAAAGTCTGTGCTATTTTATAATTTTATTATCTTGTGCCTAATTTAATTTCAAAAGTCAGGGTTTCTTCACCACGTTTAATCAGTACATTTACTAAATCTCCGGGCACATAATTTCCCAAAGCATAAGTGAAATCATAAATATTGGAAATTTTCTTTTCACCAAACTGAATAATAATATCGCCTGCCTGTAAACCTGCTATTGCGGCAGGACTTCCATCGGTAACGCCACCTAATTTATAGCCATCAACATCGCCGGCAAAATCAGGCACGGTACCAACATAAACCCTGGTTCCAGTCATTCTTCCCGTATCTTTTCTTTCAACAGAAATATAATCTGGTTTGGTATCGGAATTATCTATAGCATTTGCAACATCATAAACATACTTAACAACTTTTTCTTCGCCTTTGGAATTAATTTTATCCGCGTCATCTGAAGGTTTATGATAATCCGAATGAGTGCCTGTAAAGAAAAATAGAACGGGAACTTTCTTTCCATAAAAAGATGAATGATCACTTGGTCCGAATCCTTCATCATTAAAAGTCAGATTAAAGTCATATTCGTTTTTATCATCTAACAAACTTTTCCAGTTTGATGAAGTTCCTGTTCCATAAACTATTAAATCATTTTTATCGTTTAATCTTCCAATCATATCCATATTAATCATTGCATCTGCATTTTCTAAAGGCAAAGGAAAATTGTTTACTGTGTAAGCAGATCCTAACAATCCGAGTTCTTCACCGGAAAAACTAACAAATACAATCTTTCTATCAATCTTATCTTTAACAGAAGAAAATTTTTCGGCAAGTTCAAGCAACCCGGATGTTCCGGAAGCATTATCATCTGCGCCATTGTGAATCATTGGTTCGCCAACGTATAAAGAATTTTGTTCACCCCAGCCAAGATGATCAAAGTGTGCGCCTATGATCAGGTATTCGTTTGGATATTTATCATTTGCCGGTTCGATATAACCGCCTACATTTACACTTTTACCTTTTACCTCGTTAACATCTGTTGATAAGGAAACAATAGTTTTTGGTTCAACAATAAATGATTCGGGTGTTAAAGTTGAATCAATTTTATTTTGCAAATCATTTAAAGGAATAAAATTTAGAATATTCCTTTTTACCTGAGCCACAGCGATTTCGGAAATTTTTGATGCATTATCATATTTAAGTTCTAACAAAGGATCGTCGGCTTTATCATTTGTATTTATAAAGATGATTCCTTTTGCCCCTTTGTCCCGCGCGTTTGTTGTTTTATATCTTAAAGCTGAAAATTGTTCAAACTTAGAATGCGGACTTTTCATATCGGGATGATTTCTAAAAACAATTACAACCTTATCTTTTACATTAACATTAGCATAATCATCATAGTCTAAATCTTTGGCAGAAATTCCATAACCTGCAAATACAAGTTCCCCTGAAATATCTAAATTATCTGAAAATGCAAGCGGAATGTAATCTGTTTTTAGAACCGGTTTTAATTCTTCTTTAGAATTTATTGTTAAACTGTTATTTTCACCAAGCTCAACTTTTTTTATAAAAGGGAATTCCTGAAAATAGCTTCCGTTAAATAATGGTTTTAATCCATAATTCTTAAATTCATTTTCAAGATATTCGGCAGCCTTATATAATGAAGGGGTTCCGGTCATTCTGCCTTCCAATTCATCCGAAGCGAGATATTTTATGTGATCAATAATTTCACCAGAAGTGATTTCAGGATTGTTTTGATTTTGTGCAAAAGAAAAACCTGTGATTGCTAAAAAAATGATTAATAATTTTTTCATCTAAGTACCTAAAAATATTTTATTAAATAATATAACAACATAATAGAATTAATATTTATTCTACCCATTCCGCAATAAATATGTTTGTGTCTGATTCTTTTTTATTAAACCTGTTTGATGCAAAAACAAGATGCTTGCCGTCAGGTGAAAATATTGGAAAGCCGTCAAAAGAGGAATTATATGTTAACCGCTCTAAACCTGTGCCGTCAATATTTATCATAAATAAATTAAAATCTCTTGGATTATCTCCATGATAATTTGAAGAGAAAATAATTTTCTTTCCGTTAGGGTGGAAAAATGGGGCAAAGCTTGCTGATCCAAGATTTGTAATCTGCTTTATATTTTTTCCATCTGCATCCATAATAAAAATTTCTAAAGCGGTTGGTCTTACGTAACCATTCTTAACAAGATCGTTGTAATCTGCATCTTGTTCCTCTGTTTTTGGTCTGCTTGCTCTAAAAACTATTTTATTGCCGTCTGGTGAAAAGAATGGTCCGCCATCATAACCTTTTTCAAATGTTAATCTTGTTTGATCACTTCCATCAAGATTCATTACATAAATTTCAGGGTCGCCATTGCGAAGTGATGTAAAAACTATTTTATCACCTTTGGGTGAGATAGTCGCTTCAGCATCATAACCGGGAGTGTTTGTAAGTTGTGTTAAATTTGAACCATCAGTATCAACAACAAAAATATCAAACGAATCATAAAGCTTCCAAACATAACCTTTCGATCGATCGGGCGGCGGCGGGCAATTTGCATCATAATGATGTGTTGAAGCGTATAGAATTTTTTTGCCATCGGGATAATAATAAGAACAGGTTGTTCTGCCTTTTCCTGTTGATATTAGTCTTCGATCAGAACCATCAATATTCATTGTAAAAATTTGATCACATTGCATAGAATCAAACGTTGCCTGGTACGATAACTTTTTACCGTCAAAAGAAAAATAAGCCTCGGCATTTTCTCCATTTGATGTTAGCATTCGAATATTCTTTAAATGTTTTTCACCATCAAATTTTAAACTATCGGATTGTGAAAACGATATTGATGTGAATGCGAATAAAAGAAATAATAATGTTAATGATTGAATTCTCATTGATCCTCTCAAATGTTTTTAAATTGGTTATTCAGGTACGTGAACAAGAAAGTATTCTTTTGCAGATTCCCCGATGGTTTTTGCTTCACTTAGTGTCATATGCATTTCATCAGGTGTATCGTCGTCGTGTCCGGCTTCAAGAATTGCAAGATCAGAATTGCGGGCATGCTTTACCAGCTCCTCACAATATGCAGTGTCTCCTCCATAACAAATTTTAGTTCCTTTAAATGCAAACTTAAATCCAAGTGCCGGAACCTGTCTTGTTGATTTGCCATCGGATAAAAATTCTTTATGTATAACCGGGAATGGTTTGATTAATACTTTTTTACTACTAAAAGATTTTTCGCTCTCAATTTCTTTAAGCAAGATTTTATAAGATATATTATTTCTGTAAACACTTTGAAATGCGTTATAAATGTGAACGATTTCAAGACAGCCTTTAGGGTAGTGAATAACTAAAGGAGTTTTTTTGTTCATTACCCGCAGATATGTAAGTAAAGACCAAACTCCGCCCACGTGGTCATGATGACCATGCGTAACAAAGACATCGGAAATATTTAACAACTCAACTTTTTTTAATTCTTTATTTAAATCTCTCAGAATACCATCACCGGGATCAATAATAAAATGTGCATTATTTGTTTTGAGCAAAATTCCTGTTGCTATGTTCGGAATAGAACAGAAAATTTTTATTGAAAAATTATTCTTTTCCCATTCAATGGGGTACTTGGTTTTCTTCATTAAAGTAAGGATAATTAGTTAAAGGTTTACTTTCTGTTGTTACACTCTTTTTTGTTTTTACATCTTCCAAATATGTTAAAAGAGTAACTGTGTAATTCAAAATCCAGGTTATCACAAATTTCTTGAGGAATTTTTTTTATGCGAGGATCAGTAAACTCAATTATTTTTCCGCAATCAACACATATTAAATGATCATGAGTTTGTTTTTTTAGATTACTTTCAAAACGTGTCATATTATCACCAAAATTTCTTTTGCTGATCAGATCACACTGTGATAGTAATTCCAGAGTGTTATAAACAGTAGCACGGGAAACAACTGAATTGGAATTTTTCATTCTGATATATAAATCATCCGCTCCAAAATGTCCTTCATACTCAAGAGCGGCATCAAGCACTTCAAATCTTTCCGGGGTAATTCTGTTTTTACCCTGCTTTAGAAAATCTTTAAAAATTTCTGTCGCTTTTTCGTTTTTCAATTGATAATTCTTTCTTTCATCAATAAAATAAATTCATATTGAACTAATTTCAAGAATTAATTTCACTATTAACTAAGGAATGCCTAAAAACTGTAATCCGTTTACGGTTATAAAAGTAAATAAATAAGCGATTGAAGTAAAAATTACAACCTGAAGAATTGGAATACGCCAACCTCCGGTTTCCTTTTTAGAAACAGCAATAGTTGAAATGCACTGAAGAGCAAAGATAAAAAAGACAATTAACCCAATAATAATTGAAGGAGTAAACAAACTCTTTCCTGTATTTTCGTTCTTTGCATCTTTCATCGCAGATAAAATAGATGATTCGAGATTTTTTTCATCAGTAACTTTAAATATCAAAGCCAGTGAACTGACAAATACTTCTCGAGCTGCAAAGGCTGTAATTAACGAAACTCCGATACGCCAATCCATCCCAATTGGACTCATAACCGGCTGGATAATTTTACCCAGATCGGAGGCATAAGATGTGGAAAGTCTTTCCGCCTTTTCAAGTTGAATTACCCGGTCTTGCGATAATCCGGTTTTATCTACTTGAGGAGAATGATTTGGAAAATATGTTAAAAACCAGATAGCCATAGATAGAACTAATATTATTGGTCCGGCACGCTGAATATATTGTCTTCCATTATCATAAGTGTTTCTTAAAACATTTTTTAATTTAGGTACCCTATAAGCAGGTAGTTCAAGAATAAATGAAGAAGTATCTTCAGTTCGAATAATTTTATTTCTGAATTTATTAATTATTGCAGCAACAATAAGTGATCCAATAATGCTAAAAATATAAATTGATGCTAATGCAAAACCGGCAATCCATGGTTTTGATAGGGGAGTAAGGAAAGCAATTAATAAAACATAAACCGGTAATCGTGCACTACAGCTCATTAATGGAATTATAAAAATTGTAAGAAATCTTTCACGCCTGTTGGGAATTGTTCTTGCGGCAAGCATTGCAGGAATTGCACAAGCAAATCCTGATAACATCGGTACAAATGATTTACCGTTTAATCCTATTTTTGAAAGCGGTTTATCAATTAACATCGCTCCGCGTGCAAGGTATCCTGTGTCTTCAAGTAATCCAAGAATTAAAAAGAGTATTAGTATTTGAGGAAGAAAAACTAATACGGCACCGGTTCCGCTAATTATTCCATCTGAAATTAAATTTCCGTACCAGGTATCTCCAAGTAAATTGCCAGCGAATATTGCCAAAAATCCAAATACTTCATTAATCAAATCCATAAACGGTTGTGCAAACCAGAATATCGACATAAAAATAAATGTCATAATCAGAAAGAAGAATAATAATCCCCAATTACGATTTAAAAGTATTCTATCAATTTTTAGAGTAAGTTCATCCGGTCTGTTGTTCCCGTATTTTAAAGTTGGATTGAGAATTTTAAGTTTTTTATTAACAGATTCGAGTTGATCAATAGAAACGTTATTTATTGGAACAACTGCTTTTCTTTCGATGGCTTCAATTTGTTTAAATAAATCAAGCAGGTCTTCTTTTTTCTTAAATGAAACATTATGATGCGGTTTTATCGAACCATTATTACTTGATTCAATTAATTTTTTATTAATTACATCCAACAAGTGTTCTAAACCTGTTCCACGCCTGCCGTCAATACTAACAACATCGCACCCCAATTCCTTGGATAAAATTGTTTCATCAATTTTATAACCACGTTTTGCTAGAATATCTATCATCGTTACAACAACTATAACTCTAAAGCCCGAAGCGATTAATTGTTTTGATAAAAGTAAATGTCTTGAAAGTTGACTTGAATCAACCGTAGTAATAACTAAACGAGGAGAACCATATTCCGGATGATTGTAAAGTGAATTGATTGCTACTTCTTCATCAGGTGAATTTGGATTGAGGCTAATTATTCCAGGGGAATCCAGCATCATTGCATTTATTCCAAATTTACTTTGAATCTTAGATGTTGAGTATTCAACTGTTGAGCCGGGATAATTAACGGTTTTAAAATTTTTTCCGCTGAGGAGATTGAATAAAGTTGTTTTTCCTGAATTTGGAGGACCAACAAAAGTTATAATTGGGAGGATATCTTCGGAAGTAAGTTTCATAACAAAATTATACAATCAGCTTCATGTTTTCGTACGGCAATTACGGTTCCCCTTAGAGAAAATGCTAAAGGGTCATTAAAAATAGAGCTATTTACCAACTGAATTTCTTGACCGGGAGTAAATCCGATTTCAAGAATTCTACCACAAGAGGGGTGAGAAGAATCCACATCTGCGATGATTCCAAATTCACCAAAATTTAGTTCTGAAGCTGTTTTCATATTTGTCTTTACAAGCTATTTAGATTTAGTCTATATAAAAATAGTCTTAATAATTGAACTTGTCAAGATATTTTCTAACAACAAGAGGATATTTGTATTTCATTTACGAAAAATTTTTTTTGTGAAGATAATTTTAATGATTTCATTAAGTCGATTTCAGCAAAAAATCTATTCAATTTGTAAACAGGCTGAAATCATGTAAAACTTTCATTAGTTGTAAATTTATTTACACACATATCGTTTTTACCATATTTAAAAAGAAAAATCTGCACGTAGTTTAGTTAAGAAAAATTTGCAATTAGAGTTTTCAAGCAAATGAAAGCAACAAAACTCTTTGAATTATTTTTGATTTCATTGTTTTTGACGACAATTCTGTCGCCATTAAAATATTATTAAAATTTACTTATTTGCAATAATTACTCTTTATAAACCAATAAACATCAAAATTAAAGTGGCACCTTTATTGAAATATTTGTGAAAAATTTAAATCAAGTAAAACGAAAATCGGAGTTATAAAATGGATATTGGAAAAATTGCTTTCCTTGAAACCTACACTTTAAGTGAAAATGGCGGCGTTATGGGAGCTATTCTTGTTACCGATGCCGAGACAAAACCGTTGGAGTTCAGAGTAACCGCACCAATTCGTCCAACAAGTTTTCAAAAGACGCTTTACGGAGATGTGCTTTTGGAGCATATACTTGTTGAATTAATTTCTGTACCGCTTTTAAATGCTGTTAACGAACAAATAGATCTTATTATTGTTAAAGATCCTTTGTTCCTTGGTGCAAACGGAAAACAGGGAGTAAGAGTAGTAAGATTAGTTAGCGATGAAAAACAAAAATCAAAATCCAATACTTCTTTTGAACCGCTTAATACTCCAATGAACGGAAGTGCTAAAGCGTTTATTGAGACTTCTAAAAAGTTTGAAGAAGAATTGAAAGGAATTAAAGAACGGTTAGAAAAAATTGCAGAATCAAGAAATTTGTCTGAGCCGTTTGAAAGATTAAAAGCTGCTTGTGAACAAGTTCAGCTTCAAAGAACTAACGAATAATAGTAGAAATAAATTAATGCTTCGTTCAGCTCGATCTAAAATTGCAACTAAAGTTGCAAAGATTGAAGTCACAGATGATTTTCAATTTTCTAAATGGCTTCGCGTTCCTCAGGTTTTTAATGAAGAGATTTATCCGCTTGTATCCTATGATGATGTTGAGGAATTAAAGATCGAAGGGTTTAAAGTTCCCACATTATTAAAACTAAAATTTAAATTTTCAGCTATATCTGTACTTACCTCAAAACCTTTTTTAACCGTAGTAAAACCTAAAGCTTATTTAATCTTTTTTGGATTAACGAGACCTCAACTGTTTGAGTTGAGAGAAAAGTTTCTCAAATTACCTGAGATGACTGATTTTAATTCCACTTTTTCTTTTTCTGATGAAGTAATAGATCAATCAGATATTTTTATTGTAAAGCCAGCGAATACAAAAAAGTATGATTATAATTTTACCGGGATATCATCAAAAAATGAATCAACTATAATTGAATATCCAATAGTTGTTGATTATCCTGAAATTATTCCGGAACCAATAATAACAGATCAATTAAAAAGCATCCAAGCTCCGGTTGTTACAGATTATCTCGCAAGCCTGATCCCTGAAATTTATAACATCGAATTACTTAATGATGCTAAGCTCGAAAATATTGTTATTGATTCGAGAAGTTTTGATGTAAAAAAATTAAAACTGCCGATTGTAGATAAAATAGAAGTACCGGGAATCGATGACATTCTGGAAAGTTCAACAACTTCATTTTTAGTTCCATTAGATGAAATTATTAAACCGGAAGTAAAATATTTTTCATCGGAGATAAATTTTTCATCGCAAGTATTAAAAGTAAAAAGCGATTTGCCTAAAACTGTAGTTAAAAAAGTTGTTATAAAGCAAAAGAATTTTGAAACAAAAATAATCGATGCTTTAAATGATGAAAAAATGTCCAATAAGAAAAGAGATGATATCCGGATGCTTCTTTCTTCTTACAAAGAACTTTCCTGGGAAGAGTACGCTAAATCAATAATCGGAATTAAAGATTATGAATATGAGGGTGCCAAATTTTTATCCGAAAATAATTTTTCAGTTTACGGTAACGAATTAGGTTATGATAAATTTATCCAAAGTGTTAGCGCATTAAATTATCTGTTTAAAAAAGGCAAAGCAAAGTCTGCATTAATTATAAGTGATAAAACAAGACTTGATGATTGTTGGCAGAGTAATCTGAATAATTTTGGAAAAGGATTGGCAGTTAAGAAAATTGATTCTGAAAAACCTGCTAAAATTTCCGGTCATTCAACTGCATGGTTAATGGATATTGATGATTTTGCAAAAGTTGAGCTGGATAATTTTTCTCAGATTGATTTGGTAATTTTTGATGAACAAATTAATCTTAAATCTACTATAAATCTTGTAGATGAACTTATCAAAAAAATAGAACCTCAGTACATCTGGTTTTTAACGGCAATTGTAAATGAAAAGTATAATAAAAAGTTTCTGGAAGATTTTTCTTTCTCATCTAAAGTTGCTTTTAGTTTTTACGGTAAAAGTATAGGTGAAATCCAGCAAGATGATCCTGTTGTAACTTATAAAGATATTTGGCTGGAACTTGATGAAATGCAATCTTTTGAATACGCTGAAGCTCTTGCACAATCACGCGAAGAATTGAAGAGATTAATTGAAAATCACAATCCTTTACGTTTTCAATCAAGTATATTTACACTCATTCATAAACTTAAACAAATTCTTAATTTCTCTTCGTTCAGGAATATTAGTCCAAAGGCAAATTTACTTATTGAACATGCCGAGGCTATTTACAGAAATAAAAAGAAAGCAATAGTTTTTACTCAGTACGATGTTAATGGAATGAAAAAAATTGAAAAAGCTTTTGAGATGAATAACATTAAACATGTTGTTGCGCCTAACGGGATGTCAACTGAAGAACTAAAGACCTCTTTAAATTCATATTATAGTCGAAAAGAAATTCCTATACTTTTAACAAACCTAAAGCCTTCCAGATTAAATATTAATCTTAATAAAGTATCATACATTATAAATTTCGATCAATGGTGGAACCCCGTTACAAACTGGCAAAATGATGACGAAATAGGACTAAATGAAATTGCTATTTCGCCTGTGTTTGTATTTAATTATATGATTAAAAATTCATTTGAAGAAGAGCTGAATAGAATATTGATCGGTAAAGGGTTGTTTAGCCGCAATCTTTTTGATAACCTAAAAAGTGAAACAATTTCCGAGCTTATTCAGATGGATGATTGGTTATCAGTTTTTGGAATGAATGATAAATATAATCAGAACATTAAAGACGAAAGGATTAAAATTCTTGATCGGCTTCAAGCTGTTGATCTGGATGGCTTTAAATCTTTTATGAAATCTTTCTTCACATTTTTAGGATATCGTGATATAAGTATTATGGATATTGAAGAAGAACCAATGTTTTATATCATTGGAACAGCAAGGCACGGAACAACTCCTGTTCATTTACATGGCAAATGCTGTTTAACAACCGGATTAAAAAATGAAGATTATGAAGAAGTAATCCATTTGAAACAGGGAGCTAATGAAATTAAAAGAAAATTTGTAATTACAACTGGCGACTTTACAGAGAAAGTTCCAAACGGTACAACTTATCTCGATGGTCGGGATCTTGCAAATTATATTTTAACTCTCGGTATAAAATCCTATCTCGATAGAAAATAATTTTTTTTTTTTTTTAATAAAATCTTACCTCAAAATAATTCATCATACTTAGTCCATAACTCATCAATAAGATTCCATGCACGGTTAACAACTTTTTCCTGCCAATCAAAACTGTACTTTGTTATTTTTTCCACTGCTGATTTTTTATCCTTTTTAATTAGCTCAACTATTTGTTTTTCAAAATCATTTTGATTTGCAAACATTTCTTTTTGCATCGGATCCCAAACTGTGCGAACATCCTTGCGCATATCGCCCCAGCGCTGTGCTGCTAATGTTCCGAGTTGATTAAATGCCCACCAAGCTGATTTTCTTGTAAATCCATTTTCTCTTCCCGGAGTTGAGGTTGTTTCAGGAACACGGGTAATACAACTGTAATGTGGAGTATAAATTGACGAAGCAATATTGTCCCATGCTATCCAGGCAACTCCACCAATTTCATTCGGAAGCCATGAGCGGCACTGAATAATGGTTCCATACATTGTGTACCATCGTGCGATAGTTCTTTCTCCAAGCCTGCCCCAGCCGCCGTTTATCTTAAAAAGATCATTCATATCATAAGGCATAAAAGGATTTGCTAAAGGGGATAGCACTGTTTTTCCACTGTCATCAGTTACTGTCAAATCTTTTACAAAATTAAATTCAGTCTCTTCATAATAATCAGAAAAGATTTCAACCATTTTTTCTAACGTAATTGGTTTATCAGGTTTTACAGAGAAAGGGTAATTTTCGGAATTAGGACCCAGTTTTAATGATGGTGCAACAAGATCAAACACCCGCCATTCACGTCTTCGCGTAGCAATTGAATTTCTTTCTGCATAGGCATAACAAAATTCAAATGGACCATTTGCAGGATTCCACCAGCCGTTTTCTTTTGCAAGGTCAAAAACATTTTTTGAGTATATAAAATAATCTGGATTATTTGTATCAATCTGTCTTATTCTACTTCCATTTGCATTAACTGATATTTGATCATCGGGAACGCGCCGTGCAACCCAAACTGCTCCAACTTTATCTTTACCGCTGCCCGCAACTTCAAACATCCACACTTCTTTCGGATCGGCGATTGTTAAACATTCGCCTTCATCATTCCATCCATATTTTTCCAGGAGTTCATCAGCCATCAAAATCGCTTCGCGAGCGGTTTTGCATCTTTCCATCATTAGTGTTACAAGTTGTGTGCAATCAATTAATCCTTTTTCGGATTTTAATTCTTCTCTTCCGCCAAATGTGGATTCACCAATTGCAAGTTGTTCTGTATTCAAACAAGGATAAGCTGTATTTATGTAACCGTATGTTGATTCAACTTGCGGAATTTCACCAGTGGGTTCAAATTTATATGCAGGCATTTTCTTGGAATTATCCGGGACACGTTTAAACAACATCACCTTTGATCCCGCAGGATATTTTTTAGGTGGAACAATATTAAACTCGCTTCTCGTTCTATGACTGTCATCTGTATGAGATGTCATCACACTTCCATCAAAACTTGCAAGCTTACCAACCGTAACGGATGTGCATCCTTCGGGTACGCCGTTTTTCCAATCAGGTTTAGTTTCATCTTTGGTTTGTAAGTGTTGTGAAAAAGTAATTGAATAGAAGAATAAAACTAATAGTGAGATGAGAAGTTTCTTCATTTTAAGTCCTTTGGTTGAAGATGATTTGTAATTTTGAAGCAAAATATAAAAATGTTATAAGGAATTATGAAAACATTTGTAGAGAACGAACTTCTGTCGATTACGTTATTCTGTCACGCTATCCGTCTCGGCGGATTGTCGAAGTTTGACTTCACAGTTAAACCGTTAGCTTCGTACTTCGTCTTTGCTCAATATGCCTCAGACTGACAGGATGAGGTTTCATGGATCGGTGGGAGAACGATCGCTACCATCTTTTTAAATTGAGCTTTAAATCTATTCGTAATTTTTGATTTACAATTCTAAATATATTAAGATTGGTTTTTTTAGACTCACTCTATATATTTGGCAATCAATTTTTGAAGAAAATATAATTTTTTAATGCAGAAAATAAGAATAATCGATCTTGGAAAATTTGTTGGGCAGGAAGTGACCCTAAGCGGATGGCTATTTAACAAACGTTCAAGTGGTAAAATTAAATTTATTATTCTTCGCGATGGCTCCGGTTATCTTCAGTGTGTTTACTTTAAAGGCAATTTAACTGAAGAAGTTTTTGATAAAGCTGATAAGATAGGGCAGGAATCTTCAATCGAAGTAACAGGCAAAGTAAAAGAAGAACCCCGCGCTCCGGGTGGATATGAACTTGATGCAACTGATTTAATAGTTATTTCTGAAGCTCACGATTATCCAATTACACCAAAAGAACACGGAATAGAATTCTTACTTGATAACAGGCATTTGTGGCTGCGTTCAAGCAGGCAAGTTGCAATAATGAAAATCCGTCATCGCATTGTTAAAGCGATTCGTGATTTTTTTGATAATAAGGGATTCACTTTGATGGATCCTCCAATACTTACTCCAAATGCTGTTGAAGGGACATCCACACTTTTTGAAACTCCATATTTTGATCTTGGGAATGCCTATTTAACGCAATCGGGACAACTTTATGCTGAAGCCGGGGCAATGGCACTTGGAAAAGTTTATACATTTGGACCGACATTCCGTGCCGAAAAATCAAAAACAAGAAGACACTTAACTGAATTCTGGATGGTTGAACCTGAAGTTGCATTTAATGATCTGAACGATAATATGGATCTTGCAGAAGAATTTTTAGAGTATATTGTTCAGACAATTTTAACTGAAAGAGCAGAAGAATTAAAAGTTCTTGAACGCGACACAACAAAACTTCAGAAAGTTAAAAGACCTTTCCCGCGCGTGCATTATGATGAAGCTGTTGAGATATTAAAGAAAAACGGAATTGACTTTGAATGGGGAAATGATCTTGGTGGAACTGATGAAACTGTTGTTTCGGAACAATTTGATAGACCGATAATGGTTCATCATTATCCTGCGGAAGTAAAAGCATTTTATATGAAACGAGATCCCAACGATCCTAAATATGCTCTTGCAGTTGATGTGCTTGCGCCTGAAGGTTACGGTGAAATTATAGGTGGTAGCCAGAGAGAAGATAATCTTGATTTTCTTTTAGAGAGAATTAAAGAACATAATCTTCCGCAAAGTGCATTTGAATGGTATCTGGATTTAAGAAGATATGGTTCTGTTCCACATTCAGGTTTTGGTTTAGGATTGGAAAGAACAGTTAGCTGGATTTGCGGTTTGGATCATTTAAGAGAAGCGATTCCTTTCCCAAGAATGATTTACCGTAATACTCCTTGAAAATTGATGATGTTTGATGGATGATGGATTAAGCTTATTATTTCGTAGATTTTTAACTGGAGGTGTTGTTTGAATTCTAAAACTGAAGAGTTATTAGAAAGAACTTTTAGTTTTGGTGTAAATTGTCTAAAGTTTCTTGAAACATTGCCCAAAACAAAAATAAATTCAATAATATCTTTTCAGTTAGCCAAAGCAGCTACTTCAGTTGGTGCAAATTATGAAGAAGCTCAAGCAGCCGAATCAAGTAAAGACTTTTTTCATAAAATAGGTGTTGTTTCTAAAGAATCAAGAGAAAGTAATTACTTGTTAAGAGTTTTAAACGAGATTCTAATTGATACTTTAAAAACTCAAAAATTTGAAGAAATATTTAACGAAAGTTTTGAATTAAAAAAGATATTTGCAGCAATTAAACTAACAGCATAAAAGAATTTAAAAAAGGGAAATTAAAAATGGTGAATCTCAATAAACAAATTATCCATCAACCATCAACCATTTTTCATTAAAAATATGAATCTCGAAGTAGTTTTATTTTTTGTTTTTGCAATAGTCGCAGCAATCAGTGCTGTTTTGATGATAACGAGGAGTAATCCTGTTATGTCGGCATTATTCCTTGTATTAAACTTTGCATCACTTGCAGGGCTTTATCTTACACTTAATGCACAATTTATTGCTGTAACACAAATTATCGTTTATGCAGGTGCAATTATGGTATTATTCCTTTTCGTTTTAATGCTGTTAAGACCTGAAAACGAAAAGAAGTTTTTAGAGTTAAATCCAAAAACTAAAATCTTTGCAATGGTTATAGCTTTCCTTGTTTTTATCGAGCTTGCATACATGATTTTATTTGTGCATCCATCACAAAATCTTTCTAAAGATGTAGCAAAAAGTGTTCAAGCCGGAACAATCGAAGCGATTGGCAGGGAATTATTTACAAATTATATAGTGCCTTTTGAAGCCGCTGGATTTTTATTACTTGCAGCAACAATCGGTGCTTTGGTTTTAGCTAAAAAGAAATTTGAGTAAAGAAAATTTTTAATTATGAACATTCCAATTGAATATTATTTAATTCTTAGCGCATTTATGTTTTTTGTTGGTGTTGCCGGAGTGCTTACAAGAAGAAATGCGATAATTGTGTTTATGAGTATTGAATTAATGCTCAACTCGGCAAACTTAACTTTAGTTACTTTTTCATCTTATCTTGGTAATTCGATTGGGCAGTTGTTTGTGTTTTTTGTAATGACTGTTGCTGCTGCAGAAGCTGCTGTGGGACTTGCAATTATAATCGCGATATTTCGCAATAAGCTTACTGTTAATATTGATGAAATAAATATTCTTAAGTGGTAGTCTTTCGATCTTGTCATTCCAAACTTGTTTTGGAATTCTATTACTGAATTGAAAGATGCTGAAATAAATTCAGCATGACATAAAATAATATAGTATGAAATTTAGAATTATATATGCGTGAATTAATTTACTTAACTATCCTTCTTCCATTTGCCGGATTTTTAATCAATGGAATATTCGGCAGTAAAATTAAAAGTGAAAAAATAATCGGAATAATCGGAAGCGGTACAATTGGGATATCTTTTCTGATTACGGTCGGGGCTTTCTTTGAAACTTTAGGTTTACCTGTTGATCAAAGACAAAAAATTGTAAACCTGTTCACCTGGCTTAATGTTGGAAATCTTAATGTAAGTTTTGCTTACCAGGTTGATCAACTTTCACTTGTTATGGCTATGGTTGTTACGGGCGTTGGATTTCTAATTCACGTTTACTCAATAGGTTATATGCATGGTGATAAAAGTTTTTGGAGATTTTTCACTTATATGAACTTGTTCATCTTCGCAATGATGAACTTAATACTTGCCGATAATTTTGTACTTCTGTTTTTAGGTTGGGAAGGCGTTGGGCTTTGTTCTTATCTATTAATCGGATTTTGGTACGATAAAAAATTTGAAAAATCCACAACCTCAGATGCTGCAAAGAAAGCCTTTATTGTAAACAGAATTGGTGATTTTGGATTTTTACTCGGAATGTTTTTAATCTACATGACTTTTGGAAGTCTGAACTTTAACGAAGTATTTTCACGCGCTGTTTCTTTCAATGTTTCAACAGTTACATTTGGATTTATAGCAATATTTTTATTCATAGGTGCAACAGGCAAATCCGCACAAATACCATTATATATATGGTTACCGGATGCAATGGCTGGTCCAACTCCTGTTTCTGCACTTATACATGCAGCAACAATGGTTACTGCAGGTGTTTATATGGTTGCAAGAACATCAATCATATTTGCGAGTGCGCCTTCAATTTTAATGGTTGTGGCGATCATCGGAACTTTAACCGCATTTTTTGCAGCAACAATTGGAATTGTTCAAAACGATATCAAAAAAGTTTTAGCATACTCTACTGTTTCTCAGCTTGGTTATATGTTTCTTGCTATGGGAATGGGAGCTTTCTCAGCAGGAATATTTCACGTTATGACTCACGCTTTTTTTAAAGCTCTTTTATTTCTCGGTGCCGGTTCTGTTATTCACTCGATGTACGATGAACAGGACATTCAAAAGTACGGTGGACTTAAAAAATACATGCCGAGAACTTATATTACATTTTTAATTGCCGCACTTGCAATCTCTGGTATTCCACCTCTTTCAGGATTTTTTAGTAAGGATGAAATTCTCTGGTATTCATTTGCTAACGGTGGATTATTTTTCTGGGTTTTTGGCGCCGGTACAGCGATGATGACTGCATTTTATATGTTTCGACTTTACATTCTTACTTTTGAAGGTAAGGAAAGATTCGGACACGATAAACATCCTCACGAATCTCCTGCAGTAATGACAATTCCACTTATGATTTTAGCTGCTTTTTCAGCAATTGGTGGATTTGTTGGAATCCCTGAAATCTTTTCCGGCGAACATGGAAATAATTTTCACATTTGGTTGGCTCCAATATTTAAAGATGCCGATAGAAAACTTGCGGTATTTAATATGCACTCACATTTTGAAGAAATATTGTTAATGGTACTTTCAGTTGTATTTGCAGTAAGTGCAATATGGTTTGCAAGGTATGTTTATTTGAAGAAGCCGCAGATCGCATTAAAAACTTCGCAAAAGTTCAAAGGTTTATACAATTTGCTATGGAACAAATACTTTGTTGATGAATTTTATGACACTGTAATTGTTAATCCGATTCTGCAAACTTCAAGATCTTTCTTGTGGAAAATTGCAGATAACAAAATTATAGATGGTGCTGTTAATGGTACTGCAAAACTTATTGATATAATTTCAGTAAATATCAGAAAACTACAAACAGGTGTTGCTCAGTTTTATGCGTTAGTAATGATGCTTGGAATTGTGGCAGCTTTATTCTGGATAATTTTAAGTTTATAAAATGGAACAAAGCTTACTACTGACATATTTAATTTTAATCCCATTAATAGGTTCATTCCTGATTCTATTTATCAAGAAAGAACGGGCAAATGTAATCAGATACACTGCACTGGGAATATCAACTTTAGCATTTTTGCTTTCGCTTGTAATTTATTTTCAGTTTGATTCCGCCAATTCAGATTTTCAGTTCGTCAATAAATTTGAATGGATAAAAGGATTGAACATTCATTACCATGTTGGTATTGATGGAATGTCTATGTTGTTGGTTTTACTTACAACATTCCTAACACCGTTAACATTGATTTCAAGCTGGTCGAGTATAGAAAGCAAAGTAAAAGATTTTACATTTTTCTTTTTAATGCTTGAAGTTGGAATGCTCGGCGTTTTCATTTCACTTGATTTGTTCCTCTTTTACATTTTTTGGGAAGCAATGTTAATTCCAATGTATTTTATAATTGGAATTTGGGGGGGAAAAGAAAGAGTTTACGCAGCAGTTAAGTTTTTTATATACACAATGTTTGGTAGCTTGCTTATGCTTGTTGCGATTGTTTGGTTAGCGGTTTATGCAATCGGTCCGCTTGGATATTTTACAACTGATTTAGTTGAGCTTTACAAAGTTGCACCTCAAATTCCGATGAATCTCCAAATATGGATGTTCCTGGCATTTGCCTTCAGTTTTGCAATCAAAGTTCCTTTGTTCCCGTTGCATACCTGGCTGCCTGATGCACACGTTCAAGCACCAACTGCCGGTTCTGTTATACTTGCAGGAGTATTACTTAAAATGGGAACTTACGGATTGTTAAGATTTAATCTTCCACTTTTCCCGCAAGCTTCAATTGCTGCTGCCCCTTATATATCTGTTTTGGCAATCATTGGAATAATTTATGGCGCTTTGGTTGCGATGGTTCAAACTGATATTAAAAAACTTGTTGCTTATTCCTCAGTTTCCCACTTAGGTTTTGTAGTCCTCGGTATTTTTGCAATGACTCAGGAATCTATTCAAGGCGCAGTCATTCAAATGATAAATCATGGTTTATCTACAGGAGCTTTATTTCTTTTAGTTGGAATTATTTATGAGAGAACTCATACTCGTGAAATTTCATATTATGGTGGAATTGCTAAGTTAGTTCCTGTTTTTTCATTTGCATTAATGTTTGCTTCTCTATCATCTATTGGTTTACCAGGATTAAACGGATTTATTGGTGAATTTTTAATTCTTCTCGGCTCATTCCAATCACCGGTGTTAAATAGCTGGTGGTTTACGGTTTTTGCTGCAAGCGGAGTAATCTTTGCAGCTGTTTATTTGCTCTGGATGTACCAAAGAGTTGTATTTGGTGAAGTTAAAAATGCAAAGCTTGAAGGATTAAAAGATATGAATGCAAGAGAAATTTTTATTCTTGTTCCAATATTTATTTTTATAGTATGGATAGGAATTTATCCAAACACATTCTTAAAAATATCTGATAGATCTACAGCAAAAGTAGTAAAAGTAATTTATAGTCCTGTTAAAACAAATGCTGTTGAACTTGGCTTAAATCAATTATCTAAGTAAAGAAAAAGTTATAAAAAGATAGAATCATAATGTTTAATAACTCTCAAGAATTTCTTAATGTTCTTCCACTTGTAATAATAGGTGCGGGAATTGTAATTTCACTTTTAATAGAAATGTATTCAAAGAAAAGTGAACTACTGCTTCCATGGTTTTCTGTATTTCTCTTTCTTGCTTCAGGCTTGCATTCTCTGTACTACGTTGGTGATGTTTCCGTTGTTTTGCAAAATATGCTTGCAACGGGTGGAAATGTAAATGTATTTTATGCAATCTTTACATTTGGGGCTGCAATAGTTTCCTTACTCTCAATTGATTACATTAAAAAGTACGGAACTTACTTTGGAGAGTATTATATAATTCTTCAATCCTCTGTTCTTGGTATGATGTTGATGGCGGGAGCCAAAGATTTGTTTGTCGTATTTTTAGGTCTTGAGTTGATGTCAGTATCCTTCTACATACTTGCAGGAATGAACAGAAAAAAACTTAATGCAAACGAAGCCTCGCTAAAATACTTTTTGCTCGGTGCATTTGCTACCGGATTTATTATTTACGGAATTGCGCTGATTTACGGAGGTGCCCATACAACATCAATCGATTTTATAACTTCTAACTTTGCAGAGTTAACAAAGAATTTATTATTTACTGCCGGTGTTCTTTTATTTCTTATTGGATTTTCATTTAAGATTGCTGCATTTCCATTTCATATGTGGGTGCCGGATGTTTATCAGGGATCCCCAACTACTGTTGCTGCGTTATTCTCAACAGGCGGCAAAGCCGCAGCTTTCAGTGCAATACTTGCAACATTGTTTGCTTTGTTTAATGGACCAGCCGGAAATTTATTTACACCATACCTTGCAGTGATTTCAGTGCTATCAATGTTTTATGGAAGTATTGTTGCAATAGCTCAGGATAATATTAAAAGAATGCTTGCATACTCGTCAATTTCTCATGCCGGTTATCTTGCAATCGGATTAGCTGCGGGCAATCATGATGCAGTTGCAGGAATTGTTTTTTACCTTGCTGCTTATACCTTTATGAACCTCGGCGCATTTGGGATTATCTCTCTGATCGAAGATAAAGATGAAACAAATCTTGATATAAATTCTTATGCAGGTCTGGGAAACAGGAAACCAATGCTGGCTGCTTTTCTTGCAATATTTATGTTTGCACTTGCAGGTATTCCTCCTTTCGCAGGATTTTTTGGAAAGTATTATATTTTTATCGCTGCAGTAAAGGCAAATTTAACATGGCTGGCAATACTTGGGGTTATCTCAAGTGCAATTAGTGTTTATTTCTATTTACGCATTGTTGTTTTAATGTACTTTAAAACATCCGACAAAGAATTAGCTTTTGAACCAAGTCAAAGTTCAATGCTTGCAATAGTCCTTTCAGTTCTCGTTATAATCTTGCTCGGTATTTTTCCCGGCAGCTTTTTAGATTTAATAACAAAGTTTATTTAAGATAAATGAGGGAATTTATTTCCCTCTTTTTTTATTATATAGAATTGAAATGATTCCACTTTATAAAACATCACAAATTCGTAATCTCGATTCATTTGCAATTAAAAGATTGCAAGTGCCGGGAATTGTATTGATGGAAAATGCTGCTTTTGGAATTTATGAATCAATTATTAATCACTTTGGTAATATTAAAAGTCTGGGGTTTATTTGCGGCAAAGGTAATAACGGCGGTGATGGTTATGCTGTTGCAAGGCATTTTTCAAATGCCGGATTTAATGTTAAGATTTTATCTCTTGGCACCGAATCTGAAATGAGTGTAGATTGTAAAACAAATTTTACAATTCTAAAAAACCTTTTACCTCACAGAAAAAATCTTAAAATAAAATTTTATAAATCCGTAAAAGATATTTATTGGTTAAAAGAGTGTGAGCTAATTGTTGATGCAATGCTCGGCAGCGGGTTTACAGGAGAATTAAGAGAGCCATATTCATCAATTATTAATAGTTTGAATAAAAACTCTGCTTACAAATGTGCAATTGATGTTCCAACTGGGTTAAATTCCGATACGGGTTATGGTGATATTATTTTTAGATCTGATTTAACTGTTACACTTGGTGAATTTAAAAAAGGATTGTTTGTTAATAAAGGATATGAAAATTGTGGAAAAGTGATATTAAAAGAAATAGGTATCGGTACTGATTATTTTGATTCAACAAATCCGGATACTTATTTAATTGAACCTGAAGACGTTTATTCATTTTTACCAGCAAGAAAAAAATCATCTCACAAATACTCTGCTGGAAAAGTTTTAACAATAGCTGGTTCATATAAATATCCGGGAGCTGCTGCTTTAACTTCTCAATCATCTTTAATTGCAGGTGCCGGAGCTTCTATTCTGGCAATTCCAGAAACTGCTAAAAAACTTGTTCACAAAAATATTCTTGAAGTTGTTGTGGAATCTTATGGTACACACTCAACAAAGTATTTGGATAAATCGGGATTACAAGTGCTTCAGCCAAAAATTAAATGGGCAGATGTTGTTGCAATTGGACCGGGATTGGGAAGGGAAGCGGAAACTATTTCTTCAGTAAAAGAATTTTTAATTCAGAAAAATTTTAAATATGCAGTTATTGACGCTGACGCTTTATTTGCTTTGGATAAACAGTTTCTTAAAAAATTTGATTTAAGTAATTGTATTTTAACTCCTCATCTTGGTGAATTTTCAGTTTTAATAGGTGTGGATTTAAAGTTAATAGAAAAAGATATGCTCAATTACGGAAAAGAATTTGCGATTAAACATAATTGTATTTTAGTTCTAAAAGGTGCTCCAACAATAATATTCAACACCAAAGGTGATGCTTTTATAAATACAACCGGCAACAGTGGGATGGCAAAATTTGGTTCCGGAGATGTGTTAACAGGAATAATTGCGGGTTTACTTTCGCAAAATAAAAATCTTGAAGCAGCCGCAATTGCGGGTGTTTATCTTCACAGCCTTTCTGCCGATTTACTTCTTAATGAAAAACCAATTTCAAATTACCTTGCCTCAGATATAATAAACAATTATTCTAATGCTGTAAAATTCTTAGAGGTAAGTATTGTTTAGTTTTATAGAGCGGAATCGGCAATATCTGATAAATATTCCGTTAATTATTTATTGGTTAATTCTATTTGTACTAACTTCGCTACCTTCAAGCTCAGCGATTACTATTGGTATTAGTGATAAAATAGAACATTTTGGTGCTTATGGTTTATTAAGCGCTGTACTTTATATGAATTTATTTTTTCAGAAAAAATTTGAATTATTAAAGAAATATCCGGCAACTTTTAGTGTTCTTATTGCATCTATTTATGGGATGCTTGATGAAGTTCATCAGCTTTTTATTCCGGGTAGAAGTGCAGAATTTCTTGATTGGTCGGCTGATTTTTTAGGTTCTTTGTTAGCAATTTTAATTGTTAAGGTAATATTAGAAAGATTAAGACAGTTGGAATACAAAAAATTTAATTAATGGCTGGAACTTTTTTTACTATTGGTGGTAAAAGACTTGAAAAATAATTTGACAATAGAAAATCTCATTATTAAGTTAGCACCACTAATTGCTAGTTAGGAGGTAAAATTTCATGGCAATTGTTAAATCAAAAAAAGCAGATCTGATGGCAAAATACAGAAAAGTATTTGAAGCCAGTTTGATTGTTTCATTAGCACTATTAATTGTGGCGTTCAAGTTTTTCCCTGATTTAAAAAGTAAAGAGATAAAAGTTGAAGGTCCGCAGGATCTTTTCCAGGTTGAAGATATTCAACAAACAAAACAGGAAAACAGACCTCCGCCACCGCCAAAACCACCAATTCCTATTGAAGCTCCTTCTTCGGATGTTTTAGAGGATATTGAAATTGGTGATACTGAAATTGACATAAATCAGCAAATGGATGCTCCACCTCCACCTCCAAAGGAAGAGAAAAAGGTTGAAGAAGAGCCTACTTACTTTGTGGCAGTTGAAGAAATGCCGGAACCAATTGGTGGTATTGCAGAGATTCAGAAAAAAATTGTATATCCTGAAATTGCAAAAAGAGCAGGTGTTGAAGGAAAAGTTTATGTTTTAGCTTTTGTGGATGAAACAGGTTTGGTTACTGATGCAAAGATTATTAAAGGGATCGGGGCTGGTTGTGATGAAGCCGCTCTTAGTGCAGTTAAGAAAACAAAATTTAAACCCGGTAAACAAAGAGGCAAAGCAGTTAAAGTACAGGTTTCAATTCCTGTAGTATTCAAGCTTCAATAAATTTAGGGCGTCTAACAGACGCCTTTTTTATTTCCCATATCTCATTATACTAACCAAAAGAACACTTGTATTTTATATTTTTTTAAGCACTTTTAATTAGTATTTTTCAGCACATTTTTATCAGATATTAAAAACAATAATTTTCATTGAAATGATGAATAAGAATAATAAAAGCAAGTTTTCATTACTCCTGTTTTTAATTATTCTTACAATCCTTCTGGATTTGGCTTTTCTATACCTTGTTAAATACCACAACCAAAACCTGACTTTAAGAGATATGAATCTGAAAAGTTTTGGTAATATTATAAATTTATTTTTTACACTTATACTTGTAATTGGAGTTTTAGCAGATCATTTTACTAAAAGAAATATAGTCCAAACAAAATCGTTTCTAATTTTTTTCGGATTAACTCAATTATTTCTTATTGCAGCTTATATTTCGACAATCGTTATTCCGCCATTTAAAGGAATATATTTTCTTGGACAGAATGGTAACAGATTATTTATAGCATCCTTATTTACACTTTATAACTTCTCATTTTTTGTTACGATATTTATAATTTGGTTAAACATAATCAAAACCAGAGAGCTGGTATTACTTCGCGCTATCTTTAATTCATCATTGCTAATGCTGACGATTTTATTCTTAGTTTTCTTTTTTATCTTAAAAAAAGAGGCAGGATTTAATGATATGCTAATAGCGAAGAATAGAAATAATATTGGAGTTGTTTTAGGCGCGGCTGTCTGGTCTAATAACAAACCAAGTCCATCGCTTACTGCAAGAGTTGATAAAGCATTGTTATTATATGAGCAAAAAAAAATATCAAAAATATATTTAACAGGGAGTAATGCTCCCGGTGAATTGGCTGAATCAGAAGTAGCATTAAATTATATTAAATCTTTAGGGAAAAGTATTAAAGATATTTTTATCGAAAAGAAAACCACCTCAACAAACGAACAGATTGAATTTGTAAAGAAGAACTTATTACCAGGTATTCAGAATAATATAATTGTTATATCTGATAGTTATCATTTAGTAAGAGTTATGGAAATTGGTAAATTTCAAAATATTAAATTAAAAGTTGTTCCATCTGATCTTTCGCAAAGTTTTGAAAAATCGATTTATAGCAAGGTTAGAGAGTCTTTAGCATTAACAGTGTTCTGGTTTTTTGCAATATAGTTAAGCTTAATAAGGAGTAATTAATGTCCGCAGTATTTAAAAGAAGAATTGTAAGAGAAAAAGTTTTGCAAATACTTTATGCTTATGAAATGAACGGTGAAAACTTAATGGCGCTTACTCAAAGCATCCTTGGTGATATTGAAGAGGATAATGATAAGAAATTTGGGGAAGACCTTGTTAACAGAGTTCTTATTAATAAAAAAAATCTGGATGAAAAAATAATAAAACGAATTAGTAATTGGGAAATAAACAGAGTCGCTCTGATTGATAAGATTTTGTTAAGAATGGCTATTTGTGAAATTTTATTCTTTCCTGATATTCCACCTAAAGTTTCAATCAATGAATCGATTGAAATAGCGAAAGAGTTCAGCACTGCAGGTAGTGGAAAGTTTATTAATGGAATACTTGATGCTATTCTTTCTGAAGAAAAATCTGCCGGTCATTTAAATAAAACAGGTAGGGGATTAGTTGAAGAAACTGTTTCAAAATCTCATCATAAAAATTCCTGATGAATGATAAGAAAAAAATATTCATCTGGACGTTATTCGATTTTGCTAATACATCATTTTCTATTGTTGTAGTAACCTTTATTTATGCTGTTTACTTCAAAAAAGTTGTAACAAACGGATTACCAATTGGTGATTTATACTGGTCGATTGGTACAAGTGTGGCAATGGTTATTACTGCAATTATTTCTCCAATACTCGGTGCTATTGCAGATTATTCAGCAGGGAAAAAAAGATTTCTTCTTTTCTTTACACTTTTGTGTATAGCTGGCACATCTGCTTTATTCTTTGTTGGCAGCGGTGATATTTTTTTAGGTCTTTTGCTTTTCATCATTGCAAATGTTGGGTTTGAGTCCGGATTAGTTTTTTATGATGCGTTTTTACCTGAAATTACATCGCCTAAAAATTATGGGCGTGTGAGTGGTTATGGATTTGCTATGGGATATCTCGGCTCATTGGCTACTTTGGCGCTTGTTTATCCATTTATTAGTGCTGGAATGATACGTGAATCTTTTTTGCTCGCAGCGCTTTTTTTCCTGGTATTTTCTCTTCCAATTTTTATTTATCTAAAAGACAATCGTAAAAAAGTTGAAGAGCATAAATCTTTTATTTCTATTGGAATAAGTAGAGTTTGGAGTACATTATCACACCTTAAATATCATAAAAATCTGGCTCTCTTTTTATTAGCTTATTTTTGTTATATAGAAGGAGTTAACACCATCATTTTCTTTTCGGGTAACTACGCAAGTACAACTCTTGGCTTTTCCGAAACTGAATTATTGGTATTTTTTCTAACAGTCCAAACAACAGCTATTGCGGGATCAGTATTATTTGGTATTATTGCAGATTCTATCGGTCAGAAAAAAACTATAATTATTACTTTAATAATGTGGATGATTACTGTCCTAATTGCATATTTAATTACAGATAAAACCGGTTTTTATGTTGTGGGATTAATTGCCGGCGCAGCTATGGGATCAAGTCAATCAACAAGTAGAAGTATGATGAGTAAATTAACTCCCATTGAACGAAAGACGGAGTTTTTTGGATTTTATTCATTTTTTGGAAAAAGTTCTGCTATTGTTGGACCCCTGGTTTTTGGTCTTGTAAGTTATATTTCAGGCAGCCAGAGATTAGCAATAATATCAATAGGAATTTTCTTTTTGGTGGGATTGTTAATACTTACAAAAGTTCAGGATCCGCAAGTAAATTCAGCTAATGATTAAATCGTTTATAAACAGGTCCTCCAATTAATTTATTACTATCCCATATAAATGTTTCTGATTTATTTTCACTTCTTACTTTACACTCATCGTATCTGCAATACTTACAAAGTTCAGGAATGCAATAATCAAAATGAATTTTTAAATCTGCATGTGAAAAATCTTTTTGTAATTCTGATTCTATCAAATTTTCTTCTTCGTGAGTTTGCTTAATATTCAGGTAGTAGGGAAGAATAAGATGAAAATCTATAAAAACTTTGTCGCCAGATTGCCAGAATCTTAGCTCATGAATATCAATCCAATAATTTTTTTTCATTTGAATAAGTGTTTCGGACAATTTTTTAAATGTTGCCGGATTGGCTTCATTCATTAATCCGCCAACTGATTCACGAATTAATTTGTATCCGGTAAAAAGTATATTGAGTGCAACAATTATAGCTATTATAGGATCGAGAATTAATATATCTGTTAATATTACTAATAAAACTGCGGCAATAACGCCAAAGCTTGTTATTGAATCTGTTAAAACATGCTTACCATCAGCAACTAAAGTTATCGAATTTGTTTTCTTACCTGTTCTAATTAAATAATTCCCAAGAAATAAATTAACTGCTGAAGCGATTGTAATAATTACAGCACCAACACCAAGTTGTTTAAGTTCCGGTCCGTTAATAATGGCAAGTGTGCTTTCATATATAATGAAGATGGCTGCAATTATAATTAATAAACCTTCTACACCCGCGGAAAAATATTCAATATTTCCATGTCCATAAGGATGTGAATCATCAGCAGGTTTTGAACTTAATATTATGCTATAAAGCGCCATTCCCGTAGCCATAACATGCACAACAGATTCTGCTGCATCAGAAAATATTGCTGCAGAGCCTGTAATGAAATATGCTCCGAATTTAAAAAAGAACATCCCAATCCCAATCGAAAGGGAAATTATGGCAGCTCGTTTTTTTACCTGGATATTTTCCATAAGATTACCTTACCATAGTTAAAAATTCTATAATACAAGCTTATAAAAACAACTCACTATGATTTAATATCATTCTTAATTATTAACCCTAAATTTTTCTGAAGCAGGTCTAATTTGATTATACAATCTTTTTAACTGTTCATATGCAAATTGATTTCCTCTTTGTGCAGCAGCCCGGTAATATTTAACAGCATTTGGAATATTTTGTTTTACTCCAATTCCGGTTTCATAACAATAGGCAAGTGTAAACTGCGCTAAGATAGAACCTTCAATTTCAGCTTTTTCTAAAATAGAAATAGTTTCTTTTAAATTTGATCTGTCGAAGGAATCATAAACACTTGAGGTTGCAATCCTGATTTCCGCTTCAATACTTTTATACTTTTTTGCCAATTCCCATAATTGTAATCCTTTTTGCTGATCTATTTTTACATATTTACCCCGATAATAATTAAACCCGAGTTCTATAATAGCGGGAATATGCTTTTGGTTAGAAGCCTTATTTAAAAGATCAATGGCATCACCATCACTTAAACGATTGTCATAACCAAGTTTTTTTAAGCCATACCACACAAATTGAGCCGTTGGATCTTCAAATTGAACTGAATCATTTAAAATTTTGTAAAATTCTTTTTTACGGATAAGATTCCAGAGTAAAAATGCTGCTCGTGGCGAATCCAAAATTGTAGCCCTTATATAGTATTCAGCGGCAAGTAAAATATTTACACCAACAAAATTACCATTCTCATAAAGTCTGCCCAACATTGTTTGGGCTTCGGGGCTGCCGGCATTGGCATAATCTTGCAAGGTTTTTATTTGCGAAAAATTATTGAATGCAGTTAACAAAGAATCATTTTTAATACCGAGTGTATCTAAGATTTTATCTACTCCGCTTCGTTCTAAGTCTTCAATAAGAAGTTTATCTGGAACATCTTTCATAGTGTCTAACTGGGTATTAAAATCTATAAACACTAAGCCAAGAGAAGGTTGGATTTTTGAATTAGAAATTTCCTCGGAAGTTTTTTTATCATTTTTTTGAGAAAATTTATTTTGATTAACCGAATCTCTAAAAGCAGGTGTAATCTTTGAAGACACGTCCGCTAAAATTTCTTTAGCCGGTTCAAATCCACTATCGGCAGATTTTTTAATCCAATAGTAAGATTGGTTCCAATTTTTGGGAACAACCAGGTTATCTGTATTTAATATGCCTATAACATACTGCGCCTGGCTCATACCTTCTTCGGCAGCTAACAAAAATTTGTCGTAAGCTGTAAACGGATTCCATTCTGTTCCCCAGCCATTAATCAACATTATACCGTAATTGTACAGCGCCGAAGCTAATTTTTGGTCGGCAGCTTTTTTAATCCAATAGACAGCCGCAGCAGTATCGGGTGCAATTCCTTCGCCTGTAAGTAATCTTAACCCAAGTTCGTGCTGAGCAAGAGGATCGCCAGTATTTGCAATTTGAACAAGTTTAAATTGTTGTAGTAATTGATATGATAAATCCGGTTGATAAAAATATGGATTATTTCGATAGGGTCTGTTTTTCTTAAATGCTAAACTTTTGGTTGTATCTTGCGCTATAATTGTAGCTGGAATTAAAATACAAATTATCACTAAACTTGATACAAAATTCTTATAAGTAATCAAATGTTTCCTTAGATATAAAATGATGATGAATAAAGAGTATAAATTCTGATGTTTTATTATAAAATTAGTTTATTTTTAGACGTTATTTAAAGAAAATGTTTCCGAATAAAAAGCATAATTATGATAGATAAAATTAAGCAATTAATAATCCCCTTATTAATATTTTTCATTTCTCTTTTTGCTATTCATTTTTTTATTCCCGATTATCACCCGTTTGGCGGAATTAAAATCTCAAAAAATGAGGATTATATCCTTAAAGAAAGTGAAAAATTTCTAAACAATGCTGATATAAAATTTGATATAGATAAATTTAAACTTGAATTTGTAAGCGATGAATATTTTGTAAAATGGATTAATTCCGAATATCCTCTAAACCGCGCCAACCAAGTATTAAAAAAATCCGGCATTGCATATTACTGGGCATTAAGCCAGTCAGGCAAAAGTGATTCCGCATTGGTTATTTCTTCTAATTCAGATGAAAATATGACCAATAAAAATGAAATATTAAAAGTAAACATAAGGGAAGATGGCAAAATCTTTGGGTTTGCAAGAAAAATAAATGATTCACTTATAACCAAATCTTTGGATTCTGAAGAAGCTAAAAATATAGTAATTAATTTTATTCATTTATTTAGGAACGATATTCAACTGTTAAACGATTCGACACATATCCAAAGTCTTAATTCCAATACCATTTTTGTTTATAAAGAAACAGAATCTTTTCAAAAATCTGATCGAAATGATTATAAAATTAAATGGGTAAACAAAGGTTTTAACGGATATGATTTACTTCTGAATGCTATGATAATTGGGGATCAGGTTGAAAGTTTTAATATCCAGCCTGTTGTTCCAGAGGAGTTTAAATCTAAAAACATAGACATTTTTGAAGTAGTTAAAGAAATCCTGTTTCTATTAATTATAATTATCTCGGTAATTGTATTTGGGTTTAAAAAATTTAGAGCATATGAAATCGGATTTAAGCAAGCAATAATATTTGGGATAATTATTCTGATATCATTTGTATTAAGGCAGGTTCTTACACGTTACACAACTGCTGAAGCAAATTTGTTAATCGGTTTAGTACTTGGAGGAATTTTTATAGGGGGCGCCGCAATAATTTTATGGGCGGTTAGTGAAACAGTTTTTAGAGAAATCTGGAACGAAAAATTTCTTTCGTTTGATCTGATTTTTTATAAAAAATTCACTCATTCGATTGTCTGGAAAGCTATTGTAGACGGAATATCATTTGGATTCGGTTTAACTGTTTTATTCCTTGTACTTCTAAAATTAGTAGGTGAGTACATCAATGTATCTTTTATTGGTGATTCATTTATTTCTCAATCTTTTATTACTGCATATGCACCCCCGATTAATATTCTGTTCGATGTAATAAATGCCTATGCATTACTTGCAGTTTCGTTTTTTATGTTCACAACGGCAGCAATAAAAAGATTTATAACTAATGATAATGTATTTATTATAATTAGTGGATTAGTATGGACATTGCTAATTCAATCCAATGTTAATCCATTAGCTGCATCATTACCAATTAATCTGATCATTGGAATTATCTTAAGTATAATTCTTATTAAGTTCGATTTACTTATAACGATAATTTCATATTTACTTTTCCAATTTTTTATCAAAGCATCAGAGTTTACATTTATACAGGAACCCGTACTAAATCAAAAGTGGTACATAATAATTGGCTTATGTTTAACCGGAATCATTGTGGGAATTGTATTGATTCTGAAGAAAGATAAATTCACCGATTATAATTCTGTCACTCCAAAATTTGTAGAAAATGTTACTGAAAGACAAAGGCTGAGCCGGGAACTTGAAGTTGCCCGTCACGTTCAAATGAGTTTTTTGCCAAAAGAAAATCCTAAAGTAAAAGGACTTGATATAGCCTCGACTTGTATTCCTGCTTTTGAGGTTGGTGGAGATTATTATGATTTTATTATTCTTGATGAAAAAAAAATTGGAATTATTATCGGAGATGTGTCGGGAAAAGGAACTCAAGCCGCATTTTATATGACTTTGACAAAAGGTTTTTTAAAGGCACTTGCTAAACAAACAGATTCACCCTCTGAAGTTCTATCGAAAATGAATGAACTGTTTTATGAAAATGTGGAAAGAGGCAGATTTATAAGTATGATTTATGCCATTGTTGATCTGGATAAAAAAATTATTAGGATTGCAAGAGCCGGACATAATCCCGTGATTTATCATGATGTTTCCGGTAAAATAAACTTAATTAGTCCAAAAGGAATGGCTTTGGGATTAGAAAAAGGTCCGCTTTTTAGAAAAGTAATTTCTGAATATGAAGAAAATCTTGAGACGGGCAAAAATTTTATTTTTTACACAGATGGTTTTACCGAAGCAGCAAATAAAAAAGATGAGGAATACGGATTAGATAGACTTTCTCAAATTGCCAAGGATTACAGCAAAAGTTCTGCGGAAGAAATTATGAACAAAATACTCGAAGATGTGAAAAAATTTATCGGAAAAGCCCCGCAGCACGATGATATGACGATAGTTGTTTTAAAAATTGAATAAAGTTGTCATTTTGTTCATAATCAGATTGGAAATCTTAATAGGTAAGTCTATATTTCAAGGCAAAAAAAAGTAAAATGTCATCACGAAAAAAAGTGAAGTTTATATTCGTCACAGGCGGTGTAGTTTCGTCTTTAGGCAAAGGAATCACAGCCTCTTCTCTCGGTCTTCTCTTAAAACAACGCGGCTTCAGAGTCACAATCCAAAAATTTGATCCTTATATTAATGTTGATCCCGGAACAATGAGTCCATTTCAACATGGAGAAGTTTATGTAACCGATGACGGTGCAGAGACTGATCTGGATTTAGGACATTATGAGCGATTTCTTGATGTGAACATGACTCGTGCAAACAATACGACTACCGGTCAGGTTTACAATGAAGTAATTACAAAAGAACGCCGTGGTGATTTTCTTGGAGCTACAGTTCAGGTTATACCTCACATTACGGACGAAATTAAAAACCGAATGCTCAAATTAAGTGAGCTTGGTGAATATGATATAATTATAACCGAAATTGGTGGAACCGTTGGTGATATTGAAAGTTTACCTTTTCTTGAGGCAATGAGACAACTGATGATGCAATTCGGTCGTGCAAATACGATGAATATACATGTAACATTAGTTCCATATATTGCTTCTGCCGGTGAAGTAAAAACAAAACCTACACAACACAGTGTTAAAAACCTTCTTGAGTTGGGAATACAACCCGATATTTTAATTTGTAGATCGGAAAAAAAATTAAGTAAAGATATACGTGAAAAAATTGCTCTGTTTTGTAATGTGGATACAAGAGCAGTAATTTCTAATTATGATTCCTCATCAATTTACGAAGTTCCACTGGTTCTTTATAAAGAAAAATTTGATCAGATAGTTTTAGAGAGACTTCATTTACCCGACAAAAAAATTAACCTCGATAATTGGGAAAAATATGTCGATAGCGTAAAAAATCCTGCCAAGAAAGTTGAAATTGCTCTTTGCGGAAAATATACTGAACACATGGATGCATATAAAAGTATTATTGAATCATTTGTTCATGCAGGAGCGGAGAATGGCTGCAGAGTTGTAGTTAGACCAATTAGCGCTGAGTTGCTCGAAACTGAGTCTTCAGAAAAATTGTTTGCTGACGTAGATGGTATTCTTGTTCCAGGTGGTTTTGGGGAAAGAGGTATTGAAGGGAAAATTAGTGCGGTTCAATATGCAAGAGAAAATGATATTCCTTTCCTTGGAATTTGTTTGGGATTACAATGTGCTGTAATTGAATTTGCCAGAAATGTTTGTGGAATTACTAATGCGCACAGTTCGGAATTTAAGAAAAACAAGTTTAGTGTTATTGATTTGATGCCCGATCAAAAAAATATTAAGGCAATGGGCGCAACAATGAGATTGGGTGCTTATCCTTGTATCATAAAGGATAAAACTAAGGCGATGAAAGCTTATCAAAACAGTTATATCTCTGAGAGGCATAGGCACCGTTACGAAGTTAATAATAAGTTTAGATCGAAATTAGTGGAAAATGGATTAGTGTTTTCAGGTTTATCACCTGATCATGAGCTTGTTGAAATGATAGAGCTTCCGAATAAAAGATGGTTTGTAGCTTGTCAATTCCATCCGGAGTTGAAGTCGCGCGCAACAAAAGCTCATCCTTTGTTTAGAGAATTGGTTGCAGCTTCACTTAAATATTCGATGGAAAGAAAATAATTACGGATAGGATAAAAGAATTCCTTTTTTACCATGATTAAAAAAATTTTTAGTGTAATAGTTATTTTCTTTCTATTCACTCCTTTAACAAATTCACAACATTTATTTGATAGGCAAATTCAGGTTGGGCTAGATAAAATTTATAATTTTAACTGGAGCGAAGGTTCAAAAGTATTTAACACAGTAATTAAAAAAGATCCACACGATCCAAGAGGGTATCATTATAAATCGATAATATATCTTTGGTATTATCTCGGAAATTTTAACGAAGCTTATCTTGATACTTTTTATTATTTGGCAGATAAATCTCTGGAACTTGCCGATGAAAAAATTAAAACTAATCCATCTGCCGATTTAAGTTATTTAATAGGTTCTATCTACTACAATAAATCTATTGCCGAAGCTCGTTCCGGAAATTATTTACAAGCTTTGTGGATGAGCAATCAGATGAAACAAAATCTTGATGATGCTGTAAATAAGGAACCGGATTTATATGATGCGTATTTAGGATTGGGTCTTTATAATTTTGCACTTTCACAAATTCCCTCGTCTCTGGAATGGGCAGCAAATCTTGTTGGAATTGACGCCGATAAAGAAGCCGGTTTAGATTATGTAAAAAAATCTGCGCAAAAAGGTAAGCTTTCTAAAATAGATGCTGAATATTATTTATCCCAGATTTATTCAAGGGTTATTGTTAATCATCCGGCTGCAAAAGAATTACTATCCAATCTTGTAAAACGTTATCCAAAAAATTTGTTATTTAACTTTTCACTTGGGTGGGTAAATTATGAATTAAATGATCTCAATTCCGCTTTCAAACAACTTAAACCGATTATTGCGTCTAAAGATTCGCTTTATCCCTTTGTAGTTTCAAATTCTTGTTATTTGATGGGGAATATTTTCTTTTCAGAAAGTCTATATGATTCTGCGATAACTTATTATAAATTATTTTTAGAAACTGCTGTTAATGATGACTATAAAGGAATTGCTAACCTAAGAATTGGTTTAAGTTATGAATTAGGCGGGAACAGGAAAGAAGCGCTAAAGTTTTATGAAAAAGCTGCAAGTGGTAATTCGGATATAGATGAAGATATGTACGCAGAAAGAAAAAAAAATGATTTTTTAGATAATAAACTTTCCGTTAATCAAATTAAGCTAATCAGATTTTCTAATTTGATTAAACAAAATAAAATAATAATTGCTAAAGATTCGCTTAAGGATTTTATTGAACTGCCAAAATTAGATAATAACATGTTAGCGGAGGCTTATCTTTATTTAAGTGAAATCAGTTATCGCCAGAAAAAGTACAAAGAATCATTGGACTTTGCTGTAAATTGTGTAAAGACAGAAATAAAATCAGACTTATGGATACACGCTTACGCACATTATTTTGCAGCATGGGATTGTTATTACCTTAAAAAGTTTACGGATGCCAGGCTATTCCTTTTGCAAATTGATGAAATAGATGAATACGATTTTAGCAGCTCATTATCGAATAAAATTTATTCTCTTCAGAGATTACTGCCCGGGGAAACAAAGAAATAATTATTATTTGATCAATCTTTAATTGATTATTTTTTTGCGATTAACTAATTTTCGCCAACATTTCAGGTGATTTTAAATTGAAAATAGCTGTTTTTGTTTCAGGAAGAGGATCAAATCTAAAAGCAATCCTGGAATCACCGGATTTAAAGAATATTGTTAGTGTTGAGGCTGTACTAAGCGACAAACCTGATTGCAAAGCTTTTGATATTGCTGAACAGTTTAATATTAAATCATTTTCTGTTGGTGAAGGCGAAGGCAAAATTAAAGTTAATCAACTGCCTGCACTTTTGATTGAACTTAAAATTGATATGATTGTGCTTGCTGGTTATCTTAAGTTAATTCCTGTTGATCTTATTACTAATTTTGAAAACCGAATTATAAATATTCATCCCGCATTACTTCCGTCCTTTGGCGGAAAAGGAATGTACGGAATAAATGTTCATAAAGCTGTTTTTAATTCATCTGCAAAAGTTAGCGGTGCAACAGTGCATATGGTTGATAATTCTTACGATACGGGAAGAATTATTGCACAAAAATGCGTTGATATTTCTGATGTGAAATCACCGGAAGAAATTGCAGAGCGTGTTTTGGAAGTTGAGCATAAAATTCTACCTGAAGTGATAAAAGCTTTTGCTTTGAATAAAGTAAGGTTTGAAGCAAGTAGAATAATAATTGAAAAAAATAACTTTTAATATCCTCCAAATTTTTAGGAAATTTAATTGAAAAAAATTGCACTTCTAAGCGTATCTGATAAATCAAAAATTATAGAATTTGCACAAGCTTTGATTCAAGAAGGATATGAAATTCTGGCAACCGGAAATACGGCAAAAATTCTTTTATCAAATAATATAAAAGTCAATGAAGTAAGTTCATTTACAGGCTCTCCTGAAATTTTTGATGGAAGAGTCAAAACACTCCATCCAAAAATATTTGGCGGAATCTTATTTAGAAGAGACCTTGAAAAAGATTTGGAACAGGCATTAACAAATAATATAGAAGCAATTGATGTCGTTTGTGTCAATCTTTATCCGTTTGTAAAAACAATTCAAAACCCATCCTCAACTTTGGATGAAATAATTGAAAATATAGATATTGGTGGTCCAAGTTTAGTTAGGGCATCAGCAAAAAATTATAAGTTTGTTTCTATTTTAACTAACCCGGATCAGTATGAATCTTTCATAGAAGAAATGAAGTCCGGAAGTATTTCAATAGAAACAAGACAAAAGCTTGCAGTTGCTGCTTATTCACATACCGCAAATTATGACACACATATTGCTAACTATTTAGAAAGCAAATTCTCTTTACCTTCTTCATATTTAAGGATAAATGAAAAATTATCCTCATCTTTGCGATACGGAGAAAACCCGCATCAAAATGCAGAAATATATGGAAGCTTTAATGAGTTTTTTGAAGTCTTTCATGGAAAAGAAATTTCTTATAATAATATTCTTGATTTAGTTTCTGCCGTAGAACTTTGTGAAGATTTAGGTGAAATATCCTGCACGATAATAAAACACAACAATCCTGCTGGTGCGGCTATTGGTAAGAATCCTTACGAAGCTTATATTCGAGCATTGAAATGTGATCCGGTTTCTTCATTCGGCGGTATAGTAGCTTTTAACAAAGAAGTTGATGATGAAACAGCAAAGGAATTAAATAAAATATTTCTTGAAATTGTTTGCGCACCTTCATTTAGTGATGAAGCTTTAGAAATTCTAAAGAAGAAAAAAGACAGAAGATTAGTAAAACAAACAAAATCTGTTTTAAATAAAAGCCGAATGTTTCGTTCAATCCCGGGTGGAGTTCTTGTGCAGGATTCCGATTCTATTTCACTTAACGAAAATGAATTGAAATTTGTAACAGACAAAAAGACAAGTGAAGAAGAATTAGAAGATCTTAAATTTGCATGGAAGATTGCAAAGCATACTAAATCTAATGCTATTGTTTATGTTAAAGATAAGACTACATTAGGCGTTGGTGCAGGTCAAATGTCAAGAATTGATTCTGCTAAGATTGCTGTTATGAAAGCCAAAGAACACGGTTTGGATTTAAATGGGTCAGTTGCCGCTTCAGATGCATTTTTCCCTTTTGCAGATGGATTGATTGAAATAATCAAATGTGGCGCTAAAGCTGTTATTCAGCCGGGCGGTTCTGTGCGGGATCAAGAAGTAATAGATGCGGCAAATCAAAATAATATTTCAATGGTATTTACCGGAATTAGGCACTTTAAACATTAAGAGGCGCTATGGGAATTTTTGATTTTTTCTCCAATGATATTGCAATGGATTTAGGAACTGCAAACACTCTTATCTACGTTAAAGGTAAGGGAATTGTTTTAAATGAACCTTCAATTGTTGCATTCGATAAAAACTCCAAACGAATAATTGCATTAGGAAATAAAGCAAAGGAAATGCAAGGAAGGGAACATAAAGAAATTAAAGTTACCCGCCCTATGCGTGATGGTGTGATTGCAGATTTTGAAATTGCCGAAGGGATGATTAGAGCATTTATTAAACGTGTGCGCACAGGCGGAGCAATGAGCAGCAGAAGAATAATTGTTGCAGTTCCAAGCGGCGTTACGGAAGTTGAAAAAAGAGCAGTTAGAGATAGTGCTGAACACGCAGGAGCTAAAGAAGTTCACCTTATTGCTGAACCAATGGCTGCGGCAATTGGAATCGGTATTGATGTTGAAGCTCCGGTTGGAAATATGATTATAGATATTGGCGGTGGTACTACAGAAATTGCAGTTATTGCTTTATCAGGAATTGTAAATGAAGAATCAATTCGAATTGCCGGTGATGAAATGAATTATGCTATTATGCAATTCTTTAAGAAAAATCATAACATATTGATAGGTGAAAGAACAGCAGAGGCAATAAAATGCGAAGTTGGTTCAGCTGTTCCATTAAAAGAGGAAATTACAATTCAGGTTAAAGGTAGAGACCTAATTGGTGGCATTCCTAAAACGACGGAAGTTAGTTCTGTCGAAATCAGAGAAGCATTAAATGAAGCTGTTGTTCAAATTGTGGATGCAGTTAGACAAACGCTTGAAAGAACCCCGCCTGAACTTTCAGCGGATATTTTAGATCGTGGTGTTATGCTTACCGGCGGCGGCGCATTACTAAAAGGTTTGGATGAAAGAATACGAATGGAAACAAATCTTCCCGTACATATTGCGGAAGATCCGCTTACGGCAGTTGTTCGTGGAGCCGGAAAAGTAATTGATAATCTGAACCATTATTCAAAGGTATTAATTCGTAATAGAAGATATTAATGATTAGGTTTTTTCTTTCACTTTGGTCAAGCTTTAAAGAATACATTATACTAATAATTCTTTTAATCATCAGTCTTACACTTCTCTCCCAAAATAATAATGCAGGCATTCAAAAGGTACGGTCATTAGCTTTTGGAACCTTTGCCTCAGTTACATCAATATTTACCGATGTATTCAATGTAAGTAATCTTAAAAAAGATAACCAAGAATTAAGAAGAACAAATGCCGAATTGATGCTTCAGATGAGTAAACTGCGGGAATATGGAATAGTAAATAACGATTTAAAGAATTTACTTAATTTTAAAGACTCTACTGACTTTTCGCTAATTTCTGCTACGGTGGTTTCTAAATCTCTTACTAAATCTCAGGGAACAATAACTTTAAATGCCGGAAAAAATCAATCCGTAAAAGTTGGAATGCCTGTAATTACTGATAAGGGATTAGTTGGAATTGTTTTTTCGACATCGGATAATTACTCTATTGCCCGTACACTTACTAATGTGGATTTGAAACTTACAATTAAAAGCGAACGAACTCGTGAGAATGCAATTATGAAATGGAATGGAGATTGGCTGGTAATGATAAATGTTCCCAAAACTTTTGATATCAAAAAAGGTGACCGAATTGTTACTTCCGAAATAAGTTCTATTGTCCCTTTTCCCTTGCCAGTTGGCGTGGTTGCTGATATTGGAGATATTGAGAAAGGGATCTTTAATGAGGTTAGAGTTCAACCTTTTGTCGATTTTCAAAGAGTAGAAAATGTTTTTATACTTGGCATTGTTAAGAGTAAAGAAATTGATAATCTTGAGTTTAATTTTTTAAATCGCGAATGATTAAGCCACAACACATACTTTCAATTATTTTATTTTTTCCTGTTCTGCTCATTCAGATTACGGTTGTACCGCTTTTATCAATTAATACAATTATCCCTGATTTAATTTTAATTTTGCTTGTTTATTATAGTATCACACAGGGGCAGATTTATGGATCAGTTTTAGGATTTACTTACGGATTATTATTTGATATTATTACCGGCAGTTTAATTGGCAGTACTATGATTGCAAAAACAATTGCCGGATTTACGGCAGGCTATTTTTCATCTGAAAATAAGATAGATCAGAATTTAATCTCATATAACTTTGCCCTTATTGTACTTTTATGTGCTTTAATTGATTCAACTATTAACGCATTTTTTTCATCTATAGAATTTAACTCAAGTATATTTCTTTTATTCTTTGAACACGCACTATTTCCTGCTGTCTATTCCGCTGTCGTTGGTTTGATGTTAATGATATTTTATCCAAAAAGGAAAAGTTTTTGAAGTCAGATAATTTTGCTTCGATAAATAGAAGAACAGTAATTTCCAGCTTTATCATAATCATTTTCGCTCTATTGTCTTTTAGACTTTTTCAAATGCAGATTGTTAGCCGTGAATCCTATGAAGAAAAATCTGCAGATAATAGTATTAAAGGTATCGAGCAAACACCATTCAGAGGTGTCTTTTATGATCGAAACCTGAAAGTAATGGTTGATAATATTCCTGCTTACACTTTAAGAATAACTCCTGCCGAATACGATCCAAAGCTCAATAAATTACTTGATAAAATTCTTGGTGTAGATTCCGGTTATGTCTCATCAATCTTACGTAAAAACAAAATTTATTCGCGCTATTTGCCTGTAAGAATAAAAAGGGGAATCGACTTTAATGTTGTTTCATGGGTAGAGGAAAACTCAGAATACTTGCCGGGTGTTGATTATATTGTTGAAATGCAGCGTGGATATTTGCTTGGGATAAGAGGTTCCCAGGTTTTTGGTTATACAAAAGAAATATCGCCTAATCAATTAGAAAAAGAAAAAGATTATTATAAACCGGGCGATTACGTAGGGCATAATGGAATTGAAAAACAATATGAAACAGAATTACGCGGCGTAAAAGGTTACAATTATGTTTTAGTAAATTCACGACGAAAAGAAATTGGTAAGTATAAAGATGGGACACAGGATGTAAATTCAACTAAAGGTAAAGATTTGGTTCTCTCCATAGATGCTGATGTTCAAAAAGTTGGTGAAGAAGAAATGAAAGGAAAAAGGGGAGCTATTGTTGCCATTGAACCGAAAACAGGTGAAATTCTTGGATTGGTGAGCGCACCTGATTATGATCTGGAACAATTTTCTTATGTTACTTCTAAAGAATATTTGCAAGAATTATATAGTAATCCGGATAAACCTTTGTTTAATCGTGCAACAATGTCCGTAAAACCACCGGGGTCTACATTTAAAATGTTAGCAGCCATTGCAGCGCTGGATATGGGGCTTATAACAACTTCAACAACTTATTATTGCGGCGGCGGTTTTACCTTTGGCAGATTCTTCAAATGCCATGGTGTGCATGGTTCTATAAATGTTGTTCATGCAATTGAAAAATCCTGCAATACGTTTTTTTATAATCTTATTTATAAAATAGGATTAGATAAGTGGAAAGAGTATGCTCTTAAATTTGGCTTTGCTAAAAAAACCGGAATTGATATTGGCGAAGAATCAGCAGGTCTTATTCCTGATGAAAATTATTATAAAAAAATATATGGTGAAAAATGGCCGCGTAGCATTATGGCAAGCCTTGGAATAGGGCAAGGAGAAGTAAGTGTTACTCCATTGCAATTAGCTCAGTATGTTGCAATAATAGCCAACGATGGTAATACATTCCAGCCACATGTTGTTAAGGGTTATCTCGATGATAATACAAAACAATTAGTTCCGTTTAAATTTCCTGAAATAAAAACGGGAATTAGAAAGGAAATTTTTGATATAGTCAAGGAAGGAATGTTTTTAGTGGTTAATGGAGCGGGAACAGCAACTCATGTTAAAATTGATGGTATTACGGTAGCAGGTAAGACCGGTACAGCTCAAAATCCAAACGGTAAAGATCATTCATTTTTTGTTTGTTACGCACCGGCAGAAAATCCCAAAATTGCAATAGCTGTTGTTGTTGAAAATGCTGGCTTTGGTGCCACTTTTGCAGCTCCGATTGCTAAAAAATTAATTGAAGCTTATCTAAAAAAAGATTCTCTTAAAGATGAAAATAAAAAAATTGAAAATGTTGAAACAAAAATTGCAGGTTTAGACTTTGCGGATTGATTATAATCTTAGGGATAAATTTAATTTCGGATTATTCATTCCGATGCTGATTCTTTTTCTGTTTGGATTAGCCGCTATTTATAGCTCAACTTTTAATCATCCCACAGCAAGCGGAAATTTTCAAAAGCAGGTTATTTGGGGAATTGCTTCCTTAATAATATTTTTTATTACTTACTCATTACCAACAAATACTTTTAAATCCATTACAATACCGACATATTTATTTTCTTTGTTTCTATTAATTGTTGTAGTTGTTATCGGCAGAAAAGTTTCCGGTGCACGAAGCTGGTTGGATTTAGGACCATTCGGATTTCAACCATCTGAAATTGCAAAAATTGGAACTATACTTGCAATGTCTTCTTATTTAAGTCGGCAAAACACAGATATAGATTCGTTTAAAGATATTTTAATTTCATTGACAATTGGATTTATTCCGGTTGCCTTCATATTACTTGAACCGGACATGGGTACGGCAATTGTTTTTGTTGGATTTATTTTAACGCTGATATTTTGGAAAGGCATTAGTTTATTTGGATTGTTTATAGTTCTTTCACCTGGCTTTGTTGCTGTTTCATCTCTGTTCGGATTTTATTATTCCCTTGCAGCACTCTTAATTGTTATAGTTTTACTTTTTCTTTTTAGAAAAGATCTTTTTTTTAGCGGTTCTATCTTCGCGTTAAATTTAGCAGCAGGATTTTTTGCCGATTTTCTGTACAATGCTTTAAGTCCGCATCAGCAAAAACGAATTCAATCCTTTATCGATCCCAACACTGATCCTTTAGGCGCAGGATATAACACTATACAAGCAAAAGTTGCAATTGGTTCGGGTGGATTTTGGGGTAAAGGGTTTTTGCAGGGTAACCAAACACAACTTCAATACATACCGGAGCAATGGACTGACTTTATCTATTGCGTGATTGGAGAAGAGTTCGGATTTATAGGATCAATTTTAATTCTGGTTTTATTTTTTTATTTATTTCTCCGGATTCTAAAAATTGCTTCAACTACAAAGGATGAATTTTTAAGCCTTGTAATGGTTGGAATTTTATCTGTTTTCATAATCCATTTTCTGGTTAATATAGGAATGGTAGTTGGTATTTTACCTGTTATTGGAATTCCACTTCCATTTGTAAGCTACGGAGGCAGTTCTTTGATTGTAAATATGTTTATGTTAGGCATCATTGCAAATGTTTATCGGAACAGAAAGAATTTTACTTAGGTTATGATTTCAGCAAGAGAAAAAGTTATCAAACAAAATGATGAAGGCAAATATATTTGTGTCGGACTTGATACGGATATAAGTAAAATCCCTTCATTTTTTTTAAAAGAAAAAAATCCGGTACTTGCTTTTAATAAATCCATAATCGACGCAACGAAAAATTTTGCAGCTGCCTACAAAATAAATTTTGCTTTTTATGAACGTAATGGAGTAAAAGGAATTGAGGAACTTGAAAAAACAATTGAGTTAATTCCTGAAGATGTTTTATCTATTGCGGATGCCAAAAGAGGTGATATCGGAAATACATCCCAAATGTATGCAGGTTCTGTATATGATCATTTTGGTTTTGATTCGGTTACCTTACATCCATATATGGGAAAAGATTCGCTTGCACCGTTTTTAGATTATGCAGATAAACTTAATTACATTTTAATTTTAACTTCAAACCCCGGCGCAAATGATTTTGAAAAATTAAAACTGCAGGATGGGAAATATCTTTACCAAAATATTCTTGATAAAGCGAATACATGGAATACAAAGAATAATTGTGGAATTGTTTTTGGCGCAACTAAAATTGATGAGCTAAAAACGAACATTGATAATTTTGGTAATCTTTCTGTCCTTTTGCCAGGTGTTGGAGCGCAGGGCGGAAGTCTTGAAGAGGTTGTTTCTTTATTTAAGTTTTATAAACGTAAAAATTATATTGTAAATGTAAGCCGGGGCATTCTTTACAAAAGTAATAATAAAGATTTTGCTGAAGCAGCACAAAATGAAATAAAGAATTTTAATAAAATTATTTCGGAAATAAATAATAAGAATTTATAAGTTTTTAATTTTAATTATCTGGTTATAAATTTATTGTTGCATAACCCTTTTATTCTTATTATTAAGAAGTTAACTTAAACTATTGTATCGATGTACGGAGAAATAAGTGGGTAACAATTCTAAAATCTCGGAAGAAGTAATTTATAAGATTTGGGAAGAAAAAAGGTTAAATGATTCCCTTAGCACTGCAGACGGAATATCAATTGATATAATTGATCCGGGCGTAAGGAATACTGATGAAGCAGGACCGGATTATCAGCATGCCAGAATTAGAATAGGGAATATTACTTTTACAGGAGATATTGAGATCGACACTTTCCACTCGGATTGGAAAGCCCATGGTCATCACCTGAATCAGAGATATAATAAGATTGTTCTTCATGCCGTTTTATCAAATGATTCCTCGTATCCATTTGTAGTTACTGCCAACGGAAGAAAAGTTCCAACTCTTGAAATGCAAAAATTTCTTACATCCTCAATCAAAGAAAATTTACCTAAAGATTTAACTGCTATTAAAAGCGAAGACAATATTAAAATGCCTTGCAAGGATTTAAATTCACAAATTGAAATAAAAGAAAAACTTAAATATGTAAAAGATCTTGGGTTGCTTCGTTTCCGGAGAAAATGTGAAAAAAATATTGAACGATTAAAAGAATTGATTTTGTTAGAAGAACTTCAATTAAAAGAGCCGGTTGTTTATCATGATTTTCATCAGCAAATCAGTTCACGCGAATTTAAAAAACAAGATTTTGAGTCAATGATATTCTGGCAGCAACTTATACATGAACAATTGTTTGAAGCTCTTGGCTATTCAAAGAATAAAGACATCATGTTAAAAGTAAGTCGTGCCGTTGATATAAAGTTCCTGAAAAGTATTGATAATATTTCTACAGAGAAAATTGAAAGTGTTTTATTCCATGTAAGCGGATTGATGCCTGAAGTTGCTGAGATCCCTGATGAAGAAACATCACAGTATATGAGAAAGTGTATAGATGATTGGTCGGAAATAAAACCGAAATATGACTCGCAGATGTTTAATAAAAATGATTGGCATTTTTTTAAGTTACGCCCACAGAATTTTCCAACGGTAAGGTTAGCAGCCGGCGCAAGAATGATTGAAAATTTAATAATGGAAGATTTGTTTAACAGATTAATGAAAATATTCGGTGAGAATTCTGAAAACAGAAAAATGGTTACACAATTAAGAAATGAATTAGTTGTTAAAGGTGAAGGCTACTGGGCAACTCATTTTAATTTTAATAAAGCAACAAAAACTAAGTTAAATTATTTTGTGGGCATCGGCAGGGTAGATGAGATGATTGTAAACATTATTTTACCTGTGTTTTCCGTTTACTATGAAATTAATAATCAAAAAGAATTATCTCAAAAAGTTCTTGAACTGTATTTGAATTTTTATCAAAAAGAGGGCAACCATTTAGTTGACGAAATGAATGAAGCGCTTGGATTTAAAAATGAAAAATTCAGAAGCGTTTATTACCAGGGGATGATAGATTTATTCAGGAATTATTGTATCAAACAAAAATGTCTTCAGTGTGAAATAGGTAAAAAAGTATTTATTTAATTATTCTGAGTTAATCTTTTTATCTCATCACGTAATTTTGCCGCTCTTTCATATTCCTCATTATCCAATGCTTCACGTAGTTTATCCTGCATTGCTGCAAGCTGTGCTTCCTTAGTTACAGGTTTTTTATCATCAAACTCAGAAATATTTAATTCACCCGATTCACTTTCATTTTCTTCGGAAGGAACAAAAGCTGCTGATTCCATAACTGATTCACTTACATAGATTGGAGCATAGGTTCTAACAGCAAGAGCAATTGCATCGCTTGGTCTTGCATCAATTTCATTGGTTAGACCTGATACTTCTAAAATTATTTTCGCAAAAAAGGTATTATCTTTTAATTCATTAACTATTATTTCAATTACACTTGCACCAAGATTATCAACCAACTGCTTTAACAAATCGTGAGTAAGTGGTCTTGGCGGTTTAATTCCCTCCATCTCTAATGCTATTGCTTGGGCTTCAAAAGCGCCGATGATAATCGGTAACCTTCTTACTCCTTCTATTTCTTTTAGAAGAATTGCATAAGCGCCGCCTGTGGCAGGGCTGGTTGATAATCCTAAAATTTCACACTGTACTTTATCCAAATCAAAACCTGTTAATTTTATGAGCGTAATTTTTTTATCTCTTCAGTAAGAGCCGGAAGAACTTCAAAAACATCACCGGCAATTCCATAATCTGCAACGCTAAAAATTGGTGCATCTTTATCTTTATTAATGGCAACAACGTATTTAGAAGATGACATCCCTGCTAAATGTTGAATAGCTCCGGAAATTCCACAAGCAATATACAAGGATGGTGAAACAGTTTTTCCTGTTTGTCCAACTTGTTCCCGATGAGGTCTCCAGCCCGCATCAACGACAGCTCTTGATGCTCCAACAGCACCGCCTAAAACATCTGCTAATGATTCAATTAGATTAAAATTTTCCGGTCCTTTCATTCCTCGTCCGCCTGAAACAATAATATCTGCCTCGGCTACATCTAATTTGCCTTCGGATTTTTTAAATGCCACAACTTTAGATTTTAAATTCAGATTGGAAATTTCTTTTATTGTAATTTCCGCATTTTCATTTCCGATTACTTCAGCTTTAAAAATATTTGGTCTAATAGTAAAAATCTTTATCTCAGAATTCAATTTTAATGTTAAATTAGATTTACCGGCGTAAACAGGACGTGTTGCTATTACCTCGCCTGATACAACTTTAAGATTAATACAATCCATTAAACAACCAGAGCTTAGTTTTACCGCTAATCTTGGCGCCAAATCGTTTCCCAGGGCAGTGTTTCCAATTACTAAATAATCTGCACCAGCTTCTTTGGCATATTCACTAATTGCTTCTGTATATGCACTTGATGAGTAGTTTAGAAGATCAGAATGTTGTAACAATGTTACTTTCGATATTCCATATTTTCCCACCTCAGCTAAATCAGAAATATCTGAACCAACTGCTGCTGCCTCAACTTCAGCATTTAGTTGTTTTGCAAGCATTACCGCAACGCTTGCAGATTGATACGAAACTTTTTTAAGAGAGCCTTCTCTTTGTTCTAATATTGCTAAAACTTTATTTGCCATATTTTTACCTATATAACCTTTGCTTCTTCTCTTAATAATTTTACTAATTCAGGTACCGCGCTGCTGTCCGTTCCAATTATTCTTCCAGGTTGTTTGGAAGCAGGTAAGTCCATTTCAATAACTTCTGTATAATTTTGTGATGCAGCAGCAGATTTTTCAACAATTGTTTTTTTCTTCGCTGACATAATACCTTTAAGTGAAGCGTATCTTGGCTCGTTTAATCCTTTTTGTGTAGTTATGATAGCAGGAATTTCTGTTTCCACAACTTCTCTTCCGCCTTCAATTTCCCTTTCTGCCGTAATTTTATTTCCATCTAATTTAAAATCTACAACGACCGGAACGCAATTAAAATCTAAAATCTCTGCTGTAATTTGCCCGGTAATTGAGTCGTCAAAATCAACAGATTGTTTACCAAAAAACACAAGCTCACATCCTAAAGATTTAATTTCATCTGCGAGAGCATTGGCTATTCCAAATGAATCTCTTTGAGTATCATCTTTAAGCAGAACAGCTTCATCAGCGCCCATTGCAAGTGCTTTACGTAATGTTTCTTTGTTAGCATCATTGCCAACACTAATAGCATAAACTAATGAATCTCCACCTAATTTTTCTTTCGTCTTCAACGCTTCTTCAACTGCATATTCATCATAAGGATTTATAATAAATGTTACTCCATTCGGATCAATGGATTTTCGATCCGCACCAATTTTAATTCGTGTAGCAGTGTCGGGGACATGACTAACACATACTGCTATTTTCATTCAACCTCCGTAAAAGTTCTTTGTATTTGATATAAAAATATATAGATGATGGCTTCTAAAAACAATTTGAATTGTAGTATGTTAATGACAACAATGAAAAAAAGAAAATCTTTTATAAATTTAAACTAATAACTATTTTAATTTTATGGAAATAAAACCTAAAGAATCACAGCAAGTCGAAATAATTACGGAAGAGGCTACTGGCCAGGAACTTTTATCCAGAGTTGTTTTATTTAATGATGATTGGCATACTTTTGACGATGTGATTAATCAATTGATAAAAGCCACTAAATGTAGTTTTGAAAAAGCAAGGGATTATGCTTTTGAAGTTCATGTAAAAGGGAAGGCGATAGTTTTTAACGGTTCGTTAAATGAATGCTTAAAAGTTACAACAATTCTTGAAGAGATTGCTCTTCATACACAGATAATTACTTAATTATCACTACCTTCATTTTTATTTTCACAACTACTGCAAGAACAATTTTCATAGATTTCTTCATAACCGTAATCAATAGTTAGTTCTTCTCCATCCTTAATATCCCTTGCAGCAATCAGAATCAAACTGCCGTCTTCATCCTCATCAACATCACAATTGTAATCGCAGGAATGGTTTATATATTTTATTATTGAAAAATTAGAAACATCAATATAAACATCATCTTCTTTCCAAAATATATAAACATTACCTTCATCTTCACGTCTTACACATTCATCAGCATCAATTATTTCTCCGTTTATTTTTGTTATTATTTGCCCTTCGGAAAAATTAGTGATAGAGAATAATCCTTTGCCATGCACCGGGGAATCTTTAACAGTTAAAATTTTATTTAAATATAAGTCTTGCATAAATTACTATCTAAAAGAAAGTTTTAATTTTATAAAATTTGAGCGTCAAACATAACAAAATTCTATTCATCACAAAAGAATACTTAAGTAATGTCGCTTTGTGTTACTTAAAATGATTAAAATTAGTTAATACACAATTATTTTCAATTGTGGGATAATTAAAAATTGTTAATTGCCAAATTCAAGAAAAGATTGAGCTTATTGGAAATAAATCAAGAATTTTTGTGGTACTCAAATTGTTAAAACTTAAGTATTTAGTTCTTAAACTTTGTTTGAATTGATAATAAAAAGCAGGAATTTTAGTAAAACAGAATATTTACTCAAATAAACTTTTGTCTTTATTAAGAATTCTTTCCATATTGTAATTGTAATAATAAATTTATTATAGGAGGTCTATATGCGACTTTCAGTTTTCGCAATTGTAACATTTCTTTTAATTCCTTTCTCAGCAATTTTATCACAAAATAGTCACACATATGTTGGGGCAGAAACTTGCGGTATGTGCCATAAAACTGAGAAACAGGGAAGCCAGTTTTCAATCTGGAAAAACAGTTCTCATTCCAAAGCTTTCGAAACTTTGAAAAGTGAAAAAGCAAATAAAATAGCTCAGGAAAAGGGATTTAAAACACCGGCAGCCGAAACTCCTGAATGTTTAAAATGCCATACATCAGGTTATGATGTTGATGCTTCTACATTTGGTAAGAAATTTAAAGTTGAAGATGGCGTTCAATGCGAAACTTGCCACGGACCAGGTTCTGATTATAAAGATATGAAAGTTATGAAGGATAAAGAGTTAGCAGTAAAGAATGGTCTTGTTATGAATGAGAAGTTGGAGAATTTCTGTACAGGATGCCATAATGTAGAAAGCCCAACATTTGTTGATATGGATATTGAAAAAGCCTGGGATAAAATAAAGCACAACATACCTAAAGGAACTAATTAATTTTATTTTTTGAAAAACTGTTATTGAAAAATTAAATGAAAAAGTTAATTATTTTGCTCTGTTTTGGAGCAAGTATGCTGGTTTCTGCACAAAATATTAACGGTAGATTTTCAAGCTCTGTTTACTCGTTCGAAAGATATGATTCATTAAATTCTTCCGATACATATCTTAGAGCTTATGAGATGTTAAACCTTAATTTGAATTATGAAAATGTATCTGTCAGATCATTTTTTAATTTAGAAGCAAATCCATCAAATAAAATGGATTATGACCCGAGATTAAGATTTTATAATCTTTATTTAGAAGCAAGAAATATCTTTGATATTGCTACGGTTAAATTGGGCAGGCAGCCAATAATAAACAGTGTTGCCGGTGGTTTGTTTGATGGCGCATCTCTAAGTCTGAAGAAAGCAGATTACAAATTATCTGCTTATTACGGAGGCAATGTTCCTGCATATCAAAAATTTGAGTTAATAGATAATTGGAATGACAATTATTTACTTGGCGGAAAATTTACAACAACCGTGCTTAAAGATTTTCAATTTTCTGTTGCTTACATTAATAAAAACTTTAAACCTCAATCTTATGAGGCTATAAGATTAACTTCGGATTTAAATCCTGTAACAGTAGAAATCGAAAATAAGTCAAATCAATATGAGTTTGTTACCGGAGAAGTTAACTATTCCCAACCCGGCTTGGTTAATATTTTTACCAGGTATGATTATGATCTAAATTTTAATCAAACCTCAAAGTTTGAATTTGATGCCCGAACAGAAGCAGTTGAACGATGGGGAATTGATGTTTACTTCAATTATCGCCAGCCAAAAATCAGGTACAATTCAATTTTTGCTGTTTTTGATTATGGAAATACTTATGAGGTTGAAATTGGAACCGATTATCAAATTAGCAGTGCTTTTACAATAATTGGTAAGTTCGGCAATGTTCAGTATAAAGATGAAAACTCCCAAAGGATCGGGATTGGTTTAGCTACTAAATGGGGTACGCTTAATTATCGTAAAACATTAGGATATGCCGGTGAACTTGATGCAGTTTCACTCTATTCAGGTTATACAATTTTTGAAGGACTATTGACCCCATCAATTGGTGTATCTTACACAAAATATAAACTTTCCCCCGATGATGCCGAGTCAAACAATTTAACCACATTGTTGGCGGGATTAAATGTTCGTCCGTTCCGTATGCTTTCTTTTGATCTTCAGGGACAGTATATGGATAATAAAATATATCAAAATGATTTTAGGTTCTTCTTTAAACTTAATTACTGGTTTAACTTTAACTTATAATATTCTTACTATGCAAAAATTAAAAGTAATTTATCTGTTCATCTTTTTAGGAACTTTGTTGTTTTTAGTTGTAGGTGCAATGAATTCCGTAAGTGATGAAAAACCATTAAGCAATGAAGGTAAAATTAAATTTTCTCATTCGCTTCATAAAGATATAACTGATTGTCAGGGTTGCCACAGCTCTGTTGCTGAAAGTGAAAGTATAAAAGATCGGTTTTTACCAAACCATGATAATTGTTCTACCTGCCACGAAGTTGATAATGAAAATGAATGTTCTACCTGTCATTATGATGATAATTATGAGGCATTAGTTCAAACCGAAAGTGCTGTATTATTTAATCACAAACAGCATTTGCAAAATTCCCAGATTAGTTGTGAAAATTGTCATAAGGGGTTAAGTGATGTTGATTATAGCTGGCAAGCTACCGGTGCAAAACCTTCAATGGAAACGTGTTATTCTTGCCATAATAATAAATCAGTTGCTACAAATGCATGTGAATCCTGCCATGTTTCTACAGTAAATCTTTTACCTCAGGATCATAAAGTAGTTAGCTTTATTGATAACCATAAATTTGCAGCTATGGAATCCAATGCGAACTGTGCAATGTGTCATGATGATCAAAGTTGTAATGAATGTCATGTGGCTACAATTGGTATAACTGAAGCTAATTCAGCGAAAGATTTTTATCAGCCATATTATCCAAGCAATTTTGTAGATGGAGCGAAACAACAGGTTATTACAAGAGTTCATGAATTGAATTATAGGTTTACTCATGGTATAGATTCAAAAGGTAAAACTTCAGAATGTCAAAGTTGCCACCAGATTGAAACTTTCTGTGCTTCTTGCCATCAAGCTGAAGGTGAAGACTTTGCTTTTAGCGGAATAGTTCCTGCCTCTCATCTTAAATCAACATTTAAAACAATCGGTGTTGGTTCCGGTGGTGGAGATCATGCGATTTTAGCTCGAAGAGATATTGAAAGTTGTATGTCGTGTCACGATGTAAATGGCGCAGATCCAACCTGTATTACTTGTCATTTGGATAGTGATGGTGTCAGAGGAACAAATCCCAAAACACACGCAAGTAATTTTATGAAAAATGAACATGGTGATTGGCATGATGATGCTGGCTCAGTTTGTTATAACTGCCACACAAGTGCTTCACCAAACTCGAATAAAACAAGTGGTTTCTGTAATTATTGTCATGGAATGTAAAATGAAAATTTCATTAATTAAAATTTATTCGATTAGCAGTTTATTACTCTTTTTAATGTTCACTGTTATCGGTTGTAGTGATTTAAAAGATGATATTGCTTCTGCTCCGGAAGTTACTACTCATGGTAGTGGAGTTTTTAATCCATCATCCGATAATTATCATGGTAAACTTTTAATATCTAGTGAAAATAAATTTGAAGATTGCAAGCAATGTCATGCATCTGATTTTAGTGGTGGAACTGCTCAAGTTAACTGTACAACATCGGGTTGCCATCCATCTGTAGGAGTGCATAAAGAAGGCATTACCAATCCTGCGTCATCTGATTTTCATGGAAAATACATTGCGGATAATTTTGGTGGACAGATGAGTACTTGTGCAACTTGCCATGGTGATGCATATCAGGGTGGTTCTGTTTCTCCATCGTGTACTGGTTGCCACTCTACAATCAGCGTTCATAAAGATGGAATAGTCAATCTTGCGTCTGATAATTTTCATGGAAAATTTATTGCAACGAATCTTACCTGGGATATGAGAGCTTGCGGTTCTTGCCATTCTGCTGATTATTCCGGCGGACTTGCTGCCACAAGTTGTTTAACATGTCATACAAATAGTAACGGTCCTGAAGCTTGTAACACTTGTCATGGTTCATTTAGTGATCCTTCTAAAATTGCTCCTCCTCGTGCTCTTAATGGTAACACGGCAACAACTTACGCCGGTGTTGGTGCTCACACAGCGCATTTATACGAAAACGAGTTAGGCAATGATATTCGTTGCTCAACTTGTCATAAATATCCTTCATCAGTTTATGCCGATGGGCATTTAGGAAGTGATGGAAAAGCAGAAATTATTTTTGGCAGAGTATCGGTTCAGGGTGGTGTAACTCCAACGTATAGTTTTAGTACAAATACTTGTTCAAATACTTATTGTCATGGCAATTTTACTTTTTACCGTGATTCAACTGATCTTACAAAACAGTTTGTTTATACAGGCGAAACAATGACTGGAAATAATGTTTCTGTAAAATGGAACCAGGTAGATGGTACACAGGCTGCTTGTGGTTCGTGCCATGGATTACCGCCGACTGGTCATGCCCCATTTGCGTTATCAGATTGTGGCACCTGCCACTATGGTGTTGTTGATGCAAGCGGTAACATAATTGATAAGACTAAACACATAAATGGCGTTATAAACATTTTTGGTAATTGATTTTAATAATACGCATTAAACAAAAAGCCGTCATTTATGGACGGCTTTTTTTATTTCCTGATTCTCGCGGAGAGGGTGGGATTCGAACCCACGGTACCCTTGCGAATACACTACCTTTCCAGGGTAGCCAATTCAACCACTCTTGCACCTCTCCAAATTTACTTCTCAAATATATCGATTCGTTTTTTTCTAACAAAGTTTTGCAAATTCTAAACCTAATAAAATATTTTTCGTTATTTTGCCGGGTAGATTTTCGGAAAGATGGCTGAGTGGTTGAAAGCGGCGGTCTCGAAAACCGTTATACCGGGTTACTGGTATCGAGGGTTCGAATCCCTCTCTTTCCGCTAATAAATTACATAAATTTTTATTTGTGATGAATATTTTTAGTAATGGTAAGTCAAAATTGATTTCTAAAGAAAATATTTCTTTGGAAGAATATGATAGAAAAATTGACGAAAGGAAGTTAGAGTTTGATCGTCTAAATGATATTTTACGCGGTATGCGATCTGAAGTAGCAAATTTAATGTCTCAAATAAAACAATTTTCTGATGAATTAAATAGTCAGAATAATGAGAAGCTTGCTATTGAAAAGAATATTGAGGATCTAACGCGCAATTATCATTTACTTTTACAGAATGTTGAAGAGCAGCAAGACACATTACTTTCATTACGTAATAATCTTGCAGTAATTAAAGATGAAATAATATCTAATTTATCATTGAAAGAAAAATTAGATAGTATTAAAACCGAATATAATTTTGTTTCTGAACAAGTTTCTGTTAAAAAAACAGAACTTCAAAATCTGATTGAGGAAGGGCAACAAGTTAAAGTTATACAAGCTGAGAAAAATGAAAAATCTCTTTCCAATACAGGGATTACGCAGAAACAAAAAAAGTGCTCGGCTAAAACAAAAAGTGGATTTAGATGCAAAAGATTTGCTTTGAGGGGATCTGAATTTTGCAGTTTTCATTCAAAACAAATTAAAGGTTTATGATATGTTAGAAGATTTTGAAGTCGATATTATCAAGGGTATTGTTGTTATTAAATTAAATATGCTGAGAGCGACAGTTAAAGAAGTTCCGGAGTTCAAAAAAATAATACAGTCCGCTATCGATAAAGGACGGAATAAAGTAATAATAGACCTTAGTGATTGCGGTTTTGTCGATTCTTCTATACTTGGAGTAATAGTAATTATGACAAAAGTTCTAAGAGCTAAAGATGGAGATATAAGGGGCGTTATTAAGGAAGGAAGTGTTTTAAATATGTTTACCCAAACCGGATTAGAAAAAGTATTTAAACATTTTACCACATTAGATTTAGCTGTTTCAAGTTTCGACTGACATACTTACCACATATCTCTTTTGGATTACCACGATATAAACAGGTAGCAGTTTATTTTGTTTTATCTACTTGCTTACTTTTGGGCAAATCAAATCCTACCAAAAGTATTACGCCAAGAACTATTGCTGATAAAATCTGAAAGTAGTATGGTGTTGAAAACAATTTATCCTCAAGCAATCCTGAATTGATTAAGAACAATTTTAGTAAATAATAAACAATTTTGCTTATAATAACGCTTAACAGAAAAGAAGCAAAAACATTTTTTATCTTTTCTTTTAACAAGAAAAAGAAAGCTAAGTTTATTATAAGTTCAATGCTTAAAAGAAATGCTTTCAAAATTTGTGGATGGGATGATATAAAAAATGAAAAAACCGGTAATGTTATCGCGATTAAAAATGTATTTTTCTTTGATGTTGATAACAAAGCAAACACTAAAGCAATTCGCATTGGATCTAAGTAATAGACAGGAAATGCGAATAAGTGTGAAATAGCCGGGATGAAATAGATGAATAGCAATAATAAAAAATCAACCAGATAGGTCTTTAAATTAGATTTAATATCAAAAATACTTAACGCTTTTTCCATTTTATCCTCACTGATAAATTCTGTACAAAATTAAATGAATTTATTAGCAACTCAAACTCTGGAGCTTATATACTTTTAGAAGAGAATTAATTATTTTTGAATCAGTTCTATTCAACAATCAATATTACACAAGGGTAATATGAAAAGAAGAGAATTCTTAAACCGATCTATGCAAGCTGCTTTAGTTGGTGGTGCTGCGTTATCATTAGGAAATTACTCCAATATTTTTCCATCTTCGTTTTTAACAGATAATTACACTTTAGCGGCTATTAAAGGCGGGGAACCGGATGTAATGTTTGATGAAGCCATTAAAGCATTTGGCGGGATGAAGAAATTTGTTAAAAAAGGTCAGACAGTTGTTGTAAAACCAAACATCGGTTGGGATGTTAGTCCGGAAAGAGCAGGCAATACAAACCCTCTTCTTGTAAACAGAATTATTAAACATTGTTTTGAAGCCGGCGCAAAAGATGTTTATGTTTTTGATCATACTTGTGATAATTGGAATAAGTGTTATTCAAATAGTGGAATTGAGAGAACAGTAAAAGATGCCGGCGGTAAAATTGTTTCTGGTGCAAGTGAAAGTTATTACCAGGATGTCACTGTTAGTCAGGGTAAAAAATTAAGAAAAGCTAAAGTTCATGAATTGATACTTGGATCGGATGTTTTTATTAATGTCCCGATTTTAAAACATCATTCATCAGCTAATTTAACTGTTGGAATGAAAAATTTGATGGGCGTTGTGTGGGACCGGGGTTATTGGCATTCAAATAATCTTAATCAATGTATTTCTGATTTTGCATCATTCCGCAAGCCTGATTTAATAGTTGTTGATGCTTATTATGTTATGAAAAAAAATGGTCCACGCGGAGTTTCAAAGGACGATGTTCTTAAAATGAAATCACAAATAGTTTCTACTGATTTAGTTGCTGCCGATGCTGCCGCGGCAAAACTTTTTGGAGTTGACCCCAAAAATATTGATCACATAAGGATTGCTAACGAAATGAAGCTGGGCGTAATGGACTTGGATAAAATGTATATTTACAGAAAGATATTTTAGTAGATTGAATTACTCTTTACTTAGAAAAATTCGGATTGTAGTTTCTCTTTTATTTTTATTAAGCACGTCAGTTCTGTTTCTTGATATAACCAACCTATTACCGCAATGGATTTATAAATATGTAACTTTTCTTCAGTTTATCCCATCTTCTATAAAATTTTTTAGTCTTTTCATTTTCTCATCAATCGGATTTATAATAGTTCTGATTCTTTCTTTGCTATTTGGCAGAGTTTATTGCTCAAGTATTTGTCCTTTGGGAACATTGCAGGATATTTCTTCATATGTATCCCAAAAGATTAAAAAGAGAAAAAAATTTATTTACTCAAAAGAAAAAACATGGCTGCGATATTCGATATTGGCTTTAGTTGTAATTCCTATTTTATTTGGCAATCTTTTTCTTGTTAACCTGTTAGACCCCTACAGTAATTTTGGTAGAATACTTGCCCAAATTATTAATCCTCTAATCATTGCTATAAATAATTTAGCTGCATTCACTTTAGAAAAATTAGATGTATATACTTTATATCCGATTGAAATAAAAACTCTATATTTAAGCTTAACGGTTTTTCCGTTGATATTTTTGTCAATTGTACTTTACCTTTCTTATACAAAAGGCAGATTATATTGCAATACAATTTGTCCTGTTGGTACATTGCTCGGATTAGTTTCAAAATTTACAATATTCAAACTTAAAATTGATAAGGCAAGTTGCGAAGGATGCGGTGTTTGTGCAAGAGTTTGTAAATCAGGGTGTATTGATAAGACGACAAAGAACATAGATTTTAGTAGATGTGTCGCTTGTTATGATTGTATGATTGTTTGCCCGAGTGATTCAATCAATTATCAGATTAGTAATATTACAATTAATAATGATAAAGCTGATGAATCGCGCAGAGATTTTATTTCAAGAACTTCACTATTTATAGTTGGATTAACATCTTCAGCATTGGCACAAATAAAAATCATTCCTCAAAAGGAAAGTAAAGTAAAGATAAAGAAGAATTCAGTTGTGTCGCCACCGGGATCAATTTCTACAGAGCATTTCACTTCAACTTGTACTGCTTGTCATTTGTGTATTAGTTCCTGCCCGACTAAAGTTTTACAGCCTTCTTTAACCGAGTGGGGAATGTTTAATATTTTTCAGCCATTTATGGATTACAATACAAGCTTTTGTAATTATGAATGCAATGTATGCAGCGATGTTTGTCCTACAGGAGCAATAATTCCGATAATAGCAGAAAAGAAAAAGTTAACGCAATTAGGGAAAGCAATTTTTGTTAAAGAAAATTGTATTGTTGAAACAGAAAATACAGCTTGTGGAGCTTGCTCGGAGCACTGTCCTACAAAAGCTGTACAAATGGTTGATTATAAAAACGGGTTAAAAATTCCTGAAGTTACTGATAAATATTGCATCGGTTGCGGTGCTTGTGAGTTTGCATGCCCCGTTAGACCTTTTAAAGCTATATATGTTGATGGTCATTTAGTTCATCAAGTTGCTGAAAAGAAACCGACTGAAAAGTTGGATCAAAACATAGACTATAAAGAGGAATTTCCTTTTTAGTTTTAATGTTATTTCGCAAAAAACATTTTAACAGCCATAACTAAAAGAACAATTGCAAAAATCTTTTGTAATACTTCTCTTGGCAACTGTACGGCAAGTTTTGCGCCTATCCAACCGCCAAAAATAAATCCTATACAAACTAAACCTGCAATTTTAAGATCAACATATCCATGTTGATAATAAGTGTACGCAGCCAGTATTCCGATTGGGGGAACCATCAAAGCTAATGTTGTTCCCTGGGCTTGCTGCTGCGATAATCCAAATATAAAAACAAGTGCTGGAACTATAATTACGCCGCCGCCTAATCCAATTACTCCGCTGAAAACACCTGCAACTAAACCAAGAACAATGATTAAAATTTCGTTTGTCATTTTTATACTCTATAATAATTATTAAACAATTTAATTCTTAACTTTATTTTGGGATGTCCTTACAAAATATAAAGGTAAACCTATTAAGATAAGTAATGTGCCCATTGCTGCATTACTTATATCAGAAACCAATGTATTAATTAGAAAGAAAAAAGAAAAAACTACAAATAAAATTGGTGTGTATGGATAACCCCAAACTTTGTATGGACGCGGAACATCCGGCATTTTTTTTCTCAGAATGATTACTCCCAGTGCTCCGAGCATATAAAATAACCAAGCTGCAAAAATTACATAATCGGAAATAGTATCGAAAGTTCCGGAAAGCACTAAAATGCATGACCAGACACCTTGGGCAACAAGTGAAGTATGCGGAGTTCTAAACTTTGGATGAATTTCACCTAATTTTTTAAAAAACATGTTGCTGTGAGACATTGCATAGCAAACTCTGGCTGTTGAAAGTATTCCTCCGTTTAATGCTCCAAATGTTGATATAATAACAGCAATAGAAATTATTACAGCTCCATTTTGTCCAAATATAACTTCAGCGGCAGTTGCAGCCACTAAAGGAGATTTTGCCATTTGATCTACCGGTAAAACATAAAGATATGCAGCATTGATTAACATGTAAACTACAATAACTATCAAAGTCCCGAGTAATAATCCTAAGGGTACATTTCTTTGTGGCTGCTTAACTTCACCGGCAACAAATGTTAGATTATTCCATCCATCATAAGCCCAAAATGCACCGGCTAATGCTAATCCAAGTAAAGATATTAGATTGTTAGAAGTTGCTTCTGGAATTACAAAACCTGTTGAAAGATTGCTAAAGCTTCCGGTAGTTCCGGTAAAAAGGAAGATTGATAAAAATACAATTGTTGCAATCTTAACAAATGTTACAAATGATTGAACAGCACCACCAAATATTACTCCTATATAGTTTACACCTGTAAGAAAAATAATGCTAAGTATAGCCGCAAATTTTGCTCCGAATTCGGCAAAAGGATATATGCTGCCGATTACAGGAATGTGGAAAGAAAAATTTTGTATCGCTTGCGGTAATTCGGGAAACTTAATAAAGTAGCCTAAATATTCTCCAAAAACATAAGCAATTGCCGCCTGGCTTCCTGTTTGAATTACTGCAAAAACGGACCACCCATATAAATATGAAATGAAATTTCCGTACATCTTTTGGAAATAAACGTATTGTCCTCCGGTTGCATCTATCATCCCGGCAACCTCAGCATTACATAACGCTCCTACAAAAGTTATCAGTCCGGCAACAAGCCAAACAAGCAATAATAATTCAGGAGACATAAGCTGTGCCGCCATTGTAGCCGGCTTTCTAAAAATGCCTGAACCAATCATTGAGCCGGCAACAATCATAATAGATGCTGTCAGTGTTAGTCCTCTAACAAGCTCTGTTCTGGGTTTATTCATTTGGCAGGTGGATTTCTGTTAGCAAATATTTGATCTGGTTTGTTAAGTAAAAATTGTAACAATTATTTGTGTGAGAACATAAATAAGTAATTATAAAATTTCAATCAATAGTTAATAATTATTTTTAGGAGGCTTTTGAAAAATAACCTCTAACAGTCATCCTGAATTTATTTCAGGATTACTTTATTAAATTTTGAAATAAATTAGGAGTGATGCATTACAGTTTATCTAATTTTTCAGAAATCTCTCGATGATAAATAATTAAACAATCTGATTGGAATCTTTAACATTATTAAAATAAATAAAAAAGATTATTCCCAATATCTTGAGTAATAAGTATTTTACTATCATTAAATATAGGATTATTGCTTTATGAGTGAAATCTTAAATCAATTAAGTAATTGTATTGAGTTTGGGAAAATTAACCGGGATTCAAAATATCCGCCTGCAATGATTGGTGAGGATGGAGTAATCGAACTTACAAATAAGGCATTAGAACTTAAAATTCCGGCAACCAAGATACTTAATGAAGGTATGCTAACAGGAATGAATAGGGTCGGTATAAAATTTCGCGATGGAAAAATATTTCTACCGGAAGTTTTAATTGCAGCAAAAGCAATGAGTGCTGCTACAGAATTGCTTAAACCTTTTTTCAGTTCAGGTGAAATTAAACACAAGGGAAAAGTAATAGTCGGGACAGTTTCCGGCGATCTCCATGATATCGGTAAAAATTTGGTTAAGATGGTTTTAGAAGGAGGCGGTTGGGAAGTAATTGATCTGGGAGTTAATGTTAGTGCCGATAAATTTATAAGTTCAATAAAAGAAAATTCTGTTAAAATAGTTGGGTTAAGCGCTCTACTAACTACAACAATGCAAAACATGGAATTGATTACCAAAAGAATAAAAGAGGAAATTAAAGATGCTAAAGTAATCATTGGCGGAGCGCCGGTATCTCAAGCTTTCGCTGATTCGATTAATGCTGATAGATATTTCCGTGATCCTCAGGCTATGTTAGATTTTCTTAATCATAGTTTTACTTAATTATAATTTATGGATAAAATAAATACAATAAATCAATCCATCATTAAAGAGTTTAGCTCTGAAGGTATTTGCCATAAATTAAATGAAAAACGAATTACAAAAATATTGGGGTATGAAGAAAAAACAGTTCCCGGGCTGGTAACTGATTCAATAAAAACTGCTTTTAATGATATACCTCAACTTCTTTCTCTAAAAGGCGGTTACAAAATTATTGATCCCAAAATTGTTAGTTTTAGTAATGACCAGATTAAAGTTGCCGATATATATTTAAACACAAAAAATATTATTTCGTTTAATCTTAAACACAGTGAAACTTTAGCGATAATTGTAGCCACAATTGGTGATAAAATTACTAACTATCTTAGCAGTTTAATGGAAAACGGAGATACACTTACCGGATATATTGCCGATCAAATAGCTTCGGAATTGGTTGAGTGTTGGGCAGATGATGTTGAAAATGAATTAGAGAAATCGCTGAGCCAATTAGGGATGAAAATCACTAATCGTTATAGCCCCGGATATTGTGGTTGGGATGTAAGTGATCAACATAATTTGTTCTCATTATTACCTGAAAAATTTTGTGGAATAAACCTTACAGATAATGCGTTGATGATTCCAATTAAGTCAATTAGCGCAGTTATTGGAATAGGGAAAAATGTTGAGCGTAAAGATTATCAATGCTCGATTTGTAATATGGAATTTTGTTACAAGCGAGGAAGAAATGAATAAAATATCTTCAATTGTTAGATCAGGAAAGTTATTAGTTTCTGACGGTGCCTGGGGAACTTATTTATTTAAAAAAGGTCTGAAGCCAGGGGAATGCCCGGAGCTTTGGAATTTGACAAATGATAAAGATGTTTTTGAAATCGCAAAAAGCTATATAGAAGCTGGTTCTGATATAATTGAAACAAATAGCTTTGGTGCAAGTCGCTTTAAACTTAAACATTACAACCTGGATGCAAAAGCCCATGAGATAAATCAAAGTGCTGCTGAGATTTCAAGAAGAGCAGCCGGTAATGATAAAATTGTTATGGCTTCAATTGGTCCTACTGGAAAATTTTTAATGATGGGAGATGTTTCTGAAGAAGAATTATATGAATCATTCAAAGAACAAGCGATTGCATTTAGTGATGGTGGTGCTGATGCAGTATGTATTGAAACTTTTTATGATCTGGATGAAGCCCAACTTGCAATAAAAGCAGTTAAAGAAAATACTGATCTTGAAGTGGTATGTACATTTACTTATGATAAAACATCGGACGGATTATTTAAAACTTTGATGGGAATATCCCCACAAAAAATGGTTGAATCATTAATCATTTATGGTGCTGATATTATTGGTGCCAATTGTGGTGTAGGCTTTGGGGCAATGATTCCCATTATAAAAAATATTCGTGAGGTATCGGAACAAGTTCCAATACTTATTCAAGCAAATGCAGGATTACCCGAAACCAAGGATGGGGTTTTGGTTTATTCGGAAACACCTGAATTAATTAAAAAATATGTTCCTCTAATAATTGAAACCGGAGCAAATATTATTGGCGGCTGTTGCGGAACAACACCGGCACATATAAAAGTTATTTCTGAAATTGTTGCTGGTTATAATCTTACGAAAAATCTATAGAAGTAATTTCTATAAGTTCTGGTTAAATTCTTTAACTGTTTCGATCATTGTTATATAATTTTCAAAATTAACATACTCAGGAATTGAATTACCAGACCCGACACAATAGCCGCTATTGTATCCTACTTTTTCAATATTATCCAAAATATTTTTTCTAACATCATCTTTGCTTCCTCTCGAAAGCAGATCAACATCTATATTTCCAATAAGGCATAATTTATTGCCGTATCTTTTATATACATCTCCTATATCCATTGCTTTTGGTTCAATAGGATGAATAGCATTGACACCGCAATCAATTATTTTATCAAAAACATCGTATAAAATTCCATCGCTGTGATAAATAAGTGGCTTGTTGTGAGCTTTTGCGAGATCTCCAATCTTTTTTAACCATGGGAAAAAATATTTATCAAGTACATCCGGTGAAACCAATAAGCCGTTTGTGTAAGCAATGTCATCACTATACCAAATTGCATCCACAACATCCATCTCTACAAAATTTTTAAACATATCTAAAACAAGATTGCCCAATTTGTTATTGAGTTCTATAACTAATTGCTCATTTTCGAAAAGAGCAAAGGAAAAAGATTCAAAACCCATCATTTCCCATGTCATCGTAAAAATATCCCCGTATTGTCCGATTACACCCATTCCATTGAGAAGGTGAGTTTTAATCTTTTCAAAATTATAGTAATTAAAATCAGAAGTTGATGGAAACTGATATTGCTCAAATTCATCAACATTTGTAATTACTCCTTTGTTTTCTGAAGCCCATTTTCTAAAAACAGTACCGTCATCATTGTAGGAATAATTTTTATCTGAACCGCTTTGCATAGGATTAAAGTCCGCCTTTGGTTGCAGTTTTACATAATCATACCCGGCTTTATACCAGAATTCAACCTCATCATTTAAATCAACAATTTTTTTTGAAAGCAATTTTTCTTTTATTAAAGGGTGAATCCCAAGTTCAACAAGTGGAATGTACCCAGCGAATTGATTTCTAAGTGTTTTTAATAGATTGTCTATATCAGGCGATAATTTTAGATATTGATTAGTCATAAACCAAAGAGTGATTAAATTCTAATAATAAAATTAGTTATAGTTATACTATAAAAAGCAAATTTATTTACTAAAATGTAAAGAATTATTTGTCAGGACTATTGTCTTTAACACAATATTTATTCAAGTTTGTACAAGCTTAAACTAATATCAATTTTAAAAATGTTCCGAATTTTAGCATCCTTTATATTAACTTCTTTTTTGTTCATCGGAATTTTAAGTACCGCTGATTTGTTATTAAACACGGATAGTGATAACGAAAAAACATTAACGGTGCAAATATCAAAAGATGAAACAGTAAGGGATTCAATAAAAGAGATAGAAAAAATAACCGCTAATAATAATTATTCCTTCACTTCAAAGAATTCTTTAAGGTAAAAGAATCTTTTCTTATTATTTTTAACTCACCATTTTTATTTCAGAAATTAATTATGTCCTCTGGCAATTCTAAATTCATAAGGAAAGAAATAATCAGTACTCTTTCGCTTGCCTATCCGGTTATGATTGGACAACTTGGTATTATGATGATGGGTGTCGTTGATAGTATAATGGTTGGACAGCTTGGTCCAGTTCCACTTGCCGCTGTTTCTTTGGGGAATAGCCTGATATTTGTAATTCTAATTATTGGACTTGGTTCTTCTAATGTAGTTAGCCCATTGGTAGCAATTCTTGTTGGAGGAAAAAGATATTCCGAATGCGGAGTTTATTTCAGACAATCTCTGATGGTTAATGTTGCTCTTTCAATTATTATGATTGGAATTATGTTCTTTGGAATGAATTATCTGCATTATCTAAATCAACCGCCTAAAGTAACTGAATTTGCAATTACATATATGAGCATTGTTGCATTGTCGGCATTTCCCCTGATGATATTTCAAACCTATAAACAGTTTATTGAAGGTTTATCGGAAACGAAACCTGCAATGATCATTTCCTTATTGGCAAACTTTATTAATGCTTTAGCAAACTGGGTTTTGATTTTTGGAAAATGGGGCTTTCCTGAGCTTGGTTTAGCCGGTGCAGCCTGGGCAACTTTTAGTTCACGTGTTTTTATGGCTGTAGTGATTATGATTTATGTTATGCGTAACAAAAAATATAATGAATACGATGTTAGCTTTCATTTTAGAGGAATAAATATTCCAGTCATTAAGAAAATTATAAGTCTGGGTTTACCAAGCGGTTTTCAAAATTTTTTCGAGGTCGGAGCATTTTCTTTTGCCGTTATTATGATTGGCTGGATTGGTGCAAATGAACTTGCTGCGCATCAAATAGCAATAAATCTTGCTTCAATTTCATTTATGATTGTATTGGGAATTTCGCAGGCGGCGAGCATTCGTGTTGGAAATGCAATGGGCGAACAAAACATTGCAAATATTAGGAAAGCCGGTTTCACTGCAATTGCACTGGGTGCTTCTGTAATGTCGTTATCAGGATTACTTTTTATTTTATTTAATAATTTTCTTCCAACTCTTTATATAAATGATAAGGAAGTTATTTCAATCGCATCAAGATTAATTATTATTGCAGCATTATTTCAACTCTCGGACGGAACCCAGGCAGTTGGGATTGGAGTGCTTAGAGGATTGACCGATATTAAAGGTCCAACTCTTATTACATTTGTCGCATATTGGGTTGTTAGTTTACCGGTTGGATATTTGCTCGGTTTTACTTTTAAACTTGGTGTTGATGGAATCTGGATCGGTTTATTAATTGGATTAACCGTATCAGCAATATTTTTAACTTTAAGATTTAATTATAAAAGCAGGCATTTAATCAGGATTTAACTAATAGAATTTTTGTAATCAACTCTTTTTCAATTTCCTCAAAATTGTCATTCCTAAATTTTATCCATTTTGATTTTTTTGATAACAATGATTTATCTGCAGGTTTTTCATGTTGAATAATTTTTTTCTTTACAATTTTATACGGAGAAGCAATAACGTAAACAGGTAACTTATGATGTTTTGCCAGAATTGCGAGCATTCTGCTTCCTGTTTTATTCACGATATTCCCGTTGTTTAAAATTTGATCTGCGCCTAAAATTACAGCGTCAACTTCATCGATAATTTTTGCTGACATTGCCTCGGTTATGATTTCTGTTCTAATCTTTAATTCTGATAATTCTTTTGCCATCAGAATGCCTTCATTTAAAGGGCGTGATTCACAAATTATAATTTTTAACTTTGGAAAAGATTTTTTCCAGTGATTAAATACATTAATCAATGTTCTGCTATGAGAAATGGTTAAAACGGTTTTAAGTTTTGATAGAACTTCCATCTCATTTTCAAAAAATCTTGCATATTTATTTGTTTCATTGCTGCCGAAATTGTTTAGAAAATCATTTAATGTTTTTGGATCATTTAACATTAAAATATTTTCTAAATCTTTCAAAAAATTAGTGATTACAGGAAAGTGTGATAGTTTTTGCGAAATTTTTTTTGAAGCTTTCAACAAATAATTAATGTCAGATTTATTTCTTAAGATGTGATTATAAACCTGGTCTAAAATATCTGTTGATCCGTGCAGTTTATCGTTAAGTATTTTATTTAATTCGTTCTCTGCTTTTTTCATAACTCAAAAATCATAATCGTAAGTTGGATCAGGTTTTATTTGTATTGTCTTCTCAGGCTCGTTAAAATTTTTATCCGATGATTGTGAAATGTTTTCATAAAGTTCAGCCTTTGATGAATAATTTTTCAAATAAAATGCTCTAACCTGGTTCCTGTTTTTAACTAACCAATTTAAAGTGATTTTCATTTTTTCTAAATCTTCTTCAGTTGGATTGGAATCAGAATGAATTGTGTTATTATAATAATCTTCAAGAGCCTGCTCAAAAGTATCTTTATGATTGTGCAGATATTTTTTAATGTGAAATTTCCCTTCAAGCAATAACACATAATCATTTTCAAAACGAGAGACAATTTCAAATAAAACATTTGCGCGGTTTACCGGCTCGGCAATTATGGATGATTTATGTGTCTGATCTAAAATAAAATCCACCAATTCTTTTATCTCTGCAGCCTGTTCATATTTTTGTTTTGCGGAATAATCTTTCATTTTACTTAACAACCTATCAAGTGCATATTGGTTCTTGCCATAAAGAAAATCATAAACTTTTTCCAATTCATCTGAATGTTTAGCTTTGTTTGTAGTCGAGTCGATGCAAGGTCCCGCGCAACGATGAATATCATAAAGAAAACAAGTTTTGCCTTTGCTAAAATCTTTATCGGAACATTCCCTGATCCCAAAAGTTTTGTTAATAAATTCCAGTATCTCTGTTGCTTTTCTTCGAGAGATGAATAAACCAAAATAATCATTACCATCAAAATCAAAATGATTTGTCAATTCGATTCGTGGAGATTTATGAGCGCGTGTAATTTTAAGAAAATATTTATTTCCAAACTTTTTTAACTGTGAATTATGTTTCGGTTCTAAAATTTTTATCGTTTCGGCTTCGGTAAGTAAAGCCGTTAATTCGCTGTTTGTAATTATGTGTTTTAATCTTGCTGCTTGTTTAACAATCTTTTGTGCTTTCCTTGGCGCCGAAGGTGAAAAATAAGTTTTTACTCTATCGCGAATTGATTTTGCTTTGCCGACATAAATGATTTCATCTTTTTTATTTGTGAAGTAATAAATTCCAGGTGCATTTGGTAAAGAGCTGAAATCTTCTTGCAACTCCTTCTTAACATTTAGTAATTGAGATTCAGAAATTCCTTTTTGGTAAGAAAGTAATTCAGCAACTGTAGAAATGTTATTTTTTTTCTGCAGCTCTTTTATCATCTTTAATAAAACTCTTGCTGTTACTTCAGCATCATCTAAAGCTCTGTGAGCATTTTTATTTTTTAAATCCAGATGTTCGCTGACAGAAGATAGAGATTTACTTTTTAAATCCCGGTAAATGTTTCTTGCGAGCTTAAGTGTACAGCAGGAATGATCATTAATAAACTCACGCCCGCTTATCATAAATTCAGAATTTAAAAAAGAAGAATCGAAAGCAAAGTTATGCGCAGTTAAAATTGTATTTTCTGTAAACGCAATAACTTCATCAACAATTTCTGAAAAAGTTGGAGCGTCAACTACATCGTCGTTACTAATTCCTGTAAGCGAAGTGATAAATGGAGGAATATATATTTGCGGGTTTATTAAGTAATTAAGTTTATCTGTGATTTTTAAATTTTCGATTTTAACCAATGCAATTTCAATAATTCGGTTTCGGTTTGCTGATAAACCCGTTGTTTCAACATCCACAACGCTGAATGAGGCATTTTCTAATGGAAGATCCAAAATATTACTGTATCGCATATTTAAATCTAAAGTATAAAATTAAATCATTCAAAGTATTAGCAGGCGCATTTATTTCTCAATTACTCGCAATTTAGATATATTTCTAATAAAGATTTAGGAAAGTATGGCTTCATTAAATTTACTTTTTGTCGGTGATGTTATCGGTCAACCCGGCATGGATATAGTTCAAACCTGGCTGCCTGGGCTTATTCAAAAATATAAAACTGATTTTGTAGTTGTTAATGGTGAAAATATTGCCGATGGAAAAGGCTGTACTGATAAAGAAGGTCCAAAACTTTTTGAGTTAGGTGTTAATGTTATTACAGGCGGAAATCACACGTGGGATAAGCATCAATCCCAGGATTATTTGAAAAACGAACCTCGTTCACTTCGTCCGTTAAATTATCCTAAAGGTACTCATGGCAACGGTTATTACATTGCAGATATCAAAAAGGGAAAAGTTGCTGTTATAAACTTACAGGGACGAACTTTTATGACCGCAATTGATTGCCCTTTCAGAACAATGGATTGGATCCTTACCCGTATTAAATCTGAAACTAAAATTGTATTTGTTGATTTTCATGCTGAAGCAACTGCAGAAAAAATGGCAATGGGACTTTATCTTGATGGTAAAATAAGCGCTATTGTTGGAACACACACTCACATTCAAACTTCCGATGAAAGGATTTTACCAAATGGAACAGGATATATAACCGATGTTGGAATGACCGGACCATATGATTCAGTGATTGGAATGAAATCCAGTGCTGCAATAAACAGGTTTTTATTTGCAACCCCGCAGAAATATGAAACTGCAAAAGATAATGTTCATTTAACCGGAATGTTTTTTAAGATTGATACGGAAACCGGAAAAACTTTAGAGCTTGAAAGAATATTTTTTCCAGATTTTGATAAACTTACTTTGAGCAAAGATGCTGAAACATCCGCTGCCCAGAATTGATAAAGATGAAAAACTTAGAAAAATGCTTCTGCCTTATTGCAGGTTTAAAGAGGGTACAATTTGGGTTGATGAAATTAACAAGCATAAAATTGCTTGCTTAGATATTAGTGAAAATAATAATGTAAAAAACATTTTTGGTAAGGATAAAGTTAAGTTATCTGTTCAGGATCCGCCATATAATTTTATTGCTTTTACTGAAAAACGAAATGATGATTTTATTCAGTGGTGCAAAGAATGGATTTTGTTAAATCAGGAAATATCTGATAAAAATTCTTCATTCTATTTCTGGCTCGGCGCTGATCAATCAAATCACTTTGAACCATTTGGTGGATTTATTGAAATGATAAAAGTAACGGGATTAACTTCCCGAAGTTTTATTACAATGCGCAATCAAAGAGGTTATGGCACACAATATAATTGGATGGCAATCAGGCAAGAACTGCTTTTTTATACTCAGGGAAAACCAAAGTTTAATATAAAATCTGAATACACAGAGATACCCAAAGTTCTTAAAGGATATTATAAAAAAGTGAGCGGAGATTTGACCGAAAATATTGAACGAAGTAAATCACAATTTATTCGTGCAGGTAATGTTTGGATAGATGTTCAGCAAGTATTTTACCGGATGGAAGAAAATGTAAATGGATGTTATGCCCAAAAACCGTTAAAAGCCATTCAAAGAATTATAGAAGCTTCATCAAACAAAAATGAAATAGTTACTGATTTTTTTGCACATTCAGGTACAACTTTAATAGCATGTGAACAACTCGATAGAAAATGTGTGACATTTGATATTGATCCGGTATATTGCGAAATATCTTTGAGAAGATTAGAGAATTTTAGAACAAACAATAAAATAGGTTGGCAAAATTCAAATCCGTTTTATGACGAAATAAAAAATGATAAAAAGATTTTAAATCACTTAAAGAAAAATTATAACATTACTTACAATTGAGTTAACAATGATTTTATTAGATGGTAAAAAAATAGCTCAGGATATAAGAACCGAATTAAAAGTTGAAATTGATAAACTAAAAGCTAATGGAAAAAATGTTCCGGGTCTTGTGGCAATACTCGTTGGTAATAATCCCGCTTCTGAAATTTATGTAAAAAGCAAAACAAAGGATTGCAATGAAATTGGAATGAGAACTGTAACAGAGAAAAGAGAATCAGATATTTCCGAGAATGAGTTAATTGAATTGATTGAGTTTTACAATAACAATAAAGATTATCATGGAATTCTTGTTCAACTTCCACTTCCAAAACATATTAATGAAGATAAAATAATAGAAGCAATTTCACCTAAAAAAGATGTTGATGGATTTCATCCTGTAAATGTTGGTAATCTTGTTATTGGTAAAGAAGCATTTCGTTCCTGTACACCTGCAGGAATACAAGAATTGTTGATTAGATACAATATTGAAACAAAAGGAAAGCATGTAGTTGTACTCGGAAGAAGTAACATTGTCGGCAAACCAATTGCGAATATAATGCTGCAAAAAAAAAAATTTGCAAATTCAATCGTAACCATTTGTCACTCCGCTGCCCCTGATATTTCTTATTATACAAAACAAGCTGATATTTTAATTGCCGCAATTGGTGTTCCTCAGTTTGTTAAATCTGATATGGTTAAAGATGCTGTGGTTGTTGTTGATGTTGGGATAAATAGAATTGAAGATAAGGCTGCTGCAAAGGGCTATAGGGTTGTTGGAGATGTTGATTTTGATGAAGTATCTAAAAAAGCTTCATACATTACACCTGTTCCAGGTGGAGTTGGGTTGATGACGAGAGCAATGCTTTTGCAGAACACTTTTAAAGCTTATAAATTATATGGTGAATAATGGATTTGCGTAATATTATTTCCGATGAAATTGTTAAGAATACCTTAACTGATTTTTCTAAATATGAACAATCAATCGTAAAAACCGATAACAAAATAGCAGTTAAAAATTTATCTGGAATGATTGATCATACTTTGTTAAAACCGGATGCAACTACTTCTGAAATTAAACAATTATGTGAAGAGGCAATTCAGTATAGATTTGCTTCCGTGTGTGTTAATCCTTCCTATGTTGAATATTGTTTTAACTTAATCAAGTCATCAACAGTTAAGGTTTGCACAGTAATAGGTTTTCCGCTTGGTGCAACAACAACTCAATCAAAATTTCTTGAAGCTGAGGAAGATGTAAAAAATGGTGCTGAAGAACTGGATATGGTTATTAATATTGGAAGATTAAAAGATAAAGACTATGAATATGTCTTTAATGATATAAAAGTTATTGCCGATTTATCAAAAAAACATCTTTGTACTTCCAAAGTAATTATTGAAACTTGCTTGCTTAGTGATGAAGAAAAAATTATTGCTTGTTTGCTTTCCAAAGCAGCCGGTGCAAATTTTGTAAAAACATCAACTGGATTTTCCAAAGGCGGAGCCACTGTTCATAATGTTACATTAATGAAATTTGTTGTCGGAGATAGATTACAGGTTAAAGCTTCAGGTGGAATTCGATCTTATGAGGATGCAATTGCTATGGTAAATGCAGGGGCAACAAGGCTTGGTGCAAGCGCAGGTGTAAAAATTATTGCAGGGCAAAACTCCGAAAGCAGTTATTAGTTAATGGTTATTGATCTTATTATTACAAAAACTAATGACGGTTACACTGCTGAAGTTCCTTCAATAAAAGGTTGTGAAAGTTGGGCGCATGATGAAGATTCTGTAATTGATAAAATTTTAGAACTCACTTCATTTTATCTTCAGCTTTCTGCTAAAGAGATCCGAATGGACAGAGCGAGAAAAGAAGAAAATAAAATTATCTATAAATTAATATTTGATAAATGAATTTGTGAGAAGCACAAAAACCGAAAAAAGATTAGAGAAGATTTCAAACGTTATTAAATCCCGCCAGCATTCTTTAACTGTAGTGATGGAAAATATTCATGACCCGCATAATGTTTCCGCTATTTTTAGAACTTGCGATGCGGTGGGAATTCCCAAAGTAAATTTAATTTATACGATTGAAGCCTTTCCTAGAATCGGCAAAAAAACTTCTGCTTCAGCTTTTAAGTGGGTGGAAAAAGAAAAATATAAATCTGTTGCAGATTGCTATAATGAGTTAAAGAAAAACGGTTACAAAATTTATGCTTCATCTTTAACTGATCATTCAAAAAGTCTTTATGATATTGATTTAACACAAAGGTCAGCAATTGTTGTTGGTAATGAACATCGCGGAGTTTCTGAAACCGCCGCAGAATTGGCAGACGAAGTTTTTTTAATTCCACAATTTGGTATGGTACAAAGTCTAAATGTTTCGGTTGCAACAGCAGTAATACTTTACGAAGCTTTACGTCAGCGTTTACAAAAAGGAATGTATAATAAAAGTGAACTTGATCAAAAAGAGCTTGAAGAGTTAATTGATAAATGGTGTGAAAAATAAATGAAAAAGAAATTTGAAAAAATAAATAAAGTTGATGGTGAATTAAGCTTAACAGGTGATAAATCAATATCTCATCGTGCAGTTATGTTTTCTGCTATGGCTTCGGGAAAATCAACTATAGAAAATATTTCTCTTGGTGAAGATGTTAAATCCACAATAGAAATTATGGAACAGCTTGGTGCTAAAATTAAATCAAAAGATAAAAAAATATTTATTGAAGGATGCGGACTGAATGGTTTTGTGAATCCCGACACTGATTTGGATTGCGGAAACTCAGGTACATCAGCCAGGATCATTGCCGGTTTGTTATCGGCACAAAATTTTACTTCAACTTTAATTGGGGATGAATCGCTTTCCAAACGACCTATGAAAAGAGTGATTGAGCCTCTAAAAAAAATGGGCGTTCAGTTTATCTCAAATAAAGATTTTACTTTACCATTGACCATTATTCCGGGCAAAACTGTAACTCCTGTTTCATACGAAATGCCGGTTGCAAGCGCCCAGGTTAAAAGCAGTATTTTAATTGCAGGTTTACATTGTGATGAGGAAACTGTTGTAATAGAAGCTGAACAGACACGAAATCATACTGAAAAAATGCTTAGATTACCAGTAAAATTAATTGATAACAAAATTTATTCTTCATCTTCGAAACGATATTATCCACAAGCTAAGGATTATTTTGTTCCGGGAGATATTTCAACTTCAGCATTTCATGTTATTCTTACTTTGCTTACTCCAAACTCAGAGTTGATAATAAAAAATGTTTCTTTAAATCCCACTAGGACAGGGTTTATTGAAATTTTAAAACAAATGGGAGCCAATATTTCTTTTAATGAAATAAAAACATCGAGTAACGAGGAATACGGAAATCTGATTATTAAATCGTCTGCCTTAAAAAATATTAATATCGACTCAAAGATAGTTCCAAATATTATTGATGAAATTCCAATCTTAACTGTTGCAGGAATTTTTGCAAGTGGAGATTTTGTTATCAGAAATGCAAAAGAACTTCGAGTGAAAGAATCTGATAGAATTAAATCTATTTGTAACAACTTAAAAGTGCTTGGATTAAATGTTGAAGAATTTGATGATGGGTTTGCTGTCCCCGGATCAATAAAAAATAATAAACCTGTTTTTGAAAGCTACGGAGATCATAGAATTGCGATGGCTTTTGGAGTTTTAAGTATGGTTTTAGACGATGGGGGAGAGGTAAATGATTTTGACTGTGTTAATATTTCCAATCCAAAATTTGAAGAGCAAATAAAACAAATAGTTATTAATTAAAAATAATTTCGGTTGTCAAAATGAGTTTATCGGATATGATGTTTTTAAGAAGTAACGCATCCTTCAACAGGCTCAGGCTTCATTATAGATTTATAAAGTTATTACCTGATGTTCAAACTCGTTTACAGAAATATCATCAAATATTTTTTTAATTAAATCTCTGCCGTATTTATTATAGAAATAAATAAAATTTATTTCTCTTTCCTGAAGATTACCCAAAGGATAAAGTAAATTAGACATACGTGTAAGTTGTCTTACAGTAGTTTCGTGTTTTGTTTCCTGTGCTTTTACTGCTTTTGATTTTAGTTCATTGATAGCTGAAACAACGCGCTCTCTGTATCGTAAACTTGCATCCACCAAAGTTTTATCAATTGCAAAAAGATTTTCTTTTAGTTTATCAAATGTCAAATCAATTTCATGTAATGATTCTTCAAAAGTTTTTTCAATATTGTTTTCGGATAATCCTGCAATAACCTTTTCTTTAAGTTCATCTAAACCAAGAAAAATATCCGTCATAGTCAAATCATATTTATCCAAAGCTGCGGCAATATTTTTTTCAAGTAATGTTACAGATGATCTCGGGTAAATAATAGGTGTTACAATTTTATAAAAATCGTATAGGGGTGTAATTTGAGCAAAATAAGCAATCTCACTTGGACCTGCGATATAAAATCCCGTGGGTAATAAATAATCCTGACAAATAGGTCTAAGTAAAACATTGGGACTAAACAGTTGTGGAGAGTTTTCAATCTCTGCAAGAATTTCATCTTTTGTAAACTGTTTTCTTTTTCGGCGAAGTTTAAATATTTCTTCAACAGGTTCTATGGAATATCTGCCATCATCAGTGTGATAAAATAGATTTACCGGTTTTACTTTTACCTGTGCGTGATAATCTTCCTCAAGTTTTGCACTAACCTGGATTAACTTTTGTGTATGAATATTAAAATCGTTAACCTCTTTTTTAAAAATCGGTTTTAATAATGATTTTACTTCTGGATCCTGCGGATCAAATAAAATCAAACCATATTCATCAAACAGCCAAAATAAAAGTTCCTTAAAACTTTGTTTAAAAGATTTTCCGACTTGATAGCATTCTTTAAGTTTTACTACCAATTCATTTTTAAAATCACTGTCTCTTAAACTGCTTTCAAACTTGTTTAAAAAATCATTTAGTGCTTCGTCAAAATTTATATTGCCAACACTTTGTTTTGCATCATCATCATTAATTTCTTCTTTGTATGCAACATTTAATACTTGGTTCTCATTATCAAATAAATTTATCGAACGTACTTCATTGAAATCATGATCATCTCCTTCTAACCAAAAAACGGGAACAAACTTAAAATCATCATATCTTTCTGTAAACTGGTTAGCCAATCTTATGGTTGTGATAATTTTGTAGATAGTATAAAGTGGTCCGCCCAAAATACCAAGCTGTTGACCGGTAACAATTGCAATAGTATTTGCATTATCAAATGATTCAATATTTCTTTGCGTTTTACCGGATATATTTTGCAAAGATGAATATTGATTTTTTAAAATGGATGAAAGATTTAGTTGCTTATCTTTTCTCGATTCAGAAATGCTTTTAAACAAGGGTATATAATTTTCTTTATCACGGAAGTTGTGTTTATAATATCCATGCACATTCTCGAATTCATATAAGTAATCAAGAAATAAATTTTGATTCTTAGGAATATCGCTGAAATTTATAAACATTCTAACCTCAAATAATGTAAAACGATAAACAAAACTAAGAAAAAGCACTTTGCATCACAATATATTTGAACCTGCATCACAGGTTTAAAAACTTCTTTTAACAAAATGATGCTTTGGTTATCTTCACAGGTAAAAATTTGGTTCTAATTGGAAATAAATCTTTTCAAATATGTTACTTTCCGACGTTTAATAAACACAGTTAAAATAATTCTGTCGTTTAGCGTTTCACGTATTGTTCGTAAACCGATAGTTTGGGGTCTTCCCGTATCTTTTTCAATTGAGCCGACAAATCATTGCAACTTAAAATGTCCGGAATGTCCTTCGGGTTTGGGTTCACTTACAAGACCTCTTGGATTATTAAATCTTTCTGATTTTAAAAACTGGATTGACCAGATAAAAGACACTGGATTTTATGTGCAATTATTTTTCCAAGGGGAACCTTATATAAATAAACAGCTTCCGGAAATGATCAAATATGCGCAAGCTAATAACATATATATTTCTATCAGCACAAACGGGCATTTTATTAATGAAAAAAATGTTGATTTAATTCTTGCAAACGCTCCTGATAAATTGATTTATTCCGTAGATGGTCTTGATGAAGAAAGTTATCAAAAGTATCGTGTTGGCGGAACTTTTGAACAAGCGGATAAAGGATTAAGACTATTAATAAAAAGAAAAAAAGGACTGAAGAAAAAAAATCCTTTTGTTGAATTTCAATTTATTGTAATGAAGCAGAATGAGCATCAGCTTGATGATGTGAAAAAGTATTGTAAAGATGCCGGGGTTGATAAACTTGTTTTTAAAACAATGCAAATATCTTCTTACGAAAATGCTTTAAAATTCTTACCTGACAATGCAAAGTACAGAAGATATTTACTAAAAGACGGAAAATTTGCAATTAAGAATAAATTAAAGAATCACTGTTTTGCATTATGGCGGACTTCTGTAATTACGTGGAATGGCAAAGTTGTACCGTGTTGTTTTGATAAGGATGCCGAATTTCAATTAGGCGTCTTAAATGGTAAAAGATTCCATGATATTTGGATTTCAGATGAATATCAAAAATTCAGAAGTTCTGTTTTAGCAGATCGGAAACAAAACAGTATGTGTACAAATTGCACTGAAGGACTTAAAATCAATATACTTGAGATAGAGCAGTAATTGTGACAGTTCAGGAAGTGAAAAATATTATACAGCAAAACAGTTTTATTAATCGGTATAAAACTGTTCTTTCAGTTATAGCTAAAATTATTATTGCTTTAGGATTGTTAACATATATAATCTTTAGCGTTAATGTACAAGAAATATTAAATGCAGTTAAAGGAGCAAATATTTACTTAATTGCAGCCGCATTTTTGTTAAGTTTTATTAATGTCTATTTGCAATTCTATAAGTGGAAGTTAACTGCAAATGCAATACTTCAAGAACATCATAATTCAAAAATCTGGCTTTCCTTATTTTATGGTTTTTCTGCCGGAGTTTTTACACCGGCAAGGATTGGTGAATATTTTGGAAGATCAATAGTATTTAAAAATAAATCTTTACTGCAGGTTACACTTGCAACGTTATTAGATAAATTATTTCTTTTATTAATCGTAGCATTTATTGGTTCAATCTCAAGTTTACTTTTTATCCATTATCATTATCAAATAAGTTTCTATCTTACTTTATCATTGTTCATTGTTGTTTTTTTATTATTCTATCTGATCGGTTTAATGATTTTTAACGATGAATTTTGGGATAATGTACTTTTTGCAAAACTTAAACATTCAATGAAACTGCATTGGTTATTTGAAAAGATAAAAGTATTTCAAAAACTGGATAAAAAGTATGCAACAAAGATGTTTATTGTTTCAACTTTATTTTATATCTGTTTTATTCTTCAGTATGCTTTATTAGTAATTGCATTTTCAAATCAAAGTCGTTTTATAAATTACATCTGGGCTGGTAATTTGGTAATGTTTGCCAAAACAATAATTCCACCCGTTTCATTTGGAGAATTAGGAATACGCGAAGGCGCCTCAATATTTTTTATTACTCAAATCGGCGAATCGGCATCTACAGGATTTAATGCTTCAATTTTTCTTTTTTTCATAAATGTTTTAATCCCATCTCTTGTTGGATTAACTCTGCTTCTAAAAAAGAGTGATGACTGAAATAACACTTTATATATTGATACTATTGCTCTTAATTCATTATGTAATTTTTTTACTTAAAATTTACATCGGGTTAACAAAACTTTCCGGTAAACAGGAAGCAAATATCCCAATAGAATTTGTTTCCATTATTGTCCCTTTTAGAAATGAAGAAAATAATATTCTAAATACATACAACAGTTTAATCAACCAAAATTATTCTGTTGAAAAATTTGAAATAATTTTTGTAAATGATTCTTCGGATGATAAATCTTTGCAACTTTTGGAAAATTTACCTCACAGAAATAATGTTTTTATTTATTCCGTTCCCAATGATTATTCTATTAGTGCTCATAAAAAAAGAGCAATAAGATTTGGAATAGAAAAATCCAAAGGGGAAATTATAGTTACAACCGATGCAGACTGCATGCATAAAAAAGATTGGTTAATTAATCTGTTGAAATTTATGGATAATAAAACCGGGTTCATTTCCGGTCCTGTGGAGTTTAGTTTTGATGAAAATCTTTTTAATAAAATGCAAAGATTAGAATTTGCAGGTTTGGTGATTACAGGCGCTGGATTGATTGGAGCCGGGAAACCAATAATTTGTAATGCTGCAAACATCGCATATCGTAAAAAAGTATTTGATGAAGTTGGGGGTTTTACATATCAGATGAGTCTTTCTTCAGGTGATGACGAACTGTTAATGCAAAAAATTCATCGCGATACTGATTATAAAATCAAATTTGCACTTGATAAAAATGCAATTGTTTCAACAGAGGCAAATCAATCTTTGAAAGATTTTTATCACCAGCGCAAAAGATGGGCGAGTAAAGGATTGTTTTATGGAGATACATTTTTATTGGTAAAGTTAATCCTGATTTTTTTATTCTATTTCTCTTTAATTGTTCAACCAATTTTTGGATTATTATTTTCACTTAAATTTTTTGCCACATTTATTATTACATTTTTTACAAAGTTTTTCGTAGAATATCTGATACTTAAAAGAGGAACAAAATTATTATTTGACTCAAAAATATTGCAACCGTTTCTTATTACAGAAATTCTTCAGATTCCATATATTTTGATTTCAGGATTTATGGGAATGTTTGGCAACCTTGCTTGGAAAGATCGAAAAGTTAAACGTTAGTTTTTTTAGTTTTCAAATACATAACTGTTTACTCAACTATACAATTATTCGACAAAAAATCGCTAATTGCCTCAAAATAGCAATTTTGAAATGGCATAATCGTTGGGTAATATAAGCAAGACACAAAGGAGAATGTCATGAAAAAGTTAATTATCACATCAATATTATTAGTTTTTGCATTATCAGCAAATATCGATGCAAATACAGATTATTCTAAAAGAGTGGGAGGTTATTTCTATACTTCACTCTCACCATACGGAACCTGGTTAGAAATAGGTTTCGGTACGCCGGTTTGGCGCCCAACAAATTTGAAACGATCCTGGACTCCTTATAACTATGGTCAATGGGTTTATACAGATTATGGATGGTATTGGGATTCTTATGAACCATTTGGTGAAATAGTTTACCATTATGGAAGATGGTACTATGATGATTATTATGGCTGGATTTGGGTTCCTGATTATGAATGGGCTCCTGCATGGGTTGAATGGAGATATGATGATGATTACATCGGATGGGCTCCATTATCACCTTACGCATCATTCTCAATTTCAGTTGGAATTCATTATTCCTATGATTATCACGTTTCTTATCATTACTGGAATTTTGTAAAGTACAATCATTTTTGTGATAGAAATATTTACAAATATTATGTTACTCCACAGAATAGATATAAAGTGTATCAGAGAACAAAAATAAGAACCAACTACTCATATTATGATGGCAGGGTAAGAAATAATGGAGTAGAATTTGACAAAATTCGTGAAAGAGTTGGAAGAACCATTGAGAAAAGAAATATTGTAACGGTTAATGATCCGAATGAATTATCAAGAGATAGAAATACTAAAAACCGGGACAAAGAAGTTAGAACATATATTGCCAGCAGGGAAGATATTTCTAACGACGGCTTAAGAAATGTTAAGGTTGAAAGAAATGATAGAAAATCAACTTTGGATTTTAATAAGGTTGAACTGGGAAATAATAGAAATCTTAACAAAACAACTGAAAGAAATAACAGTAGTAATGTAAGCACAAGAGAAACAAATAAAACTACAACTACAAATAGAAATCAGGTAAAAAATCAGGAAACAAATAAAAATGTTCAGAGAAATCAAACTACAAACACAAGCAAAAGCAGGAATACCGAAGTAAAAAGGAATGATTCAAGTGTTCGTAGTAATAGTAGTAGAGATAATACAAAATCGACTGATAAAACAAATAAAACACGAACAAGATAACCCTGATTAAACTCTTTCCTTAAAAAAGCGGTTCAAAATATTTGAACCGCTTTTGTTTTATACATCAGCTATAATAAACCCAAATTTGTCATTAAGTAAAAAGCTCTAATGACCGCCAATAGGAAGAAACAGAGATAAGTTATTTAGAAATAAAGAGATAAGTGTAATGCATCAAGGGAAAAGTTACAATTGTTAAAAAATAATGTGTATTAAAAGTGATCATAATTTAAGCTGGCTGTTCTAAAGATTTCCAATAATTGGCTCTGTTTAGTTCTGCTTTTTCTAATTT
>JBAQCL010000028.1:0-16334 GCA_049294175.1 Ignavibacteriaceae bacterium | reverse complement strand
TCTTATTGCCGATTTTGAACTGGCTGAAAAATCAGATTATTGAAAAATATTTTCTTTTAGAGCAACAATTAGACTTCAAATCTTTTATCATTACAGACAATAAATGACTTTTTCAGTGACGACTATTTATGCAAAGGAAAATCGTGCTACCGGTACCGCAGCTTAAATAATTCAATAACACCTGAGAATAGCTTATGTACCAGCAATTCGGTGGTAATTTGTCTGTTAGTTTACTGCTTATAAAAGCATCAGAAATCCTGACACCTCTCATTTCCAAATCAGGAATTAATCCCTTCGCGATAAATAAGGCTTGTTCTTTTGATAGCATATTATTTAATATAAAAAAAGGGTGTCATAAGACACCCTTATAAATTAAGTTAAAATAGATTATTTGGTTCTTGTAAACTCAATTCTTCTATTTTTCTGTTTACCTTCTTTAGTTTTGTTATCAGCAACAGGTTTATCTTCGCCATAACCAACAGTTGTTATTCTATTGGCATCTATACCTTTTCCAACTAACCAGGCTTTAACAGCATCTGCTCTTGCTTGAGAAAGTTTCAAGTTGCTCTTTGCACTTCCATCACTGTCAGTGTATCCGGCTATTTCAACTGAAATTTCCTGATATGTTTGTAAAGTTTTGAGAGCTTTCATTAAAGTATTTTCTGATTCAGATTTAATGGTTGATTTATTGACGTCAAAAGTGATACCTTCAAGAATGATTGGAACGCCAATTTTGACAACATCATCTTCAGCATTAAGTGGATCAGTTCCACGTTTAACTTCTGTAAAGTCATCAACCGAACCGCCATCTGTATCTTTGTTTAATGCGTTGGTTTTATATTTAATCACTTCTTCGCTATCTGTTAAACCATCACCATCTGTGTCTTTGTTCAACGGATTGGTTTTGTAATTAAGAACTTCCTCACTATCGGTTAAACCGTCCATATCAGTGTCTGCTGAGAGAGGATTGGTTTTATATTTAACAAATTCATCATAATCAGAAAGACCATCTTTATCAGTATCAACTACTAACGGATCAGTTTTATATTTGGTAACTTCTTCACCGTCATTTAATCCGTCACCATCTGTATCTACTACTAATGGATTAGTTTTGTATGTTGTTACTTCCGCAAAATCATTTAATCCGTCACCATCTGTATCAACTTTTAAAGGATCAGTTTTATGGGTAAGAAATTCTTCACCATCATTTAATCCGTCACCGTCTGTATCTGCATTGTTTGGATCCGTGCCAATTTTTTGTTCGTCACATTTCCCAAGTCCATCCATATCTTTATCAGCCTTGCAGTTTTCACCTGTAAAGGTAAGACCTAGACCTGCGTTAAGATATGAATCCCAGATTTCGTCTTCACCGCTTCTGTATCCATCGATATCATATGATGAAGTCATAGCGCCGCCGACAGAAAAGTCAAGAAGAACTCTTTCAGAAAGTGCAAACTCAGCACCAATTCCTGCAGGAATTATAGCTACCCAGCCATCTTCCTCAATTGGTTTGCCAGAAACAACGCCCGGTTTGGTATCAATGGTAAAATTCACCACTCCACCACCGACATAAAAATATGGATTCCAGCCTTTTAGATCCCAAGGACTAACTCTGAATCGTAAACTGATTGGAATTATCGTAGTCTCATATTTTCCGAAATCAGTTCCTTCTCCAAACATTGCTTTGCTTGTATATTTTCCATAACCGCCTGAAAGTTGCAATTCTAATGATTTTGTTAATTCAAAACCAAAGAATGCTTCACCGAGATATGAAAATTCAAACCAGTCGAATGAAAAGTCATCATTTCCGCCAAAACCGAGATTTGCGAATTCATTTTCAGGAAATAAAACACTTCCTCTAAGTCCAAATTTTGTACCCCAGTCTTTAAACTGAGCTTCTGATGGCACAGTTGTAAATACAATTGCCAATAAAATCAATAAATATGTAATTTTCTTCATGTAAGGCTTCCTTTATATTATTGAATAATCTATTTCAAAGTACTAAATTAAAAATGTATCTAAATAATACCTTATAAAGGTAGGGGGTAAAATAATTATTTGCAATAGTTGCACAATATGAACTTTAGCATTTTTTGCAATATTTCTAACTCATGTGATCTGAAGCCATAAATTCGCAATCTTTTGGTATTTCAGGCTTTACAAGTAAAACATCTTCCTTAGTGAGAGAAACTTGCCCGATAGGCATTCCTTTTCTCTTAATTACATACTTTTTTAATGTATATGAAACAGGAGCCAATGCTGATGTTTTCGCTTTGCTATGATATGCAGCCAAAGAAGCAGCTTTCTTCAATATGTTTTTAGGTACAACTTCTTTTGTGTTTTCTACTCTCAATACAACATGTGACCCTGAAACAGAGCGGGCATGAAACCAAAAATCATTCTGTTTGGCAAACTTAGTTGTCAGTAAATCATTATTAGTGCTGTCTTTTCCAACAAATATGTGATATTTATTTTCGATTATATAATGCTTGAATTTTGAAGAAATATCTTCTTTCCTTTTTTCGTTTTTATCATCCTTTAGGTTTAATTCATCCATTATAACATCCAGTTCATTTAATGAATTAATTTTAATTAATCTTTGCTCAATTGCCTTCAATTTTTCAAAATACTTTTTAGTTATTTTATTCAACTTTAAAGACTTTTCATAATTAATCCTGTTATCTCTTGCTTTATCAAAATATCGCTTTACATTTTGATTTGGTGTTAGTTTGGGATCTAATTTTATAAAAACATTTTTACCACTTTCATAAATATCAGTTAATTCAGCTTGTTCATCACCGGATTTTATTTTATTAATGTTAATCAGTAGCAGGTTAGCAAATTTATTCAGTTCAACTTCGTTTGAACCTTTTTCAATCACAACTTTAAGGCTATTTAATTTATTTGTTGCTTTTTTAAGTTCTCTATCCAAAAATGATTTAATTATTTTTTGTTTAAAAAGTCTTTCATCCTGATAATATTTTTTGGAAAGAAAGTTATTAAAAGCGGTTAGAAGGCTATCAAAATATTCTTTCTTCATTCCTGAGAATATCAGCATATCATCAAATCCAATGTAATAATTGCCTGCTGCTTCATCGTTGAAAAGAACTGGTTTTTCGTTTTCGATAACTTTTAATACTACTAAAAGTTTTTTGCTGTGATCTTCTTGAACATAAGTTCTTAATTTTACTTCATTAGCTATTTCTTTTCCTACAAAAGGGAATTTTTTTCTAATCTGATCAATTGATTGTCCGGTTATTTCTTCCTCATCAATTATATTAAAATATTGTAAATATTTTTTCTCAGAAAATTCAGTTATAATTTTTTTGAGATATAAATTATCTTCCTTTTTAAACGATTCAATATTATTCCCTGAGATAAAAAATACATTAGTAAACTTTCCCCGGATTGTAAAATAAATTTCCCCACTGTTAGTCGAGATTAAAATAATCCTATCATCGGCAGCTATTAAAACATCTTTTATAATAGCGTTAGATAGGTCGGAAAAGAAATTTATAGTGTTTTTACGTGCCCGGCTGAATTTATTTCTTAGAGTAACAAATGGTCCGCTATGGTTTACTGATATTTCAAGATATAAATCCTCATCGTTTTGAAGATGAATAATTAACTTATCTTTTTCCTGGGAAAATAGTCCTAATATTCTTTTATTAGCAATTATTTGTTTTAACTCTAAAACAAGTCTATTTAAAAAATAATAACTCTTAAACATATATTTTATTTTTAATGCAATTTATGTTTTGTTAGTCAAGATTGGAAACAAATTTAATTACCCGTAAGATTGTTTGTTAAAATTTAGCTCATTTGATATATTTGAATAAATGAAAAAACTTTTCGAAAAAACCATTGTTAAAAAACTACTTATAGTATTTGGGATAATTGTTGCCGTTATTTTAATTATGGACAACATTATATTACCCTTATATGTTAGCTCGCCTGAAACCATTGTTCCCAACGTTGTTGGAATGAGTCAGGATGAAGCATTCCAGGTTTTACAAGAAGATGATTTTAAACCTGTAATTGCTGATACAACATACGGTGTATCACTTCCTCCCGGAAAAATATTTATGCAAAAACCCGAAAGAGGAAAAGTTGTTAAAGAAGGCAGAACAATATTTTTATTTTTGAGTGGGGGAGATCAGACTGTTTCCGTTCCTCTGCTTAAAGGTAAGTCTGTTCTTGATGCCAGATTTGCACTTGAAAGAGTTGGACTTAAATTAGGAACAATTGATGAGGCAACCTCCGCCCAGCCAAAAGATATGATTTTTGATCAACAATTTGAAGAAGGAACCCAGTTAAGAAAAGGTCAAGCAGTCGGGGTTTCGGTAAGTATTGGTAAGGGCTTTGGAGATATTGAAGTTCCGGATTTAATTGGAAAATCTTTAACTGAGGCAAGAAATATTTTAACAAATAGTTCTTTAAGTGTCGGGAAAATAAATTATCAGATTTCAGGTTCCTTATTACCAAACACAGTTCTTGATCAATATCCTGCTCCGGGAAACAAATTAAATTCCGGTGACGGAGTTGATCTCTTTATTACTAAAGAGGGAACCGTTGGTGAGAAAGATGAAATACCGGAATAACATCAAATGAAAATATTAGCACCATCAATATTATCTGCCGATCTTTCAAATCTGGCTCAACAAATCAGGTTAGTTGAAATGAGCGGCGCTGATTGGATCCATTGTGACATTATGGACGGACACTTTGTTCCCAATATTACGTTTGGTCCTGTTTTAGTTGAAGCTGTCAAAAAATCTACAAAACTTCCGATTGACGTGCATTTGATGATAGAAAATCCTGACTTGTTTCTTGAAGATTTTCGAAATGCCGGGGCTGATATTATATCAGTTCATTTTGAGGAAGTTACCCATCTTAACCGAACTATTAATCGAATTAAAGAATTGGGAACAAAAGCAGGCGTTGTTATAAATCCTGCAACTCCTGTTTCTTCTCTTAAAGATATTGCAGAATATATTGATTTACTTTTGATAATGACAGTCAATCCTGGTTTTGGCGGGCAGAGTTTTATTTCTAATTCTGAAAGACGAATTAAAGAAGCTGCGGAATTAAGAAAATCTGTGAAGTCAGATTTTTTAATCGAAGTTGATGGAGGTATAAATAATAAAACTATCGCAAAAGTTCTAAAAGCGGGATGTGATGTTTTTGTTGCCGGATCTTCTATATTTCATTCAGACAATATTTCTGCCGCAACAACCGAATTAAAAAATATTATTTCCCGCTAATATTTTTATTGATTTCTGTTTTTAAGAGCGGTTTATACCGCTTTTTTTATTATATCTTTTAAAGATATTTTACAACAATTTTATTTCGTAAAATAGCTGTGATAATATGAGCGCTTTTACTTACACTTTAAATAAGGCTGAAATAAATTTTGATAAACCCAGAATAATGGGAATACTAAATGCTACTCCGGACTCTTTTTCAGACGGTGGAAAATATTTATCACTGGATTCAGCGGTTGATCATGCATTAGAAATGATAAATGATGGTGCTGATATTATTGATGTTGGTGGAGAATCTACCCGTCCGGGCTCTGACCAGGTTACAATTGAAGAAGAATTAAATCGAACAATTCCGCTTATAAAAAAAATAAAATCATTAAGAAAAGATATTCTGATTTCCATTGATACAACAAAAAGCGAAGTTGCAGAACAAGCGTTAGACAACGGGGCAACAATTATAAATGACATTAGCGGATTAACTTTTGATGAAAGGATGATAGACGTAGCAAAAAGATATAATTCTGCCGTAGTTATAATGCATATAAAAGGTAACCCTAAAACAATGCAGCAAAATCCTTTTTATGATGATGTTGTAAAAGAAGTATATGATTATTTAGAATTCCAGTGTAACAAAGCAATTAATAATGGAGTAAATAAAATTATTATTGATCCGGGAATAGGTTTTGGAAAAAGAATTGATGATAATTTTAAATTGATTAGTGAATTGGACAAATTTAAATCTATTGGTTATCCTATAATGATGGGATTATCAAGAAAATCTTTTATAGGAAAAACTCTTAATTTAGATACAGATGAGCGCGATGTGGCAACAGTAATTCTTGAAGCAATATCAGTTCTAAAATCAGCAAAAATTATTCGCACACATAATGTAAAATATTGCAATCAAATGGTTAAATTAGTTAATAAAATAATTGAAGACTGATGGTAGATTTATTTCAAATAGGATTTTTAACAATCACTCTTTCAGATGTGATTGACATAGCAATTGTATCATTCATTTTTTACAAGTTGTATCAAATTTTAAGAGGAACTATTGCTTCGCAAATTTTCATTGGTCTTCTTATCATCCTTTTAGCCTCATTCATTTCACAATCATTAAACTTAAGAGCCGTAAGCTGGTTATTAAATTTAATTACTGGTATCTGGGTGATTGCATTTGTTATTTTATTCCAGCCAGAGATAAGGCGCCTGCTTGTTATTTTAGCCCGCAATCCTATTTTCAAAGTTTTTAATAAACCAGAGTCCAACGAATCAATTGATGAAATTGTTGAGGCAGCATTTGAATTATCCCAACATCAGCACGGAGCATTAATTGTTATGATTAAATCCTCAGGAATCAGAGGATTTGCAGAAACAGGTGAACTATTAAATGCACGCATAAGCGCTCCATTATTAACATCTATTTTTTACCCCAGGTCTCCTTTACACGATGGAGCTGTAATTGTTAATAAAGAATTGATTGAAGCTGCACGATGCACTTTACCACTTTCACAAGTTACGTCTGTTAATGGCGAAAGTTTGGGAATGAGACATCGTGCGGGTTTGGGAATATCTGAACAAGCGGATGTTGTCTGTATAATTGTTTCGGAAGAAACCGGAAGTATTTCAATTGCAGAAAATGCCACTTTAACTACCGGTCTCTCCAAAGATGCCTTGAAAAAAAGATTGAATAAATCTTTTAAACCTCTAATGAAAAAAGGATGGAAAGGATTTTTTGAACAGCTCAAAAAACAGAAGTAGAGTTTGTGCCGTTATTCCTTTTTATAATGAAGAACCTTTTATTCGTGATGTTGTTCAGAATACATTAAAGTTTGTTGATTTAGTTTTTGCCGTAAATGACGGATCGACTGATAATTCTGAAAAACTAATAAATGATTTTAATAATGTTATTATTTTATCGTCTGATCAAAACAGGGGAAAAGGTTACGCTTTAAAATTAGGTTTTTATGAAAGTTTAAAAAGAGGCTTTGATATTATCGTTACATTGGATGCTGATAATCAACATAATCCGGATTTTATTCCGGTTTTGATTAATGAGTTAAATGGTAATGATATAATAATTGGTAATCGCCTGAATAATATGAAAGATATGCCATTTATAAGAATCTTTAGCAATAAAATTACTTCAACGCTTTTATCGATAAAAACAAAACAGAAAATAATTGATAGCCAGTGCGGATTTAGAGCTTATAAACGGAATGTTCTGGAGAAAGTAAAGACTACCTCTGAAGGATTTGAAGCAGAAAGTGAAATACTTATACTTTCTGCGCGAGCAGGATTTAGGATAGGATTTGTTAATATTCCGACTGTGTATGCAAATGAAAGAAGTAAAATGAATCCGGTAGAAGCTATAATCGGTTTTATAAATATTTTGTTTCGATAAATTATGGCAAAGAAAATTAAGTGGCAGATTGAAGAGTTACAGTATTCAAAACAATTAAATAAAATTGCAATTATCATTCTGCACAATAGAATTGATAGTTTTAGTTCTGCATCTGAAAAATATTTCAAAAAGAAAAGCGCCGATAATTTACACGATGTTCGGATAGCCTTAAGGCGCGTAAGATATTCTATGGAATTGTTTCTAACTTGTTATAACAAAAAAGAATTTATGAGATTTTATAATAAAATTCAGAAACTACAAGATTTATCAGGATCAGTTAGAGATATTGATATTACTGTTGCAAATATTAAGTCTTTGGTCAAAGAAAATTCTTTAAATATTGAAAATATTTTTATTGAGAAAATTGAAGAAAAGAAAATAAACACCGAAAATGTATTTGAAACAGAATTAAAAAAGTTTGTTGAAAGTAAAATATTTAAATCATTTTATAAACAAAATATTTAGTAAAGGAGTTCGTTATGAAACTTAAATATTTTGGACATTCGGCTTTTCAAATCAAAACCAACTCAGGTTATACAATTCTGATAGACCCATTTTTAGACGACAACCCGAATAGTCCCGTAAAATCAAAAGATGTAACAGCAGATTTTATAATTTTAACGCATGGTCACGGAGATCACGTCGGCGATTCTTTTAAGATTGCTCATAAATCTAAAACCTTATTTATTTGTGTTAATGAATTAGCCGAATGGGTAAAAGGGAAAGGGTTTAATGCGCACAATATGCACATTGGAGGATCACACAATTTTGATTTTGGAAGAATTAAATTTACAATTGCACATCACGGCTCACTAACACCGGACAATCAGTACGCAGGTGAAGCATCTGGTGTACTGATAACAATTGAAGGCAAAACAATTTATCATACAGGCGATACAGGTTTGTTTTATGATATGAAATTAATCGGCGAAATGAATCCCGTAGATTATATGCTTTTACCGATTGGCGATAATTATACAATGGGAAGTATTGACGCGGTTAAGGCAGTTGAGCTTACAAATCCTAAAGTTGCAATTCCAATGCACTTTAATACATTTCCTGTAATTAAATCCGATCCTCATGAATTTAAGAGACTTTTATCTGAAAAAGGATTTAGTTGTAAAGTGATGGAATTTGGGGAAGAAATAGAAGTGTAAATTAGGTGTTCATATAAATGCTTCAATAAGCTATCTTTGTTTTCAATTTTTTTGATAAATCTGGTACATGGCAAAAATTATATCTATAGCAAATCAAAAAGGCGGAGTGGGAAAAACAACCACTACGATAAATCTCTCTTCATTGTTAGCGGCGGCAGAAAAGAGAACTTTACTTATTGATATTGATCCTCAATCAAACTCATCCTCAGGATTAAGTGTTACAAATCATACTCCGTCTGTTTATGAAGTATTGGTTGGAACAAAAGAAATTCATGAAGTTATTATCAGCACTTTTATGCCTCATCTGGATATGCTTCCATCAAATATTAATCTTGTTGGTGCAGAAATAGAGATGGTGGATATTGAAAATCGTGAAAATCTTTTGAAAGACGCTTTAAGCAATATCGGAAATGAATATGATTACATCTTAATTGATTGCCCGCCGTCATTGGGTTTATTAACTTTAAATGCACTAACAGCTTCAAATTCAGTATTAATTCCCGTGCAATGTGAATACTTTGCTTTAGAGGGATTAGGGCAATTGTTAAACACGATAAATATCGTTAAAAAACATTTTAACAAAGACCTTTCAATTGAAGGAGTTTTGTTAACAATGTTTGATACTCGTTTGAGATTATCACATCAAGTTGCTGAAGAAGTAAGAAAATATTTTGGAGAAAAAGTATATAAAACAGTTATTAACAGAAATGTTAGAATTTCAGAAGCACCAAGTTACGGTAAGCCAATTATTTTATATGATGCAATTTCATCGGGAGCCCAAAATTACATGGCTTTAGCTTCAGAAATATTAGAGAAAAATTCTGGTAATTTGAATTAACAATTATAATGAGCAAAATGAAATCAAGTTTAGGAAGAGGATTGGATGCACTCATCAATCCCAACAAGTTTGTAGAAAATGAAGAACAAAAATCTCCCGATTACGCAAATATCAAATTTGATGATGGGAAACAGGTAGATATTTTAGCTAAGATTGCCGTTGATTTTATTTCCTCAAATCCATACCAACCAAGAACAAACTTTGAGCCTCTAGCGCTTGAAGAGCTTAAAAAATCGATTGTAGCAAATGGATTAATTCAACCAATTACCGTAAGAAGAACAACGGGCAATCAATACCAATTAGTTTCGGGTGAAAGAAGACTGAGAGCTTATAAAGAAATCGGGTATAAAGAAATTCCTGCTTATATAATTAAAGTTGATTCCGATGAAATTATGCTTGCTCTTGCGTTGATTGAAAATATTCAGCGTGAAAAATTAAATCCCATAGAAGTTAGTAAAGCATATAAAAGATTGATGGATGAATGTCATCTTACACAGGAACAAATTGCTGATAAAGTTGGTAAAGATCGTACTACGATTGCTAACTCAATCAGACTTTTAAAACTACCTGAACAAATTCAGGAAAGTTTAGTTGAAGAGAAAATATCTCAAGGTCATGCTCGAGCACTTATCAATTTACCGGGAGAAGATTTACAGCTTTTTGTACTTGATAAAATTCTTACTGATGGATTATCAGTAAGAAAAGTGGAAAATTTAGTTAAGAAATTAATTACAGACGGAATTCCACAGAAAAAATCCTTCACATTAAAATCTGTCAAACAGTTTAATTCCAATCTTGCTGATGTTGAAGATAAACTTAGAAAAATATTTGGCACCAAAGTTCAGTGCAAACAAAATAAAGATGGCGGTGGAGAAATAATCATAGATTACTATTCCCATGATGAATTAGAAAGATTATTTGAGCTTTTTGAAATCATTGATAAAAAATATAACTAAAGTTTTAGCTAGCATAATATTATTGAATATTTGTATTAATGCACAACAGGATTCAACTGCCGTGGTTGATACGACTAATTTCTCTGAACAATTTGTAATGCAAAAATCACCATGGGGCGCAGTTTTAAGAAGCGCAATCATCCCCGGATGGGGACAAATTTATAATGAATCATATTGGAAGGTCCCTGTTGTATGGGGTACAATGGGTTGGTTTGTTTACGTGTGGATAGATAATAACAATAAGTATAAAGACTATAAAAATCTTTATTTACAATATGGAACCAATAGTAATTATGATTACAAAAAAGCCAGAGATTTTTATAGAGATCAACGTGACCAGTTTGCTATATATATGGTTCTAACTTATTTTCTTAATTTAGTTGATGCTTATGTGGATGCACATCTGTTTGATTTTAGTGTAGAAGAAAATTATTTCACAGGTCAGAAAATGTTGAACCTTAAAGTTAATTTTTAATAATTGTATGAAAAAAATAGAACAAATAACATGTAAAAAATGTTCTGCTATAAATCCACTTTATACATCAATCTGTATTAATTGCAAATCATATTTAAGAGAGAGAGCAGTAAATATTGATTTATGGAAAACGATTGGTCAAATAATTGAAACCCCGTCGAATGCTTTCCGCCAGATAATTTATGCTGAAAATAAAAATTTTATAATATTTATTTCCTTGTTCCTTGCAATTAAGAATTTAATCATTGCAAGGTTTCTATCGGTACCGCTGTTGGGTAAAGACGGAGTTACAGTACCATTTATATTTAGTTACTTGCTAATTCTGCTATTCACAATTATTATTTTCAGTGGATTTTCTTTTTTGCAAAAAGCAGTTTATAGTAGACTAGATATTAAACTAAGATTTAAAGATATTTATGCAATGAATGTGTATTCTTTTATACCACTCATTATAAGTTTGTTTTTTATCTTTCCCGTAGAACTTGTTGTGTTAGGCGGTGATATTTTTTCAAATAACCCAAACCCGTTTCAAATAAAGCCAACAATATCATATTCGCTTTTAGGATTTGAAATTATAGTATTCTTTTGGTCAATATTCCTTTTCAATAAAAGTATTTTGTTTATTACAGGCAAAATAATATTATCACTTTTACTTACCTTACTGTTATTTCTTGTTCTTCTCGCTACATGTTTGCTCGCATCTCAAATAATTTTTTAATCAGAATAGATTTTTGAATAATATTCTCTAACAATCATCCTCAATTTATTCCAGGAACATTTTGTTATATTCCGAAATAAATTGGAAATGACGTATTACAGTTTATCTAATTTTTCGGAAGCCTCCATAACTTAGTTGCTAATTTTATATCTTGGTTTTTACTAAAGATTGATAAATATTTCTATATATTCTAATCAATATTAATAAGGGCAAAGAATGTCATTAAATACAGATGTTTTAGTTATTGGAAGCGGAATCGGAGGATTATTTGCCGCATTAAAAATATCCGAAGTTGCAGACGTAATTTTAGTAACAAAAAAAAATACTGCTGAGTCAAATACAAATTATGCACAGGGAGGAATAGCTTCGGTTATTGATCCCAATGATTCGTTTGAAAAACATATCGAAGATACGCTGATTGCCGGCGCAGGTTTATGTGACAGGGAAGTAGTAGAATCGATAGTTAAAGAGGGACCTGAAAGAATAAATGACCTGATTAAAATTGGGACTGAATTTACAAAAAAAGGAAATGAATTTGATCTTGCAAGAGAAGGCGGGCATTCAATGCCAAGAATTCTTCATGCAAAAGATCTTACCGGGCAAGAAATAGAACGAGCCCTTATAAAGGCGGTTGAAGAAAAAGATAATATAAAAATATTTGAGAACTCAATTGCAATTGATTTAATAACAGAACATAACGTTTTAGATAAAAATATATCATCAAAGCAAGATATTAATTGCTGGGGAGCTTACATTCTTGATTATTCAAATAACGATGTAATACAAATTATTTCAAAAGCAACAGTTTTAGCTACGGGCGGTGCAGGGCAGGTCTATCTTCACACAACTAATCCACTAATTGCAACCGGAGATGGTTTTGCAATGGCTTACAGAGCCGGAGCAGAAATTGGGAATATGGAGTTTATCCAGTTTCACCCCACTTCACTTTATGCTCCAAAAAATTTACCTGATTTTAAATCAAAGTCTTTTCTTATCTCTGAGGCAGTCAGGGGTTTTGGAGGTCTTCTCAGAACGAAAGACGGTTCTCTATTTATGGAAAACTATGATAAACGAAAAGAATTGGCTCCAAGAGACATTGTTGCAAGAGCAATAGATAATGAATTAAAAAAGAGGGGAGATGATTATGTTTATCTTGATCTTACCCATAAAAACGTAGATGAAATAATAGATCACTTTCCGAATATATATGCTACCTGTTTAAAGATAGGCGTAAATATTACTAAAGATCTTATTCCGGTTGTACCTGCGGCACATTATACTTGTGGAGGTGTTGTTGTAGATATGAATGGTAAAACATCTATTAACGGACTTTATGGTTGCGGTGAAGTTACAATGACTGGAGTACATGGTGCGAATAGATTAGCGAGTAATTCTCTGTTAGAAGCTTTAGTATATGCAAGCAGATGTGCTATATCAATAAAGGCTCTTCTTAAAGATTACTCAAACAACATACCACAGATACTTGAATGGGACGATTCCGGTGTTTTATCGGCGGATGAAAAAGTTTTAATTACACATAGTATTACTGAAGTAAAGCAAATAATGTGGGATTATGTTGGAATTGTTCGATCGAATTTACGTTTAGAAAGAGCTTCAAAACGGATAAATAACCTTGCTGAAGAGACAAAAGTACTTTATAAAAAAACAAAAATATTCCCTGAATTGTTAGAGCTTAGAAATTTGATAACTTGCTCCCATCTAATAATAAAATCAGCGCAATTGCGGAAAGAGAGCAGGGGATTACATTATACGATTGATTACCCTAACCTGTCTATCAATAACACTATAAATAATACGATTATAAGAAATATCGTCAAATAGATATTTTATGATTTAACTATATATTATAACTTATTATTTTATATAGATATAAATATTTATTCTAATACTGTTAATATATGATTTGTATTTTGTATAGATCGTTCTTTAAGCGGAGACTAAAATAGTCTTTGTTTATATAATCACATCTTAAGCTAAGCAAATTGATTTGCTCCAGATATAATATCATCGGTAATTAGTGATTTCTGGAAAGAGATATCGGAACCATTCTCTCTTTTTGCGATGAGTCATTCCAAGAGTAACTATTAAATTAGCAAATAATTTTAGATGGTTTTTCTTATTAGTTAGTTTTTCAGAAGTCTATAATAATTTTATTGAAATAGAATTGATAGATATAGCTGAAATATTCATCTTTTTTCATTATTTTCGTTCAACTTTTTAAGTGAATTATGAAAAACATTCCAACTCTCTCAAAATACTTTGCTTTTATATCTTTATCTGCAGGTGCAGTATGGTTAGGTTCTTATATTACCAGATTATTTTCTGTGTATAATTTATTTAATAGCCCTGAATTAACACTAAAGAGCTTTATAACAAACCAAAATATTGATGGTGTTGTAGTTTCATTATTACCGGTTATTATAACTCCCTTTATAGCATTTATCGTAATGCTTTTAAGTTTTTTACTATTCATAATAACGTCAAAGATTAATTTAAGATCAAATGGATGGTTGTTCATCATTCTTGTAGCAGTAATTATAACAATGCCTTTTGAAATTTATTTAATGACTATTGATTATAAAACAATTTTACTTTTAACAAGTTCAACTATAGATGCAAACCAGGTAATTACTTTATTGAAAGACAGAATTACAGTATTAAGCAGTTTTCCTATAGTTATTATTCTTACGTATTTCTCATTTTTCTTTTTTATAGTATTTCAACCTCTTAAAAAATCTGATTAAAATAAAATATGAAAATAAAAGAAAAAGAGTTTGAGGATATTATTCAGGATCTAAGGTCTGTTGCAAGCCAGCTTGGAGCAACTGTTAGATTTGAAAAAGGGGATTTTAAAGGCGGATATTGTTTAATAAAAGAAAATAAGGTAATAGTAATTAACAAGAATGCAAACCTGCAAAGAAAAGCTATGATCCTTTCTGCTGCCTTAAAGGAATTAGGCGTTGATGAAATATATCTCAATCCAAAACTTCGTGAAATTATTGAAGAGATGGGAGACAATAAGTGAAAATACTAATACTTAACGGTCCTAATCTTAATTTGCTTTCTAAGCGAAGTAAAGAAGATTACGGCATAAAAGATCTGCAGCAAATTGAAGCTATTGTAAAAAATGAATACCCTGAGATTGATTTTACTTTTTATCAATCAAACCTTGAAGGTGAATTAGTTACACATATACAGAGTGCAGATGATATTTATGACGGTTTAATAATTAACCCGGGTGGATATTCGCACACATCCGTTGCAATTCATGATGCCTTGGAGTTATGTAAAATACCAAAAATTGAAGTTCATCTTTCTCACCTTGCCAAGCGGGAAGATTTCAGGCAAAATCTAATAACTGCAAAAAAAACAAACGGTTATATATCGGGATTTAGTGAAAACGGTTATCTTGCCGCTATATATCTGATCAAAAAAATATTAAACGGCTAAATTTATACCGATATATCAAATATTTGATTTAATTATCCACTCCCGGACTTTTTTTAAGTAATTACAGCGTTAATTAAATTATATAATTAAATAATTCTGTAAAGTTGATATTAAAAAAGAGATTAGTTATTTTCGGTTAAACAAATTTAAGAAGCCTATGAAGGATTTATCAATCAAGAAATTATACTATTCTATAAGTGAAGTAAGTAAGATAACAAGTATAGAACAGTACGTTTTAAGGTATTGGGAAACAGAATTTGAGCAGCTTAAGCCGCAAAAGAACAGGGCTGGCAACAGAATTTACACCAATAAAGACATTCAGTTAATCCTGCATATCAAAACTCTTCTTAGAGAAAGAAAATATACCATTGAAGGTGCGAAGAGAATTATGGAAAACTTTTCGCCCGAAAAAATCCTTCAAATACCTGAGACTGAAAAAACTTTAGATGAAAATCCCGAATCCAGGGAAATTAAAAAAGAAAAATCAGACATTCATAAAGACCTTGAAGAAGTTAAAAGTATATTAGAATTTATAGTGTCTAAATTATAAAATTCGGAACGTGGCGCAGCCCGGTAGCGTACTTGAATGGGGTTCAAGGGGTCGCGGGTTCAAATCCCGCCGTTCCGACTTTGGCTGTGATGATATAAAAAAAGGCGAAATGATTTTCGCCTTTTTTGTTTTTAAATATAGAATAAAATTTATGAAACGTTCTTCTGCTTTCTTTAACCTGTGCTGATTTTATACTTGAAGACTTTGTTTGACCTTAACGTTTCCTCTGAACAATATCACAGTCGGAATGGACGGGAGTCCATTACCTACAATGAAATGGAAATTAATGATATAAAAAATGTAGGGAGCGTTCTCCCGATCGCTCCCGAAAACAAACAATTAAATAAGTTAGACTAAATCGAATACTTTTTTTAAGTTAAAGTGTAATTTTTGTTAGGCATTGTACATTGTAATTTATGCGCCTGTCCGCCTGTGGCAGATTGTTAATTGTAAGGAAATTACACTCCCTTTAACTCCAACTTTAATCTCGGGGGTGCTGAC
>JBAQCL010000027.1:0-23416 GCA_049294175.1 Ignavibacteriaceae bacterium | reverse complement strand
GTTAACTCTGTATCAACTTGTGCTTTTGACCCACGTCTATTATTAAATATTTCTGGAAAACTTTCTAAGGCTTGCTTCTTCCAGTTGCCGATTGCATTTGGATGAACCTGATATTCTACTGCTAGTTCGTTTAGGCTTTTGTAACCCTTGATTGCCTCCAAAGCTACTTTTGCTTTGAATTCGTTACTGAAGGTTTTTCTTGCTCTTGACATTTTGTGGCTCCTTACTTTTTTTTAAGAATTCACCACATTAAACTAACCTGTTTTTTTGTCCAGTTTTTGGGGTACACTATAGTGAATGTTCATGTTCATCACTTTCACCAGGATGTTCGTGCTCTTCTTTCATCATTCCGTTTTCGTTTTCCAACTTTTCGTAATCTTCTGCACTCAAAGTTGGAAGAGTTTTCATAAAAGCCACCATCGCCCATATTTTTTCATCTGAATGAGTTTTACCCCAGGCAGGCATACCTGTCATTTTTATTCCGTTTTTTGTTATCCAGAATAATTCCTGCGGACTCATATCTTTTGCATGTTCAACTAAATAAGGCGCAGGAGGGTTTAATCCTTTTGATAATTCAGTTTGTTCTTTTCCGGGTGCACCATGGCAGCTTTTGCACATCTTGTCATAATGTACGAAACCCTCTTTAATCATAGCTGAGTCATCAAGATTGGGAACAGAAATATCTTTTAAACGGGATTCAACCGAGTTATCACTCGTTGTATTTAAAACCCATTTCATAATTCCACTTTCATTATTCATTCCGCTGACGTTATACCAGCCGCTGTAAATAAAAATCGCGAAGATTACGAACAGAGCCAACAACGTCAGAACGACACTTAATAATATTTTCATCCAAACCTCCCGAACTATTAATAATTAACTGCAACAATCCTTCCCTTTACCAGCTTTTCTGAATTTCAGAAAAAGCACAACTGAAATCACTACCAAAAGACCTAACCAAATTAATAAGTCCACTATTATTTATCTTCCTTTACTTCAAAATCATGTTTAAGAAGGTTTTCTTTAGCTTTATCAAGCGAAACTTCTTTGAGCTTCATTCCGCATAATGGGCATTTACCGGTTTCATCGGAAATAACATTCCAGTCCATCATATCCTGGAAAACTTTTCCATCTTTGTTTTTATCAATCGACTGAAGATCAATTTCACCTTCACGGACGATTGAGCTTGTTTCTGTTGAATCAGATTTCATATTCATATTGTGATGCATCCCGTGCATCTTGCTATCAGATTTCATTTCCTGATGATTACTATTTGTGCTGTCAGAATCCATATATGTCATTTGCATTGTACCGTGTGATTTGTCACCGGAACAGCATTTGCCTGAACATTCTTTTTTATCCATTCCGGATTTTTCCTGTGCAATTGAGACCGAAACGAAAGCGATGAATAACAATACTGCAAAGATTTTTATTAGTTGAGTCATTTTACTTTCTCCTTTATAATTTATTAATGATTAGTTATTTGTTTTCTTTATAATTTTAAAGTGCTTCAACACCTTTTTGTTTTGTTCTTATACTGATTGATTCGGTAATATCCGATATAAAAATTTTCCCATCGCCTTTTTGACCGGTATGTGCATTTTCCAGAATTATATTAAAATATTTCCCGGCTTCTTCATCGCTGCATACCATTTCAATTTTTACCGAGCTGCAATATTTTTCACAGTATTCTATTGATAATTTCGACCTTTCAGGATCAGTCCATCCACCAAGAGTTGATACATCAATAACTGTCATTCCTTTTACTCCAGCTTGTTCAAGAGCGGATAAAACCCGGTCAATCATTTCTGGTCTTATATATGCTTTTATTTCTTTCATTGTATTACCTTTTTAACAGATACGCAAACCTCTAAGATTTGGCATATCTCATTTTTAAATACACTTTTATTTTACTTTATAGTCGTGTTTGACCAGGTTCTCTTTTGTTTTTTCAAGATTTACTTTCTTTAACTGCATTCCACAAACCGGACATTTGCCTTCAATATCAGAGATTACATTCCAATCCATCATATCCTGGTAAACAAATCCATCTTTGTTTTCATCTACACCATCAACATCAATTATTCCTTTTCGAACCACTTCGTCACCAAGCTTTGATGTTTTCTGTCCATCCATGTGATCTTCATCTATATGATTGCCATTCGTCGTGTGCATTTCATCCATAGCCTGATCATTTTTCTGCTGATCATTTCCACATCCATAAAAAGCTATTGCTGCGACAACAATCAGGATGAGAAATATTCCGGATGTGCTAAAAAGACTTCTTGCGTATTTCATTTTGAACCTCTTTTGTTTTGTTAATAATGCTATTTGTTTTTTAATTATGTGGAAATTATTTACTGTCCATTGTTATTCATCATCTTCTTTACTTCTCTTCTTTTTATAGTATAAAAAATTGCAGGATAGACTGTTAATTCCATAATCATACTTGTAAGAATTCCGCCAACCATTGGAGCAGCAATTCTTTTCATCACATCAGAGCCGGTACCGAGTCCAATTAATATCGGAAGCAAACCAAGCATTGTTGTCATTACTGTCATCATTTTTGGTCTGATTCTTTTAACAGCTCCTTCAAAGATTGATTCACGAAGATCAGCCATGCTTTTAAGCATCCCGTTCTTCTTAAATTTTTCGTAGGCAATATCTAAATAAAGAAGCATTATCACTCCTGTTTCCGCATCCACGCCAAGCAGCGCAATTATCCCAACCCAAACTGCTACTGACATATTAAAACCGGCAAGGTAAAGAAACCAGACTGCTCCAACCAAAGAGAAAGGAAGTGCAAGTAAAACAATTCCGGTTTTTACCATTGATTTTGTATTCATATAAAGAAGAATGATTACAATTAAAAGTGTTAAAGGAATGACCATTGATAAATGTTTTGAAGCACGTTCCATGTATTCATACTGTCCGCTCCACTTTAACGAATACCCGGCAGGAAGAGTAAGATTTTTTTCAATTACCTTTTTTGCATCATCAATATAACTCCCGACATCAACGTCTTTCAGATCAACATAGACCCATGTATTTGGTCTTGCGTTTTCTGATTTGATCATTGGTGGTCCCTTTTTAATCTCAAACTCACCAAGTTGTTCAAGAGGAACGTTTCCTCCTGTTGGAATTGGAACGAACACACGTTTTAATGATTCAATATTTTCACGGTAATCACGTTGATATCTTAAATTAACCGGGTAACGTTCAATACCTTCAACAGTTTTTGTGATATTCATTCCACCAACTGCAGACATAAAAACATCCTGAACATCAGCTACAGTTAAACCATAACGTGCAATCGCTTTTCGATCAATATTAAAATCAATATAATTTCCGCCAACAGATCTTTCAGCGTAAGCAGAACGAGTTCCAGGAACAGTTTTCATTAATTCTTCAACTTGTTTTCCCAAATCCTGTAAAACGTTTAAATCCGGTCCGGCAATCTTAATCCCAACCGGAGTTTTTATTCCGGTTGAAAGCATATCTATTCTGGTTTTTATCGGCATAGTCCATGCATTAGTTAATCCTGGAATGTGGATAGCATTATTCATTTCCTCCACAAGTTTTTCCGGCGTCATACCATCACGCCATTGGTCTTTAGGCTTTAATCTTATCGTAGTTTCTATCATGGTTAAAGGTGCTGGATCAGTTGCAGTTTCTGCCCGACCTATTTTTCCAAAGACACTTTCAACTTCGGGGAATGATTTTATTATTTTATCTGTCTGCTGAAGAATCTCCCGGGCTTTTGTAATTGAAATTCCCGGAAGAGTTGTCGGCATATACAGCAGATCACCTTCATACAATGGAGGCATAAACTCAGAACCAAGCTTTGAAAATGGAATAATGGTAATGAGAACAATAATCAGAGCAGATGCCATCACCCACCATCTTCTCTTCATTACAAAATCAACAATGGGGTGATACATTTTTACAAGAATTTTTGTGATAGGATTATCTTCCTCTTTCCTGATTTTTCCTCTAACAAAGTAACCTATTAAAACCGGCACTATCGTAATAGCAAGAATTGCAGCACCAGCCATCGCATAAGTTTTTGTAAAAGCAAGGGGTCTGAACATTCTCCCTTCCTGCTGTTCCAGGGTGAATACAGGCAGAAATGAAATTGTAATTACAACCAGCGAATAAAATATTGATGGACCAACTTCTTTTGCAGATTGAAGAATTGTTGTCCAATGCGCCTGTTGTTTATCAATTGGTTTTTCACGTTCTTCCGCAAGATGTGTAGCTGCATTTTCAACCATTACTATTGATGCATCAACCATGGCACCGATTGCAATTGCAATTCCACCAAGTGACATAATGTTTGCATTTATTCCCTGCAATCTCATAATCAAAAATGAGATAAGTACTGCCGTGGGTAAAGTAAATATCGCGACAAAAGAACTTCTTACATGAAGAAGAAAAGCAATTATAACAAGTGCAACAATAATTGATTCTTCAATTAGTTTATCAGAAAGATTATCAATTGCCCTATCAATTAAATTTGAGCGATCATACGCGACATCAATAGTAACATCGTCTGGAAGAGATTTTTTAAGTTCTGTTAATCTTTCTTTTACTCTCTCAATAACTGCGAGCGCATTTTCACCAAAACGAATTACAATAATTCCTCCAACGGTTTCTCCTTCACCGTTCCAGTCTGCTAATCCTCGTCTTAGTTCGGGCCCGATGGAAATATCAGCAACATCTTTTAAATAAATTGGAGAACCTGAATTGGGCGAAACACCGATTGCAACATCTTCTAAATCTTCTTTGCTTTTTATGTAGCCAAGACTTCTAACCATAAATTCCATCTCCCCCATCTCAAGCAATCGCCCTCCAACGTCGTTGTTGCTTTGCTTAATTGCCATTTTAACTTTTTGAAGCGGGATGTTATACGAAGCAAGTTTGTTAGGATCAAGATTCACCTGATATTGTTTAACATATCCGCCTATACTCGCAACTTCAGCAACGCCTTGAATTGAAGAGAGTTCATACTTTAAGAAATAATCCTGTATTGTGCGTAATTCCTGCAAGTCCCGTTTATCTGAATTTATCACATATTGATAAACCCATCCAAGTCCGGTTGCATCGGGACCAAGTTGAGGGTTTACACCCGCAGGAAGTGTTCCCTGCAATCCGTTAAGATATTCGAGAACGCGGCTGCGTGCCCAGTAAATATCCGTACCATCTTCAAAGATGATATAGACCATTGAGTAACCAAACATCGAATAACCGCGAACATCCTTTGCATAAGGAACAGAAAGCATTTTTGTGGTTAGAGGATAAGTGACCTGATCTTCAACAATACGTGGTCCCTGTCCGGGATATTCTGTGATGATGATTACCTGCACATCGCTTAAATCAGGAATTGCATCCACTTTAGTAGTTGATACTGCCCAAATTCCCAAACCGACGAGTGCAGCAGTAAAAATGATTACCAAAAATTTATTGTTGATTGACCACTCAATAAGTTTTGCAATCAATCCGTCTTTATTTTGATCTGATGTTATCATTCAATTACTCCTTGATTTTAATAGGACACAGATTTAACAGATTAAACTGATCGTAACAGATCAGTTCACATCCGTCAAATCAGTTCATTCAGTGTTCTATTTTTTCTTGTATTCAAAACCATATTTATCAAGATTAGCCTTGATTTCTTCTATAGTATATTCTTTCAGTTTCATATTGCATAACGGGCATCTACCCGATTCATCTGATATTACATTCCAATCCATCGGACATTCCCAAAGCTTTCCATCTTTATTTTTATCAATTGCTTCAGCATCAATTATACCTGTGTGAACAATTGACGACGAATGATCATCCTTTTCCATTTTCATTTCCTGTTGTTCAGTTTTTATCTCTTCATTTTCATCTCCTGTCTTTCGTCTATCTTCTTTCGTTTCACTTCTTTCTTTTTGCGTTCCCGTTTGAAACTGATTTATCGCAGCTTTAAGATTACTTTCAGAATCAATCAGGAATTGAGCGGAAGTAACAATTATATTCCCTTCACTCAATCCGCTCAGTACCTGGTAATATCCATTAGCAAACCCGCCAAGTTTTACTTCCTGCGGCTTGAACTTACCATTGCCGAGAGAAATAATAACAATGTCTTTCAATCCACTGCGTATAACTGAATTCTCAGGGACAACAGGTTTTATGCCCAGATCATCTCCATCAATGGAAATGTTTGCAAACATAGATGGTTTAAGTTCGCCCCGGTTGTTCAATTCAATTCTAATTTTTACTGTTCTGGATTTCGGATCGATAGTTGGATAAATGAATGAAACTTTACCATCATAATTTTTACCAGGGAAAAAATTAAAACTGATTGATGCTTTTGCTCCAACTTTAACTTTTGAAAGTTCATACTCATAAATATCCGCGATAAGCCAGAGATTAGAGAGATCGGCAATTTTCAGCAAAGACATTCCTGCCATTATCTTCTGTCCTTCAACAATATTTTTTTCCAGAACTGTGCCTGACTTATGAGCAAAAAGAGTAATGTATGTTTTTACTTCCTTTGTATCTATTAATCTTTTTATTTCAGCTTCAGAAACTTCAAGCAGTTCAAGTTTTCGCATTGCATTCTTAACAAGCTCATTACCACTTTCACGAATTGATTCGAGGGAACTTGCATTAACAGAGTTCTGATATGAAAGTGCTGTAAGTAATTCCTGTTGAGCAGAAACAAGCTCGGGTGAATATATGTCCATCAGCTTAGAAGACTTTGAGATAAGTTGTCCGGTATAATTAACATAAAGTTTTTCAACCCAGCCGTTTATTCTTGTTGTAACAATATATTCACTTGTTTCATTTGTATTAAGAACACCGTTAGTCGTTATTTTTGATGAAAGCTTTTTTGATTCAACTTTAAAAGTTTTGATATTCATATTCTGCTGTACTTCGGGGTCAATGGTAACAATTCCGGAGCGCGAAGCTTCATCTTCATAAACTGGCACCAGGTCCATTCCCATTTTGGATTTTCCGGGTGCATCATAAACTTCATTCGGGTCCATCGGTGCACGCCAATAAATTATTTTTCTCTCACCGGAAGACTTTTGATTTTTATTTTTTATTGGCACCAACTGCATCTCACAAATTGGACACAGTCCCGGTTCATCAGACACAATTTCGGGATGCATTCCGCAGGTGTAAAGCTGCTTTTCTTGTGAAGCAATCTCTGATGAAGAACTGCCGGCTATAAACAAAAAGTAAACCGGTATCAGAATTACGACTGCTGTTATTATTAATAATAATATTTTCTTGTTCACTTTATTAACTCCTATTTAATTTCTACCTCACTCTGTTTCCCTCTCCTTACAAAGGAGAGGGACTAAGGAAGAGGTTTATTTTAATTCTGTTCCTGTTAAGAACTCAAGTTCCGCAATTTCATTTAAGTAATCTGTCTTCAGACGATATAAATCGTTTCCAATTTTTAGTAAACTGTTTTGAGCATCGATAACATTAAGAAAATCGACCTGTCCCACCTGGTAACTGGTTAAAGTAGTTTTCAGGTTTTCATTTGCCTGGATTAATGAACCTTCTGAAACAAGTTTAATTCTTTCCCGAATTGAATTTATTTTTGCAACAGAAACACCGAATGAGCTTTTTAGCATTTGCAAAGACATTTGGTATTGCTCGTCGTAAAGTTTCTGCATTGATTCTGTTTCCTCAACTTTGGAATTCACTTTTCCCCCGTAATTAAACGGTAAAGAAATTCCAACCATCACAGTGAAGAAATCGTCAAGCGGAGTGTTGGTTCTTTCAATTTTATCTCTGAAAGAATATTGGAGTGCCATGTTGAAATTCGGATAGTAATCATATTCAGCAAGTGTTTGCTTTAGTATTTCTTTTTGTTTTGCTTCTTTGATTCCGGCTAAGAATGGTCTGTATTTAACTGCACTATCAACCAAAGCATCAACGGTAAAAGTTTGGTAATCTATTTCAGGAAATTCCGGTGTTTGGAAAGGTGAACTCTCATTCCGCAGAAGAAGTGCATTGAGCATTGAAAGCTGGGTATTCTCTTTACCTTTTAAATCTTCGATTTTTTCACTGATGTTGGTAATTTCAAGTTCGACCTTTAAAAGATTTTGCTGACTGGCTGTCGAAACGGAATATTTTGTCCGCACGACTTCTGCAATATTTTTCAATAAATCTTTACTGCTGTTTGCAATTGAAATTGCTTCTCTTACATAAAGAAGTTCGTCATAACTTTTAATTACATTTTTTCTTATTTCATTTTTTGCATCGAGTATTTCCTGCTCAACAATATCCATATCTTTTTCATTTACATCTGCCTGCTCACTTAGCTTTCCCGGGAAAGGAAATGCCTGGCTCAAACCGACAATCTTTCCTGTCATCGGTTCCTGTGTAAAAGAGAATGAATTTACCGGAAGATTTGCAAATCCAAGTGTCAACATTGGATCAGGTAAATTGGAATTTTGCTCAATCCTGTTTGAAGCTGCCAGCTTTTTCATTTCCAGCATTTTAATTTTCGGACTTAATTCAATTGCAGTGTTGATTAATTCCTGCAACGATTCAGTTTGCCCGAAAGAAAAAGTTGTAAATAAAATTGTTAGACCTATTATTAAAATTCTGATTTTTTTCATCTTAAATCTTCCTGAAATATTAACTCATAAACCATATTAGTTTTATGATTTTTACTAATTATAAATTGATTGTGCGGACGGAATTATTCCGCAGATCATAGAAAAGGAAATAAGATAAGATTAAATCAAGAAGACTGAATTGGAAATATGTAAGTCTGGATTAATTAAAAATGGTGGTGAGGAATCACACTGAAATGTCAAAGAATTTGAAATACCAGATGATGTCGGAATTAACGTCACAGCCTGCGGAATTATGTGTGTCGAACTTATGAAATTAAAATCGATTTTATCAATTAGGAATTCTTCTTCAACTTTATTAAAAACAAATTCTGTTTGACAACATGACGAGTTGTCTTTTGAAATAGCTGGTACGCCATCATCAAAAGTCATAGAACAGCAAGATGCCTTATATTCTTCGGTTTCGCTTTTACAGACTTCACAATCATCCAAAGATTTTTGGTTCATCATATTGCAAAGATGATATGTTACTGGAAGTCCTGTGGTGGAAACAAGAATTATTGAGACTAAGGAAAATATTTTAATCTTTTTCTTTATCATTTTATGTTAACATATAAAAAAAATTGGTGGTGCGCAATGATGAAGCAGTGTAAAATGTTGCAAAATTCGAATATTATTTTACATTTAATTCAGATTCTGCGTTCAACTTTTTAAACTCTTCAATACCAGTTGGGTGTCCGTAACTATTCATATACTTGTAGTGATTAAGATATTCTTCTTTCGTAATATTATTTTGCCAATGCCCAGTTAGCATAGCAAATCCTGTAACGATCATAAATATTGAAACAATACCGATTGCCACAACTTTTTTACTTATCTTCTTCTTTTGAGGGAATAAAGTTTTTAATTCTAAAGTATCTTTAACGGGACATACATCAACACAATTCAAACAGGTTGAACATTCATCTGAAACAACCGTTTTAACTTTATCAACTTTTATAAATGATGGACAGGCTTTATTACAAAGTCCGCAATCTATACAACTTACAGAATTTCTTTGGATCTTATTTGGACTAAGCAAAGATAAAATTCCAAGTAAAGCGCCATAGGGGCAAAGAAATCTGCACCAGAAATTTCTAATCACAATTGAAAGAACAAATAAAACTCCAATTACAATTAAAGCTGTTTGGGAAATGTTTGCGAAGAAATAATACATCTTAACATCGGATACAAGATTGTATGAACTATCGAGAAAAGCTTTTAATGCAATATCTGTCATTAAAAAAACTACCGAGTAAACAAGAAATCCGAGTAAAAGATATTTTAGACTCCTTAAAGGATAATCTAAGCACTTTGGAAGTTTTAATCTTCGTTTAAAAATTTTCTCACCAAATTCTCCAATTAATTCTGATATATAACCAATCGGACAAAACCAGCTGCAAAATGATTTTCCGAATACAAGTGATATAAATATGATTGCAAAAAATATAAAGAATCCTGCTGGGTGAGCTGAATGAATTTCTCCGGTAGTTATAAAATGATAAAAACTCATAAACGAACTGATCGGAAGAAAACCATCAACTCCCGGCGGGCGGGAATGAAATACTGCGGTACCATTTGTTTCTAAGTATTGATTAAAAAAATAAAACTCAACTCCAATCCAGATACAAAGTATTGTAAATAGCGATTGGATTATAAACCTGGTTTTCTGTATGCCCTTTTCATTGTTACGAATTATTTTTTTCTTTTCTTTCATATCGGATTTTATAGTCTGATTATATCATAAAAAAATTTATAGCTTTTTTATTTTCTTCAAAGTTTTTTCTTTGAATTTATCAATTGTTTCTGAACTCAGCATTTCATATGCTTTAACTCTCAGTGTACCCCATTGATCGTGGACGGGACAAGGGTTATCAGGCGAACAATTTGAAAATCCAAGTACACAGGAATTAAAACTTTCCAAACCATCAATTGCATCAACAATGTCAATTAATTTTATTTTTGATGGACGCTTTGCAAGTTTAAACCCGCCGGCTTTACCTTTTTTGGATTCTACGATTCCACTCTCGGTTAAGCTTTGCAGTATTTTTGAAATAAACTCTTTGGGAATATTTAACTTGCTGGAAATTTCTTCAGCCGGGCAAACACATAAATTTTCATGAGCCGCCATAAAAAGGATTGCCTGTAAACCATATTCACATTTTTTTGAAAAAAATACTGTCATAGCTAATCAGATAATATTGTCTGATTAAAATTAACTACTGACCAAATAAATATCAAGTTACAATTTCATTTTTATTTTATCATCGTTAAAAGCATTTTTGATTTAATAACAGCTTTTAATCCATGCGGAACATTGGGCGGCATTACTATAATTTCTCCGGCTTTAATATTGTAAGGATTGCCTCCAATTTTAATTTCCATTTCCCCATCAACCATATAAACAACCGCTTCAAACGGGGATGTGTGTTCAGTCAATGATTCATCTTTATCAAATGCAAAAAGTGTAATATTTCCGTTTGTTTTTTTTATTATTTGTTTACTTACTATCGAGCCACTTTGATAATTAATTGAGTCAATCAATACTTCTTTATTAATATTATTAGACATTTTTATTCCTCATTTTATTTCTTTTTGTTTTTCTTTATTAAATTTTAATGATAATGTAAAAACAAAGTAAATTAGCACTATTGCTCCAATTGCAAATATTGTATCACCAAATGCTCTCATCCATCTAAGTGTTTGCATTAGGTTTGTTTGTAAAAATTCTGAACTTCTTGCATACCAATAACCATGCTCTACTGATGCCCAGGTTTGCATTAATCCAACAGGAAGCAAACTAAATATTACCATTGCAAATAAACCAATATTGATTAACCAGAAAGACCATTTTAGTGGCTTTTCGTTCCACACTATATCAGGTCTAATACCTCTTAGTGAAAACAGCATTAATCCAATACCAAGCATACCATATACACCAAACAGTGCGGCATGTCCGTGAAGAGGAGTTGTATTTAATCCTTGCATATAATAAAGTGCGATAGGTGGATTTATCATAAATCCGAACAATCCGGCGCCAACCATATTCCAGAATGCAACTGATACAAAAAAGTAAATAGGCCATTTATATTTTTTCACCCATTCAGTTGCGCGAGAAAGTTTAATATTTTCCCAAGCTTCGTAACCAACAAACATCAATGGTACAACTTCAAGTGCGCTGAAGACAGAGCCGAGTGAAAGTACAATCATTGGTGTACCAGAAAAATATAGGTGATGAAGAGTTCCTATAATTCCACCTGACAAAAATATTGTTGCCGATAGAATCGTAGCTTGTCCGGCTGTTTTAATTGAAATCAATTGTAACTTAGCAAACAGGAATGCAACTACAACGGTTGCAAAAACTTCAAAAAATCCCTCAACCCAAAGATGAACGACCCACCATCTCCAATACTCAGCAATTGCAAGATTAGTATGTTTCCCATACATTAACGCTGCGCCGTAAAAAGAAGCAATTGCAATTGTTGAAATAAGAAATAAAGTAAGAATTGGTTTTTGTTCATCATTTTTTCTTAATGCTGGTCTGATTGCCCTCCACATTAAAAACAGCCACAAGAATAGTCCAATAAGCAACGCAATCTGAAAAAATCTGCCAAGATCTATATATTCATATCCACTATGTCCAAAATAGAACCAAAACTGATCTGGCAATAAATGTTTAATACTTAACCACTCGCCAGCCATTGAACCAAGCACTACAATTAATAAGGCAACGAAGAGAATATTTACACCCAATCTTTGCCCTTTTGGTTCTGAACCACTTACAGCTGGCGCAATATATAATCCTGCGGCAAGCCATGCAGTTGCGATCCAAAATATTCCTAATTGAGTATGCCAGGTTCTTGTAATTACATAGGGAAGAATTTCTGCAAGCGGAATTCCATAAAATGCACCGCCTTCAACGCCATAGTGGGCTGTTATAACTCCCATTATTATTTGTATAAGAAATAATGCGGAGACAATCCAAAAATATTTGATTACCGCTCTTTGTGATGGGGTTACTAATGCTCCAAGAAGTGGATCATCTGAGGGAACCTTATTATGTTCAACCTCACCTCTGTTAGCCGCATAATACCAGGCCATTCCACCAATACCTAGAAGTAGCATAATAATGCTTACGCCTGTCCATACAATGGTATCTGGTGTTGGAACATTTTGAATTAATTCCTCGTGAGGCCAGTTGTTTGTGTAAGTAACATTACTATTTGGTCTATTAGTAGATGCCGCCCACGCACCCCAGAAAAAGAAAGCGTTCAGTTTTCTAAGTTTTTCAGGATCACTCAACGCATTTTTTTGAATTGCATATTCATCTTTTCCATTTGTAAAGATTTCGCTGTAATGCTTTGTGTTAATTTTAATCGCATCAAATCGTACATCACTAATTGTAATGGTTTCTGTTTTGGGATTATATGTGTTGGTTTTATAATCTTCTGTCAATCTTGCTGTAAGTGATGATTGATTTTCCAGGGATAGCTTATCATACTCTAACCCAAATTGCTGCTTCGCCCAGATATTAAGCACAATTACCGCTTCGCGATGCAGCCAATCCGCAGTCCAATCTGGCGCAACATAACTTCCGTGTCCCCAAACAGAACCGGATTCCATACCGCCCATTGCCTGCCAGATATTTTGCCCATCTTCAATATCAGATTTTGTAAATACTAATTCTCCACTTTTAGTGACTACCTTTTCAGGAATAGGTGGTTTTTGTTGATAAATTTTTACTCCAACCCAGCTTAAGACAGTAAATGAAAGGATAATTACAAATGAAAATGCAATCCAATATTTTTTCATATTATCTCCAGATAAATTTCAAAAATAGTTTATTTAAAAAAATTAGCTCAGTAATACATTAATAATCACTGTTCAAATTCTGTTGTTAGTTTAATTAATTATGATGATGCTCTTCTGTTGGTTTATCTTCACCGCTGAAGAGTCCTTCAACATAGTGTATAAAATGAACATAAGCTTTTACATATTCTCTACCAGCTTTAAGGTTGTTTACATTATAATTTTTTTTTGATTGAAGATCATCAAAAAGTTCTTTTACTTTAGAATGATATTTTTGATCTAAATGAGGTAAGATGTTTTCTACAGAATTTTTCTCAATAGCAATATCCGCTGCTTCAATACCTTCTGCCGGATGATATCCAACCGGTTTAAGTCCAGTATATGGCTCCCCTTCACCCATTCTGTGAATTCTTACAACGGTTTCAAAGAAATACATATCAGCTAATTCTTTTGTTGCATCATTAATCTTTCGGACGTTTAGAACTTTCTCGAAAAGCTTTTGGATTTCTGATTCATCTTCAGCTTGAACCCAAATCAGAACATAATTTATATGCCCTGTTTCAAGTGCTTTTTGGGCGGCTTTAACAACCGGACCTTCCATAGAATCGCAATGTGCTGAAGTTGTGTTTATAAATAAAAAAGTTAATGCTGCTAAAAATAAAATCGCTGCAAATTTTGATTTCTGTAACATAATATTCCTCATCTAATTAATTTTTTGATTGAACTTGAGTTTGAGGTACTTACCAATTAATAAAGCAGTTGGATAAGTAACTTCCTCTTCTGTTTTCGCATGTAGTTTAAGCTTTTCTGCAAATGCAGCATATTCAGGTTTGCCTTCCGCTCTTGCTACATTAACAAGATTATCAAGTGCTGATACAATGGCTTTATGTTCTTCCAACATCTTTGGGAGTTCCGCTTTTAATCTATCTGTCATTTTAAGGACTTCTTTCATTTCTTCCTCTACTCTTCCTTCAATTAATTCATTAAGAAGACCCAGAGGTGGAATCGCAAATTCTTCTTCACTCACAAAATGCGGATGCATAATCTTTGCAACCATTTTTGCTGCTTCACCTATTTTGCCACCCACTTTTGTTGCTTCAGCAAGTTGGTTGTGTAGCTCTTCGTGTTCTAGTTTTAACGATGATGGGATATTAATATTCATATAAAACCTCTTTAATTTTTCAGATAAAAATTAACTTTAATATCAACTAAATTCTTTGACTTAAGTCAGAAATGTTTAGTTATTTTTTATATTTGGAAATGATTTGTTTTAATGCAACAGCATTGTTTTCCTCTGTATTTTTCGATGAGTATAAGAATGTAAGACAAGATTTTTCTTTTTCAAGAATTTTGAGGGATTTTATTAAATCGGCTTTGTTTTTTAGTTCATTCTGATATTTAGATTCAAAATTTCTCCATTCCTTGGAATTAGCATGGAACCATTTTCTAAGTTCATCACTTGGTGCAATTTCTTTTAACCACAAATCTATTTTTGCATCTTCTTTAGATAATCCTCTTGGCCAGAGTCTGTCAACCAATATTCTATAACCATCTTTTTGATCAGGCTTTTCGTAAACTCTTTTGATTTTAATACTCATTTTGGGTTTTGGGGTTATGTGAATTAATATAGTTATTCAACATTGAAACCAGTGACTCGTAATAAGCGGTTAGGGCTTGAGCATTAATAATTGGATTTCGATCATTAGGAATTGTTATAGGCATCTCTCCAAGATACTCATATAATTCAGGGTATTTTTCCCTGATGATCGAGGTAATTTTTATTATCTCTGCGGTAAGCTCTATTGCTGATTTCATTGAATTTCTTTCACTTATCAAAATTTTTCTTTTACAATACTATTTTTATCAACATTTAACTCAACAAGTATTTTTTCAATCGATTCTATCATCGGATCCGGACCGCAGAGATAAAAAAACTTTCCAAAATCATCTACAACAGTTTGAAGAAATTCTTTAGTAATAAATCCGGATTTGTATTTATCATTTTTTTCTTCAGATAGGATGTTAATAAAATTATTACCAAGTAGTTCTTCAAATTCATTTTTCAGAATGATATCATTACTGGTTTTATTAGCAAAAATTAATTTGTTCTTACCGAGTTGATTTTTACTATTAAGATTTCTAAGAATGGCAATAAAAGGAGTTACACCGGCTCCTCCTGCTATAAATGTTCCTTCACCTTTATAACTTATTGCACCCCACGGTTCGCCAATAATTAAGTCATCTCCTGCTTTTAATTTCCCGATTTCCTTAGTTACTCCGTTATGATCATTATAAATCTTAATTGTAAATTCAAGGTAATCCCACTCATTCAGGGAAGTAAATGTAAATGATCTTTTCTGATCAACAAAGTTCGGCTTATTGATTGCTACATCAGTGGCTTGCCCGGGAGTAAATCTATATCCTTTTGGTTTCTCAACTTTTAATGCATTCACATCGCGGGCGACATTTTTTATATCAAGAATTTTAACTTTGTATTCTTCCATTATATTCTCCATTGATTAATATAATTAAAAGTTTTTTAGACTTTACTGTTGTATTTAGAAACATACTTACCTACTTCTGATCTAAATCCAACAGCCAGTCTGTTCCAACTATTAATAGCAACAATAGCCAGAGTAAGTTCAACAACTTCCTTCTCGCTAAAATGTATTTTCACTTTTTCGTAAACCTCATCCGGGGCACCTGAACGGGGTAAGTTTGTCAAAACCTCACACCAGGCAAGTGCTGCCCTTTCACATTCTGAATAAAAAGGCGCTTCGCGCCAGGCTGAAAGTAAATAAATCCTTTGCTCATTTTCACCTAGAGCTAATGCGTCCTTTGTATGCATTTCAAGACAGTGAGCACAGCCATTAATTTGAGAGGCTCTGATTTTAATTAATTCCAGAAGTCTATGATCAATCTTGCTCTCATCTACGACTTTCTGCAAACCAAGCATTGCTTTGTAACCTTCCGGAAAGATTTCATACCAATTTATTCGCATAATTTTACTCCTTACAACCAAAATATTATAATGCTTTGATTGTAAAATTTTCATTTAAAATTCTCCCGTACTTTCTGTACATCTTCTAGGTTTATAAGTTTAGCATTATTACCCCAGCTTGATCTTTCGTGATTTACGACAGCAGCAACTTCTTCATCTGAAAGTTGGGCTGCCCAGGCTGGCATTGGTGTTGTATATTTAACTCCATTAATTACTTTACCCTGCAAACCCAACAATATAATTTTAATATGCTCGGTTGCATCATTAGCTTTTACCACATCATCACTCATTAATGGTGGAAAAACATTTGTTAGTCCCTGTCCATTTTCCTGATGGCAACTTGAACAACTTTTTCTGTATATATCCGCACCATTAACTGCCGGTATTATTGTTTGAACTTCTTTTTGTGATTCAGCTACTTCTATTTTTTGATAAGTCGGAGTATTAGCAAACTCCTCAGGTGGATTCCACTGATTGATAAAATAAAACATAGCCCACGCAACAATTAATATGAAAACGATCCATATCCAGCTTGGGATGGGAGATGGAGTTTCAGCAGTTGTCGGTTCCCATTTTTCTTTTGAAGATGCTCCATAAGCATTTACTAATAAAGAAATTTTTCCTTCGACAATATCATTTTCTTTTAATCCTTGGATTGCAATACCAGGACCATTACGCGCAATGAATTTTATATTTCTAACTGACCTTTTTCCATCTTCGCTGTAGGCAATTACTGTTAACTTATGTTCACCGTCATACAGTTTTGTAGTATCTAATTCAAACCGAGCCGGCGGGCTGTAAACAGCAATTGGTTCACTACTTTCATCCAAATAAACTTCAATTTTATTTTGTTGCTGGTTGTTCATATAAATCAATTTTTATCTTCTTTATCATCCCGCAGAATAATCCTTTTAATATGGTTTTCAGATTCTTCCTTTGGGTTAACAAAATATTTTATTGTTAATATTATTACCAATAATAAAATCAATGCAGAAGCTATATAAACAAGATAAAACCAAAAATCCTTTTTAACCGGCTGCAAATTTTGGTGTTGTAAGATGAACAGTGTAATTGGTAGAATATTTTGGATTGCAAAACTTAACATTACTATTTTCCTTCTGTCCTGATTTTTTTAACATCATCTGCGGTGATTTTTTTACCATTATTTGCCCAACTGCTACGTTCATAATTAATAATGTACGCTATTTGTTCATCAGTTAAATTATCCTTTTGCGCCGGCATTTCTGAAGGATAAACTACTCCATTGATCGCTTCTCCTTTCAATCCGAATAGAACAGTTCTGATATGTTTATCTGGGTCATCTGATTTAACGGTAGCTGAATTTTTTAATGGTGGGAATATATTAGCAATTCCTTCGCCACTTTGCTGATGGCAGCTTGCACAATTGATATTGTATAACTGAGCGCCGGCATCACTGGCAGACAAATTTTTATCTGACGAGCTTTCAATTTGACTTATTCCTTCAATTGGTTTTTGCTTTAAGGATAAAAGATAAGCTACAAGATCTTTTGCTTTTTGTGTTGCTACAACTTTTCCATTTGCAGGTGCATACTCAGCCGGAATCGGAATAACTAAATCGTTAGAATCAGGATTTTCTTTTACTTCAAATAACCAAGGATATGCTTGCATTACCGAAGATTTAACCACCGAGCGTGGATTGTAAAGGTGTATATAATGCCAAGTTTCACTTGGTTGACGCTTGCCAATGTCGCTTAAATCCGGGCCTGTTCTTTCACTTCCTAACACGGCAGGAGTCATACGGATTTGATCGATTGGAGTTAAGTAAGAATAATCCAAAGGCGAAGAAGGTCTGCCAAAAACTTTATCAAGTTTCAATGGACGCACTTGTTGAGTGTGACAATACAAACATCCTTCTGAAACATAAGTTTTTAATCCTCTGAATTCTGAAGGAGTTTGTGTATTGACACCACACATTGGATCACTTGAATTAACCTGAATTGCCGGTAAAATTGCAATAATGATTGATAAGGCTACAAAACCAAAAAACACAACACCGAACAATAATTTATGATTTTCACTAAATTTTAATTTCATACTTGTCCACCTACCAATTCAACTTTCTTATGCAGATGTGGAAGAGGTTTCATCTTATATAAATTATAAGCAAAGATGATGTGGGAAACAAACATAAATGTTCCACCAATGGCACGCCAAATCCAATAAGGGATCATCAATTCTACCGAATGAATAAATGGTAAACCCTCGATCCAGCTTTTACCTTGTAAAGTTCCACCAATCATCAATGCAAATCCATAAATCAACAAACCAAGGAGCGCAAACCAGAAATGTATTCCAATGAATAAATGCGATGGTTCTCTTCCGGTTAATCTGGGCAGCAGTGCATAAATTCCACCCCAAATAAGAAATACAACAAAACCATACATGGTTAAATGAGAATGAGCAATGGTATAATTAGTAAAATGCCACAATTGATTAAACTCCCTTAAAGCTTCTAAAGAACCTTGAGCGGATGCAAGAAAATAAAATATTACTCCAACCAGAATAAATGGCAGTGAATAACTTCGTGCTAATTTTCTGAAACTGCCTTTCATAGTTAAAAGGAAATTACCTGTTCCGGCGGCTAATGTTACGATCATCCCAACGCTAAAAACAATTGCAACTGTTTGTAACCACCAGGGTATTGGAGCAAAAACAAAATGATGAGCACCAATTAAAGAATAAAAAACCATTTGAGTCCAGAAGGCTAATACACCTAGTGAGTATGAATAGATTGGTTTGTTTAAGAGCATTGGAAGGAAATAGTAAGTTAAGCCTAATACCAATGGTGTAAACCACATTCCTACTCCCATATGCATATAATACCCTTGGATAATAGTTTCACCAAGTGCATTTTGATACCAGGGAAGATAAGCTATAACTATTACAACAATTGTCCAAAGAAATGCTGCGAGTATATACCAATTAGATATATAAATTTCTTTAGTGCCTCTTAGAGAAATAGTTTTATAAAAATTAAACGCGTGAGAAAATACACCAAGTGCAAACAACATCATTACCGGCCAGGTAAATTCCCGATACTCTTGCCCTCCGTTATTATATCCCATAAACAAATAAATAACTCCTGCTAAAATTGAGATATTAATTACATACAGAGATCTCCGAGCGATTACAATGCTGAACAATGGTCTTTGACTTGTACGTGGAATTACATATAAAGCCAGCGCAATCATTGCAAGTGAAGTCCAGCCCCAGAAAACTACATTTGTATGAATTGGTCTTAACCTTCCGAATGAAAGCCAGGCAGCTACGCCAAAATCCGGGTAAATAAATCTGACCGCAAGATATAGCCCAACAAGAGTTCCAAATATCAGCCAGGCGGTTGCTGAAACAAGATAAGAATAAATAAGTTTTGTAAGACGATTATCCTCATTAATCAAATCCTCAATCTTAACTTTTGCTTCAGCAATCGGTCTTTCAACTGCCATAATTATAACCTTTTTATTATTTCATTTCTTTTTCAAGTTCAATAGCACCAAGGAAAAGGATATTATTTTCTAAATGAATGTGTAAATGTAAATCTTCTTCAAATTCTTTAAGTAAGGAATAAGTTACATGATAAGTATTGCATCCATCTGGTGGTATATTATAATTATTTGATAATTCAGAAATCTTTTTAAACCTTTCGCCTTCAATATCGTGTTCTTTCATCATAGCATATACCGGATTTTCGACCGATCCAAACTGAGGAGAATTTACTTTTTCATTCTTAAGTTTTGCCGCTACCATCTTTTTTATGTAAGGGAACAAAATTAGTTCTTCCTTTTTCATATGCATTGCCAATTCACCAATTGATTGATTGAACTGTTCATTAATCTCAAATAGTTCAGGATGATTATCACCGTGTACGCTGCAAAGTTTAGCAAGATATTGTTTTATCTGAGGGGCTCTTTCTTCCACATAACGATGATGTTTTTTCTCGATATAATCTGCTAAAAGATCAAGCGGCAAAGATTTGAAATCAATTGTTCCCTTGTTGTTTTGTTCTTTTACCGAAACAAGTTCGGTAATTATTTTTTGCTCCTCGAGATTTTTCTCTTTAAGTACTTCGTCAAATTTTTTATTACCGTTGCAGCAAAAATCAATCTTATAGAATTCAAATATTTTAGCAGTTCTATAATCTTCTGCAACAATTTCAGCTATTGTTTTATTATTATATACACTCATAATTTTCCTTTAAGTTTAGTTAACAAATTCAATCCGGGAATCAAGTTCCATTATAATTATTGCCTTAAATTTATTTTTTACCGAAAGTGTATGGACTGTAGCAGCGGGAATAATAAACGCATCATTTGAAGCCAAGTAAATTATTCTTCCATCAATTTCTAACATCGCATTACCTTCCCGAACAATAACGACGGCTTCTTTAGTACTTAAATGAGGAGGCATTACTGAATCAGCCTCGGCAGTAACTTCCAAAATCTTATAAGTATTTCCAGTCTTATCAATTCTAAGACCTGGTTTTTTAATTTCATTTTCAGTCATTTTTTTATCTCCTTTTAATTGATTTGTTTGAATAATTTTATTCCATAAATGAAAAGACAAACAACTTTAATTATTTCAAATAGCACATAAACGAAGTGAATATTAGAAGCCGGCACAATCTGAGAAGTTATGTATAATTCTGCTCGTGCATCCAAAATTGGGAGAAGCCAGAAAGATTGTAAAGCAACAATTATTAAAGGGATAAAGTATGCTAAGTTATTCAACGATAGTAAATTGAATCTTGCAAAAATCATATTAAGTAATACCACAAGTGCCAACAACCATTCAACTTTATTCAATGCACTGAATACGATCCTTCCAATCCCGAGTCCTAATGGAAGAGTTATTCCTGGGGCTCTGAATTTCAACCACGCTTCCATAAAGCTGATTGCACAAACAAATCCAATCCAGATAAAAGTTGCTGCCAAAGCATAAGGATATTTTATGTGGTAACTCATAGTTCCTTTCAAATTACTTCGAGCTATCGTCCTCGTAATGATTTTTTTAATTGTTATTAAGAGCGCGACCTGCCTGCCGGTAGGCAGGAGCGAAGTAATCATTTGTTTAGTTTTGAAGTGGCTTTACAATTATATTCTTTAAGAATAAAATGATTTAATATGTAATCCAATTTCTACTCTCTTTTCTTAATAGAATGATATGCTTTTCTCTGATTGCTGTTTTTAATAAACTTCCTAAAAATCCAACGAAAGTTACCTTCTTTAAAATCGGAAGCGCTAACCAGCCAATTGATAGATGTTTCCCAAGGCTTACAACCTCGCCTAAGACTTTTGGGTAATAAGATTTTTTAAGTTTACCAAAAATTTCCGCATAAATATTTTCTGCTACTAATCTTCCTTGCTGAAGTGCAAATTGAGCTGCTGCCGGAACCGGTTTCCCGGTCACCGGATTTATAGCGTTAGCACTATCACCGATAGCATAAATATATTCATTTCCTTCTGCTTGTAAATATTCGTTAACTATTACTCTTCCAACTGGGCTGGTTCTTAAACCGCCGTGTTTTAATAAATCAGATACTCTTATCCCGCCCGTCCAGATAAAGTTTTTCGTTTTAATTACCTTACTATTTTCGAGAAAAACTTTATCTTCAGTTCTTTTTATAATTTTAGAATTCAGTAAAACTTTAATACCCTTTTCAATTAATCTTTTTTTAATCTTCTCGGAAAATTCTTCATCCATAAAAGGTACCAATCTGCTTGCAGCTTCAATCACAATAATCTCTACATCGCTTTTATCAATATTGAAAGTTGTTAGACACTTCGAAGTATGATCAGCCAGTTCGCCGGCAAACTCAACTCCCGATAAACCACCACCGCCAATAACAAAACGAAGATTAGCTTTTCTTACTGTTTCATTGTTTTCAGATGCAACACTTGCGCATATTTTCGAAATATGTTCATAAATTTTGTCTGCATCATATAAAGTCTGTAACGGGTAAGAATACTCATCCATTCCGGGAATATTGAAGTAATTAACCTTACTGCCTATTGCGATTATCAGAAATTGATAACCAAGCAATCTATTATTTATCCGAACGGTTTTATTTTCAACATCAATATTTTTTACCTCGCCCAAATGAAATTGTACATTGCGGTTTTTCAAAATCTTATAAAGCGGAATAGAAACTTCTGCTTTCCGGACGGCAGCTTCGTGCAGTTGGGTTTTAATAGTGTGATATGGATTTTTGTCAATAAGATGAACCTTAAAAAATGGATGTTTTCTTAATAATCTTTCCAAACGAAGTGCGGCTGTAAGTCCGCCATAGCCAGCACCGATGACTACTATATTTTTAATAATCGAATCATCTCCAAAATCATTTGCAGTAATTTCACTTTCTGACTTTTTTGGTTCAAAATACTTTGGAATAAGTTCATTAAATGTCTCGCGAAAGAACTGTCTTGCAATTATATGATCCTTACCTTTGTATTGAATAAGTATAAAATCATCTAAGAATTTTTCAATATTGTCTTTCAGCTTGTTATTCATCGCAATTACATTTTAGAATTTTAGAGATGATTTGTTTGATATTTATTTCATCTTTATAACTATCAACACTGATTACGTTAACTACTTAATTGCGTCCATTAGACATATTGAAATACATTTTAATTCATCAAAGTCTACACATTCGTTGCATAATTCAGGCACAATGAAAAAATGTTCGTTAGATAAAGCATTAAAATATTTTCCATTTATTTTATATATTTTTCCTGGTTTGTAGATTGCCTCTGTTGGACATTCAACTTCACAAGCTCCACAGTTGATACAATCATCTATAATAAAATATGACATTAGAATTTTTCACCTTTTGCTTCGCGGTACTGGCTTCCAACAGCTCTTATTCTACCCCACATGGAATAGAAAAATAAAATCATTGCCATAACTTGTAACGATGAAAATATTACAATTGCTGTGT
>JBAQCL010000026.1:0-10331 GCA_049294175.1 Ignavibacteriaceae bacterium | reverse complement strand
CATTTAACTTTTTCTTTAACTCAATATTTTTTTGTTCTAACGTTAACACTTCATTTTCATATTTAGCTTTGAATTTTGTACTTGTAGTTTTCATCGCCGCTTTGAAATCGTCAATTTTTTGCTGGTTGGTGTTAATTTTTAATTCTGCATCGCTCTTGAATTGCCCCCATTCCTTTTCAAATTGAACCTGTGCATCAATCATATCCTGATTTGCTTGTTCAACATTGTCTTTGGTATTTTCTCGATTGTTACAACCGGTAAATAATGAACATGCCATTAGCAGAGCACCTGCTAAGATGAAATGTTTGTTTTTCATAATTCTCCTTATAAATTGTTTAGAAACATTTATTTGATTTAATCCATTATCCCTGAAACTCCTACATTCAGAGCTCCTATAACTTCCGGCAAACAAACTGTTAAATCTTTGAAATTATTTTTTGCACTTCTTCTTTAGTTTTTCCAAGTTTTTTCTGTAATCTGCCTAATAGTTCTTCTTCTTTTCCCTTTACTAAAAGTAAATCATCATCGGTAAGATTTGCATATTGCTGTTTTAGTTTACCTGATGCTTCATTCCAGGTCCCTTTCATTTCAAGCTTGTTCATTGGTTACTCCATTATAATTTTTATAAAAAATATTTTATGCAATCCATTACAGATTGCCTGTAATATTATATGAAGTAATAAAGGTCGGTACAATCGGTCAAAGGGATGAAAAAGGAACTACATCTTTTAGTTGAGAATACTTCTACCGAAGAGTCGTCTTTCCGCACGCCCAATCAATTTTAGAACGAACTAAAAGTTTGGGTTGGCTGCACATTTTAAAACTAATACTTCCAGCATTCCCATCCCGAATGGCTTTGCTTATTTTTTGATCTTCCAAACCTTGCTGGTCGGTATAAAACATCAACTCCATCGCTTATTGTTGGGACCCGGTACGCTGGAATTTCGGCACAATCGCAATGCTCTATTAATGCCGGGTTAGCCAGTGTTATTCCTTTCAATCTAATTAATGTTTTACTATAATCGTTTTGAACTGAGTTTACAAAATTTTGTACGATTTTTGTTTCGTACACAGCAACACTAACTGTTGTTTGAATATTACTTTTAAGTTTATAAAAAGATTGGCGGGCAAATCTTTTTGCAAAAGCCGGAACATCTCCATCCTGCAAATTAATATCCAGCCGTTCCAATGGAAAAAGATCGAAATATGACAAATAAAGATTTTCAGGAGAGGCAATAATAGTTCGCGTAAATGGTATAAGCTTGCCGATAGAATAAGGTGTGCCTCCAAAACAAGTAGAGAGTATTGTAAGATCGAATATTGTAGAATCATTTGTGAAGTTTTTCAACCCGCTTACAAGATCATCGATGTTGAATGTCCGATCCGGATATGATTCATCATACCCTTCTCCATTAACCTCCGGGATTTCGTGACCAAAGTAGAGAAACATATTAATCATCTTGTTCTGATTAATAACGTGGAATTTGTGATAAAGTGCAACTTCAAGATCGAAGTTTGATTTTTCCTGATCACGCCAGTACAATTCATTTGCGATGAGCTGTCCGTTTCGGTAGTAATAGAATTCGCCATCTTTAAGCGGGAAAAAAAACAGGAAGTGTCTTCTTGGTTTTTGATGAAATATAAATACCTCCGCATTTTGGTTCTGCTCTGCAACTTTTTTCGCATTTATCACAGTTTCTTCATCTGCGTTGTACTCATTATTTATTGTATCAAGGTATAAATAATCACTATCACCGTGTATAAAGAATATAATTGAATATTTCGTTTTGGGCGATCTGTACTCTGTCAGTTGAGATTCCTCCTGAACGGAGATTTTAGGGCTGCATGAGGATAGAAGAACAGTGAGCGCCACGTAATACATCCCTCCACTGAATATGTAGTTCGAGATGCTCCTGACCGTTTGATTTTTCAGGTTTAGCATTTAAATGATTGCATGTAGAACTATTTTATAATACAAGCACAAGAAGAATAACTATCAATAATGCAGCAACAAGACTGATAGTTATCATCTGATCAGCCTGTGCCATACTTTGTACTATATAATTAGAGAAGTTATTAAGTTGCGAATCCGGTACACGTTCATAACCATTAATTCCTGCAAGCTCATCCTGGTTTTCTTTAAGTATAGATTTTAAACCATCAATACCAACTTTATCTTCTTTAGAAATTAGGAATGAATTTTGAACTTTGTTTAAAGCTTCCGACATATCCTTAAATGAATTTTCAAGTATCGCACGTTTCTCAACTACGTTCTCTGTTGCCTTTACTTTATTAGCCACATTGCTGAAATGTTTTTGTAGTTCACCTTTTCCACCTGCATTCACGGGGATAACGAGAACAAACATTATTATGACTGACACAAAAGCTATTATTGATTTCATGGTAATTCCTTTCATAAAGTTAATTAACCTGTAATAAGCTATTCAATAAACTGTAGCAAAGAAATAGACCAATGGGATGAAAAAGGAACTACATCTTTTAGATGGATTAAAGGTTAAAGATTCAATATTTCAACTTTTAATTTATATTAAGATTTATTGATTGATAAAACAATCTTATGTATCCAAATATTAATAACAAATTCTTTTTGAATAATGATATATGGAAATATGTTATTACTCATAATTAATATTTCCCCTGCATTAATTCAGAACAATCCTAATAGATATCGGATATATGGAAGACATTTCTACTATGGATTCGTTATTCTCATGTTGATCTACAACCCAGGTTGCAATAAAGTAACCAAGTGCGGCGCCTAAAAAATCATCCGATGCCCAGTGTTGATCTTGATAAACACGAGAAACAAATGTTAACGTTGCAGGTACATAAGCCAATACTTTTAACCAAACCGGTTTAGCATTTCTTGAAAGAACCGTAGATAAAACAAATGCAGCAGCAGTATGACCGCCCGGGAGCGAATGATAATCCTGATTGATAAGTGATGAGAATATATGAAATGTAGTTTTGCCTTCATTCATATAAGGTCGTGCCCTGCCAATTGCCGTTTTTAACAAAAGGGTAACAACACCTGTATAAATCGATGCCTGCCCGATTTCATATGCAATTTTTCTGGTTGTAATGTCATCGGTTAGTAAAGAATGAATTGCAAAGCCGCTGAAGAGTATAACCGGGGCATATAACTCTCCCCACATTCTGCCCAATTCAATCGGGACACTCTTATAATATTTTTGGCTCCTGGGAATGAATAACCCATTTGAATCAAATTTGCCTTCTCTTAAAACTGCATCCCGAGCAGGTTGGTCGGCAGTTTCTATAACCAGGAATGTTCCGGCAGTTATCAGACCAATTTTTAGCCAATCAGTGCCATCCCATTTAGTCGGTTGCTTAATAAAGTCCCAGGTCTCATTTCCAAATTGAGAGAAATTATATTTAAACTGCTGTACGGAATCCTGTAAAACAGGGTTTTGTGCAAACGTGGTTGATCCGTATAGGATTGTTAGAAGTACCGTTAACTGCAATATACGTCTTCCAACTTTACAGGAAGTTTTAACAGAAATAAATTTATTTTTCAAAGCGTTTGGCAGTAATAAAATAAATAGTGAAGATTCTTTTCGCATTACGATTCAGTTCCCGTGTTAATGAACTTATAAATAAATCATATTGTATCTGCAGCATTTTAGTTAAGTGGAATTGTTAAAGAAAGTGGAAAACCGTAAGAGATATCAATCATTGATCCTTTTTTATCATGCTGATCAACAACCCAGGTTGCTGCAAAATAACCGAGTGCGGCAGCTAAAAAATTATCCGATGTCCAGTGTCTATCATGATAAATACGAGCTACAAATGTTAGCGCGGCCGGTATATATGCCGCTACTTTTAACCAATCCTGTTTAGCATTTCTTGAAAGAACAGTTGAAAGTGAAAATGCCCAGCTCGTATGTCCTGCAGGCATCGAAGTAAAATCCCAGCCAAGGAATGAAAATGGTTTAAAATAATTTGGACCGAGTTTATTATAAGGTCTGGCTCTGCCAAGAGAATGTTTAATTATCTGTGTTATCACCTCGGTATAAAAACCGGCTTGTAAAATTTCAAATGCAATTTTTCTTGAAGTATAATTAGCACCTACCAGCCCATGTAAGGCAAAAGCGCTGCCTATAATCACTGTCGGGTACCAGTCCCCCCAGATATTTCCGATTTTAATCGGTAAGCTGTTATAGTATTGCTGGTTTTTTAATACAACATCCCGAACAGGTTGATCGGTAGTTTTGACAATTAAAAATGTTCCTCCGCCAATCAAAACTAATTTGATCCAATCGCTTCCATCCCATTTAGTTGGCTGCTTAATAAAGTCCCAGGTCTCATTTCCGAATTGAGAAAAATTATATTTTAGCCTATGTACAGAATTCTTTAAATCAGAATTTTGTGCAAATGCTGAAGACACGACTATGATTGCAAGAAATAGTGATAAAATAACCTTCTTTAAATTTTTGTCCATTTTATTTTATATCTGTTACCAAAATTTCAGAGTGAATAATCCTATTTCTTAAACTTGAACTCTTCAAAAAATATTTGAAGAAAAATTTTCTGTTCGGTTCTTACTGAATGAACACTTGCAAAATCACGCGGGTATCTATCGCTGTAGTAAATCAAATGTTCAAATCCAATGCTTACATTGTTATAGAGTTTGAATGCAACACTTGGTTTAAGTAATGCTACGTAACTGTTTCCTGCAGTTCCGACATATGTACGTAACCACCAATAATAAGCCAAAAACCTAATGTTAGCCCATCCACCGAGATTTAAAGTACTCTCAAGTTTTAATTCAGCTCCGCCAGCATAATCATAATCTCTAACCTGTAAAGTATCCGGTCCATGCCGACCACTGAGTCCGCCGAAAGGGACAATATCAACATGAAGATTATTATAAAGAACAGTACTCTTGCTAATTGGCAGTTTAGAAATTATTCCGGGTCCAAAACCAATTGCACCTAATTCGAAAGTTTTATTATCATAAAAGTTCATCTGTTGAAATAACCCGTTCAGCATTTCCAAGTTTCCGGTTTGAACATTACTGCCAAATAACATACCGTAGCCGCTTATTTCATCAATAACTTTCCTACCGACACCGAGATCTAAATCTGTTCGAACTTTGAAATAATCATAAGGTTTACGTGATCTTTTTTCAAAAGGATTTCCATAATCGAGATTAATATTTATATTAAAACTGTTTGATGCTTCATTGTTTGAATTTCCTTGATTTACTCTATGATAGCCGCCTGCTAATGTAATGTTAAGCGGTTCTTTCTGATATATTTCCTCCGAAGTTGTCCGAAAAACTTTTCCCTGTATAAGTCTGCTAAAAAACCTTGTCGGTGTAATAATAGCGACCGCCGATTCCCTAAAAAATCTGTCGAACCCGGTTGTTTGATCATCCAGAATATTTGAACCTAATCGATAGAATATTTCTCCAAGGAAGATGCCGTTAACCGGGGTATTAATAACATCGTTGTATGAAGGCTGTGTGTTTTCCCCAAAATACTCCCACTCTAAACTTCCCAATAATGCAAAAGGAGCCGATTCGAAGAAAGAATAACCGTTTGCACGCGCAGCATTAAAATACATTCCACCTGAAAAAGGATGGAAAAAATAATTCATACCAAACCTGTCTTTATCCCATTCCCATCCCGTTTTAAAGTTATGCTTCCAGCTATTAAATCCTACCCTCGAAAAATCATAGTTGAATATATATCTGTCTATTAAAAATGTGGTGACATTAGACATTGTTACGCTCAAAGCAATCACCCAGAGAGATGATTTCTCATTATATAATGGATTGTCATTCAACAAGTCGCCGTACATATTGTACTTTGTCGTATCAAATACAGAGTTATTAATGGATCCAACTGATGTTGTTCTATGAAGATCAGGTGTCAAATTAGAATAACGATTTATTACGTTTGTTGACACCTGATAATTATACGATTGTTTTTGATTTATTGATATCTTCTTATCATAAGAAGGTTTAAACTGAGCTTGAAGTGATGCTGAAAATAAAAATAACAAGATAAAAAGATATATATTTTTCATTTAGTTATGCCTTAGAATTAAAAAACAATTACTTGTCAATCTTTGTCTTTAAATAAATCGTTAATCCCATTTCCAACAATATCCAAATCCTTATTAAAGCCTTTTTTGAATTCTTCCCACTGATCTTTTCCTTCATACTTATATTCATTTATCTTTTTCTTTAATTCTATATTTTTTTGTTCTAAAGTCAGGACCTGGTTTTCATATTTGGTTTTAAATTTTGCACTAGTAGTTTTTATTTGCTCCTTGAATTCATCAATTCGTTTTTCATTAGCACTTATTTTTGTTTCAGAATCGTTCTTAAATTGCTGCCATTCCTCTTCATATTTAGCCTGTGCATCTTTTACATTCTGATCCGCTTGTTTAACAGTTTCAGCAGCATCATCAACCTTTTGTTCCCCATTGATATTACAACCGGTAAAAATTGATCCGGTAAATAGAACTGTAATTACTAAGATGAAATATTTTTTTTTGATAGCTCTCCTTATGTGTTGTTATTGAATATTTATTCGTCTTATTTTTAATTAAATAGCCTCTGTAATTGTTTCACGAATACAGTAAAATTATATGAAGAAGTTTTTGATTGTTCAATCGGGCAAAGGGATGAAAAAGGAACTACATCCTTTAGAGGAATTTATTTTATCCTTTTTTATAATAGAAAGTTTTTATTTTTGATAAAAAAATGTTTTGATGCTGCTATAATTTCTGCAAAATTGTAATTATTAGTTTATCCTTTTCTTATTTCTTTTAATTCAAATTCAATAGTTCCATATCCTAAAATATCTCTTAAAATTCCCATCACTCCCCCACCTTCAATTACTATCTTTGCCTTTATTAAACCGATACCTTCTACATACCATTCTGTCACCCTGTTTTTAGAACTGGAAGAACCTCCCACAAAAGTTTCTATTTTTATTGCCTCGAATTTTCCGGCTTTCGTTGTAACAAATTCTTTATTCATAACTTTTCCAGTAATTATTACTTTGTTTGTATCCCCGTCTGAATATTCGTCTCCTTCCCATTTCCATTCCACGCCTGGCTTTAAAGGAAGAGGAAACCGTAATAAGGGTTTCCCATACGTATAGGTCGCTTCTTTTTTAATAAATAAAAATATTTTCAAGTACTGATATGTCTCTTTTACATAAACACCTTCTTCTTTTATCATTAAGTTCTGCCTGTATTTGAATTTGTCGGCTTCACTCGAACTGATAATAAATCCGTCCTCCTGAAAATATTTTGTCATACTTTCGTCAAATGATGATTCATAAACTAATGTTATATCATTATTAGCAGGGAAATATGATTTTGAACTTAAATCAATTTTCTCTTTATCTGATTGTGCAAAGCCAAATGAGGCAAATAAAACAATCATCTGAAGGATATAAATAAAATTGTTTTTAATATTTATGGAAGTTTTCATATTATTAATATCCCTTTAAGACTTAATTTTCTTGCTCTTTTATAAAAAAAATAAATAGGTTCTGTAAAATTTAAATTTGCAATACTAAAGCTCTTTTACTTATAGACATTTATTTCCGAATTTATACTCAAGTGTAATTACCTCTTGTTTATACCCGGATTAGGTTGTTGTTCGTGCAGCATAAAACCAATTTTAATAGAAGAGATAATATATTATGGTTTTTCATTGTTAAGTAATTATATAAAGTAATGTATGTCGAATCAATCGGGCAAAGGGATGAAAAAGGAACTACATCCTATAAGCTTGTTGGAAAATTAAATTATTCAAGTATTTACTAAGAGCTGAGATGATAAATACTATTCTTCTAAAAAAACGAGCAACTGTATTATTTACATATCAGTAATTATGTTGGAGGAAATCCAACTACAACTGCAATACCGTTACGAAGTGCAAGCCATAAATACTGGATAAAGTGATTATCCGGACTCCTTGTGTATTTTATTTCACCGATCTCTATTAACCCTTTTTCATCAGGTTTGTTGTTTTCGCGTATAACAAATATTTTCCCAAACAAAGAGACCATCCTGTTGAAAACACCCATATCACTTCCTGTTTCTTTATTAATCATTACAATTGATAAGTCATTATATATCACCCGCAATGAACCGCTTGCCTGACCCGAATTAACATTAATATTAAAAGCAGCGGATTGAATAACTCCTGATTTAATTCGTTGATGCTCGCTTGCTTCAATAAAAGAATTAAGTTCTGTTGCATCCATAGCACTTAGTAAACCTGAATATTCTAAAGAAAAATCTTTAGATGCTAGCGGGATTTTCATATGTAATTTCATTTTAGCAAAATTCATAAAAATCCCATCGGCAACAATAATTGTTGTATCAGGGTCAACCTTATTATTGGTAATTCCAAAAGCTGAAACGTTTACATTTTTAAATGTAATTACACCGGGTGTTTTTCCAATAGCAAACCTCTCGGAATATTTCAAGCGTCCATTTATAATTTTTATGCTATCTATCTTAACTATTTCATTCAGTTCTGAGAGAGTTTCGTTCGGCATCTGAGGATTAACGGATCCTTTTTCAGAAGGTTGATCCATGTTCACAAGTATATCAGCAAAAATGTTATCTATACTGATACTTCTGGCATTATAGATTTTGCCATCAAACAATCCGGGATAATCCAGACCGATTATTTTTATTTTAGGAATATCAAATTGAAACCTGGTCTGTCTGAATCTACTATTTGCAAATAACTGTTCATCGGATAATAAAGAGAAATACTTAACTGAATCAGACACTATTTCGGAATCAGGTACGGATATATGAAGGATTTCTATACTAATTCCTTCCTGAGATTTTTGAGAATTAAATAAAATTTTCCGGGCATCTATTGTAGAACTTGAAAGATCACTTAGAGCAAAATCTCTTTTCCAAAGAATTTTTATCCAGCTAATTCCACCAACGGTTATTGAACCTACGCTGAATGAAACAGTTGAGTCTTTGGATTTCAGTTTTATAGAATCACACCCCATGCGATTATTCCAAACACTGTAATGTAAGTCGCCAAACTTTATCGAGTGCTCAGGATAAGTTTCTGCCAAGGATTTTGTAATCCTGTCTTTTAGTAATGAGTTGATAAAAGGATCAGGGGAAAAAATGAATGCCAGCAAAAAGATGAGTATAATTGAACCGACAACAAAACTTAAATACTTTAAAATCTTCTTTGGCGTAAGCTCTCTCCAATTTATAAGATCATTTTTAATCTGTGCTATTTTCATCGCGGCGCCTCTTATTATATTTTTCTGATTCAAGCAAAACAGCAATCCAATGCGTGCTCTCATTATTTTCAAATGCAAACTTCATTGTCATCGTAAGCGGTATAGAAAGAATGGCGCCTATAAATCCAAGAAGGCTGCCCCAAAAAATCAACGAAAGAAATACGACTAAAGTAGAAAGACCAAATTTTCTACCCATAAGTCTTGGTTCAATTAAATTTCCAATCACAAAACCGACAAAAATATTGCCGGCAAGTACAAGCAGAGCGCTCCCGGTGCCAAATTGAACAAATGCCATAAGCGCTGCTGGTATAGAGGAGATAACAGCGCCGATATTAGGAATGTAATGAAGTAGAAATGTAAGGAAGCCCCAGAGAATCGGAAACTGCACTCCCAGTATGTACATCCATATTCCGATTAAGATTCCTGCAAAAAGGTTAATTATCGTTTTTACAACCATATAACGCTTCATATCAACTACAAACTCCGTAAATCTTGGAAATACTCTATTTGGTTCTCCAAGAATTGAGCGGAGTTTTAAAGGAAAGCTTGAGACTTCAAGAAGGATAAAGGTTACTGTCAGAATTACCAGAACAATATCCGAAAGTACGGAACTCAATCCGGTTATTAATCCAGCCGAAATATCCATAATTGCTGTAGAGCTGACAGAATCCAGTAAATATTTTTGTGTACCTGAAAAACCTTTGCTTCTTAAAAATGCACTTAGTTCTAAAACTTGTTCCCTTATTTTTGTTTGCAATATGGGCAATTCGTCTAAAAAGCTGCTAAAGGAAGATCCAATTTGTGCGCTAACCAGAAGTATAATAATTATCATTCCTATCATAACTAACAACACCGCAAGCACAGACGGAATTCGTTTTTCTTTTAACCACAACACCGGCTGAGTTCCAAGTAAAGCAAGGAAAAATGAAATAAGAAATAGCACAACAACTGATTGAGCAAGATAAATTCCTGCAATTATTATTACAAAAGCTGCGGCTCCAAAAAGAATACGCATTCCATAGAAAGAATTAATTTTTTCAA
>JBAQCL010000025.1:0-3346 GCA_049294175.1 Ignavibacteriaceae bacterium | reverse complement strand
ATACTTTGTACGGAATACGCGCGCGTGATTTAAACTCCGAACTAGTTAAAGAGTTTAAAGAAATTGAAAGATTTCCGGTTGATGAAAGCTGGAAAATTACTGCAAAGTTTGACGCTTATAATCCTGTTAAGGAAATTGATGTACCGAATGTACTTGGACAGATAAGTAAAGAAAAATGTCCCGGTGCAGTTGTTTTTGAACGTGATGGCAAAACCTACAGGATAGACGCAGTTGATGAAGGCGGCGACAGGTTGTTTTTAATTATTGCAGATCAAACCAGCGGGGATGAAACTTACGGCGGAGGAAGATTTATGTATGTTGATAAGCCGGACTCAACAGGAACAATAATTTTAGACTTTAACAAGGCATACAACCCGCCTTGTGTATTTACAAAATATGCAACCTGTCCTTTACCGCCGGAACAAAATTATCTTAAACTAAAAATAGAAGCTGGTGAGAAGATGTATAAGGAGGGGCATTAGGCGAAGATTTACTTCTCTCTTTCTTTTTGAACTTTTTTGGTTAATGAGCAAAATTTGTAGGCGTACCTACTAACGGTTGATAAAAAAGAAGTAAACCGATAAAAAACAAAGAGTTATCCGAATTAACGATTTTGCGCAGTCGTTAAATGAGGAAAACCAATGAAGGTACGCAGAGTGCGATGTCCAAAATGTAAATCATTACAAACAGTAAAAAATGGTAATCGGAGGTTGCTAGACTATTCATTAGAACGCAAGAGCAGCAAAACAATCCAACGATATAAATGCAAAGCCTGCAAAAAAAGTTTTACAACAAGAAATAAAGCAAGTCAAAGATATAGCAAAGAGTTTAAGTTAGAGATAACCAGGATGCACGTTGAAGAACGGATGAGCTATAGAGTAATAAGCAAACGGATGAAGGAGAAATACTCAATAAAGATCAGCAAAAACACAATCTGCCAAATGGTAAATCAGATAGCTCAGTACTCAAAAGGAGATATAAAAATAAAACAAGAGTACAATCCTAACTGGCAAGGTTATCTAGCAGTAGATGATAAATACTTTAGTGTGTGCGGTGAAAAGAAGTTAATACTAACAGCAACAGATAGCAGCGGAGACTTAATACATTTAGAGATATTTAATCAGGTAGAACAACACAGGGTAGATCAGTTCTTTGATTTTATCGATAAGCGCTTAAAATATCCTGTAAGAGCAATAACAACAGACCTTGATGAAATGCTTGAAAAATCGATATCAAAACAATATGGAAACAAAGTACTGCATCAAAAATGTCTTAAGCACGCAATGGACGCAATAGACAGGATAATCCAGCTAAAACAAAAAAGAAAAAAACTTCAGATGACATCGGTAAATGACAAAGAAGAATATTTGAAGAATCTGGATGAGTATCAGGAAGCTCAAAAGATATATGATCTCTGTAAGAAAGCATTATACGGCAGACAGAAAGAAGTCTCAATTAATTTACTTAATCAACTATTCAACTATAAAGAAAAGTATCCGGCATTAAGCAAATTCTTTAACAGACATTTAGATAAACTACTTGCTCATCAAAAAGATCAAAAGATTAAGAAGACAAATAACATAGCAGAAAACATTAATCGTAGACTAATGATAAGGTTGAAAACTATTGAATCATTTAAGAATTTTAATAGCGCTGAGAATTATTTAAATCTATACAAAAATTATTTACGATTTAAGCCCTACACAGATTGCAAAGGCAAAAATAAAATCAAGAATGGTAAATCACCCTTAGAAGTTTGTGGCGTAGTTCTAAAAAGTAATGATTGGCTTAAAAATGCCGTGACTTTTTATTAAATTTATCAACCGTTAGTAGGTACGCTATCCAAAATTTATATTAACACTAATAGTTGTAATTTCTTATATTTAGTGGTGTATTAAAAATTAAATTCCTAAAACATTATTAAATTAAAATGGTATCTATTACACAAGCCGATAGAATCTTGAACGAGGTTTATAGTGATCTTCAAATACAGGATGCAGATAATCATACTAAGTACGGTAATATTGAGAGAATCGTTAATCAATTACAAAGAATAAATCAAAGAGGAACAATCGATGTAAAAATAACTGGAACCATTTCCGAACGGTTGTGTGAACTTGCATTAAAGAGCGTTGTCTCAGATATTTATAATGTTTTAGGTAAAGATTGGAAGTGGATTGGTGATTTCTCGATTCTTGGTAATCCTTTTAATCTGATAATATCCGTTAAAAGCTTTAAAGCAAAAGAACGCTTGATGGCTAGCGGAAGCGGAAATATTTTATCGCCAACCATTGGCTGGGGTTTATTTGATGATACCAACGAATGGACTGAATCTAGGATTAAAGGCTATTTATTTCGTGCATTTATTGGCATATATATGCCGAGCGTACTATTAGAACAATTATCTCAAGAATCAAGAGAAATATTAAATATCAATGGAAGACCCTTTTTAAGATCTGTTAATTCTTTTGCCCATGATCTGAATAATGCTTTGACAAATAATAAAATTGATATAACTAAAATTTAGTAAACATGCACTACAGAATAGAAAGAAAGCCCTACTTAGATTTTGTTGGACAATCCTATGCCAGTTCTTATCCAAACTTGCACAAATATCCCGCTACGATGTTGCCACAAATTGGGATTGAACTTTTTAAAGAATTAAACATAAAAGGTGGGAAATTATTAGACCCGTATTGTGGTTCCGGATCATCATTTACAGTTGGTTTAGATCGTGGGTTGACAGAAATGTATGGGTTCGATATAAATCCCTTGGCTGTATTAATTTCCCGCACCAAATTTACGTTGGTTGATTTAGAAAAAATTAAAAGACTAAAGCAAAGACTTCGAAATAAAGTGTATGAATTTGTTAAAGTAGAAGCAGACATTAATTCACTAGTATTGCCCCAAATTTATAATATTGATTTCTGGTTCAACCCCTGTTTCAAGAAATCTTACGGTTATAAAATTTTTTATTGATAAGATTAAAGAAAAAGAGATCAAGAGAATGTTTCTTGTTCCCTTTTCCGAAATAGTAAGAGAATGTTCCTTAACAAGAAATTCTGAGTTCAAGTTATTCAGAATGAAACCAGAGGATATTTTAAGGTTCAATCCAGATGTATTTGGAATTTATTTTGATAAATTGAATAAAGTAATTGATATCTATGAACGATATTATTATCCAAATTTGGATAAGGCTAAGGTTGATATCAGCTATAGTAAATTTCCAGAAAAACAAAATTATTATGATGTTGTTTTAACAAGCCCACCATATGGAGATAGTAAGACAACCGTAGCTTATGGTCAATTTTCAATTTTATCTAACGAATGGTTGGGAATAAAAAAT
>JBAQCL010000024.1:0-30951 GCA_049294175.1 Ignavibacteriaceae bacterium | reverse complement strand
GTGTGTAATTCCATCTATAAAGGAATTGTTTGTTATCATTGCAACAATTCCGGTTTTATTCTTCTCAATAAAATGTTCGGCATAACGAATAAATTTTATATAATCATCAGAAAGCGGCTGAATGTTTCTTTCGTTCAAATCTTTTTTATAATCTTTAATAAGATTTAAAATCCAATCGCCTTTATTAGCAGAGCTAACACTGTATGGCGGATTACCGATAACCACCATAATTGGGGTTTCGTTTTTTATAATTGCTGCTTCCTTAGATTCTTCTGCAATGCTTTCCGCAAAACCAAAACCCGTAAAAAGATTGCCGATATTATCGGGTTCTTCCAGAGAGTTTGTAAGATAAATACCCAAACGCCTGTTAAAATGTTTAAAGCCTGTAGCTTTAAAAGCCATACTAAGTTTAAGATGCGCAATTGTGTAAGGCGCCATCATAATTTCAAAACCGTGCAAACGCGGCAGCAAATCGTGATGCACATAAGTAGTCCATCGCCCGATTTGTCCGCTGTCTTTTAATTGCAGATAGATGCTGCGGATAACGGCGCTAAGAAAAGTCCCTGTTCCCACAGCGGGATCAAGAATCTGCACTTTGTGAATTCCGGTTTGGGTTTTAGAAGTATCAGCCAGACCGGATGGAAGATTGAATTCTTTTTTTAGCAGATAATCAACAGCCCTAACAATAAATCTTACAACAGGCTGCGGCGTATAATAAGCGCCAAGTTTTTTGCGAAGTTCGGCATCATACTCGCGTAAAAAATCTTCATAAAAATGAATTACGGGATCGGGACCTTCCTGGGTGTTATCCCACAAATCATCTTTAAAATATTGTTTCATCAAAGCGGGAATATCGGCGTGAGAGAAAACTTCACAAAGTTCATCTACAATATATTCAAGGCGTTTGTCAAAATCGGCGCCAACTATATGATCGAAAAAATGCCGGAGAAAAGGATTTGAAGTTGGAACAAGTTCGCGCGCTTCGCGCCGGGTAAAATTTTCAGGAGTTTTATCGTGATAACGTGCAACAAAAAGCCCGTACACCAAAGTCTGCGCATACATATCGGCAAAAGCTTCTGTTTTAAGATCGTGAACAAGAAGTTTTTTTAGCGTGTTGTAAATTTTATTTATTTCAGAATTTTTTTCAGATGGAACTGAAAGAAACTGCAATAAATTATCACGGATTCGCTGGGCTTTACCGCCCATAATTTTTGCAAGATGCTCACCGGAGCGAATTGGCTCTTTGTGTGATTGTGCAAAATCAAGAAGAGTTTTATTTAGAAGATCATAATGCCCGGTGAGTGGAGTAACGGTTCTGTTCTTAAGATCATAAGCGGCAATCTTTACAGGTTCCTGATACTTTATGCCATTTCTGTAAAAACGAAATTCTAAATAATCGGTAAGAACTAAATTGGCATAACCAAAATACCTTGCCATCTGTTCGGATTTTTCAATCTTATCTAATGAAACGCCGATGTCTTTTGCTTCAATGTAAAGGATAGGAATATCAAATTTTCGGATTACAAAATCAGGTTTATTGCCTTCAATAGCTTTTGCATCGTGGTCAATTCGTTTAACATTAATGGATTCAAAAATCTCTTTTAAAAGATTTTCAAATTCTGTTCTGTATCCCATTTCACTATTTTCTTTGTGTTTGAACTTAGCAGAAACGGAATGAAGATATTTTTCAAAAGTGTTTTGCAAAAACTTTGAGGTATCCGAAATAATTTATCCAGCACAAAACTAAAGAATACGTAAGCCTACATCAAGAAAAATAATTTATGCGCCGCTCTTAAATCATCTTGCTCAACCCTTGTTGCAACAAGCCCTTTAAAATAAAAATCTCTGATGTTTCAAAACATCGGCGAATAATTTAATAAATAATCTTAATCAAAAGATGTTATCTTTAACAGAATAAGAAATAAATAATGGCGCTTTGCATAAATACATTGGCAAAGAAATAATTATCGATTTTCAGCGCTATTTAAAGTAATATAACAAATACTTTAAAGGCAGTTACAAACCACCTGGCGTCAGAAATTATATTTCCCAATCAAAAACAATTTCCATTTCCCCATTTTTTACAGGGATAGGGACAAAGGGTGAGGTGAAAGCTGAACTAATAAATAACCGGACTTTAAAAACAAAAACTCATTATAAATAACGGTTAGTTTTTTTTCTGCTCTTCATAATTTTTACATCGTATGAAAAAACTAAAAGGTCTTTTAAGGTTAATACGGCTTGAACTTCCTTTTGCCGCCGGTATTTGCGTTGTAATATGTCGGTTCTTTGCTCCTGGAGAATTTGCATCTATTACCATAACAGCTACAGGATTCTTTTCAGTGTTCTTAATCTCCGCTTCAATCTTAGTATAAATAATTACTTTGATACAGAATAAAATAAATGCACCGGACAGATCAATTCCTTTTAATCTTGTTTCGCTCTCAGAGGCTTTATCGCTTTCGGTTATTTATCTGCTACCAACCCGAATAATGAATACAGCAATTTCTTATTCGTCGATAAGATTGTTAAGAGCAAAAGGTGAAGAAGGATGTAAATATATTTGCAATCTTTATTTAGGAGTAACATTTGGGTTAATAGTATTTCTTGTTATGAGTTTAATTGGATTATAATAAAATCCCCAAAGAGCAATCCGCATTAAAAGAAAACCTTCACATCTCTTATTCAATTTCCAGAAAGCTTAGTAACCGTTCCGGTATTGCTATTAATCCACAACACTAATGATTTAGAGCTTGAATAAAAATTTACAATCCAATCGGCAGAGTTGTTTACAGTAAGAGTTGTATCAATAGATTTACCCGGAACTAAAAACATATCAATCTTTGTACCGCTGTTTTGTGAAATAAAAGTATTTCCACCGTTTGCAAGTGCCGTATTTATAGCTGCCGGACTATCGTTATAATCTGCATTATCACTTATCGATATTGTTGATAGACTGCTAAAAACTTTGCCAAGAATATTTTCCGCAGTGGTATCCTTTACAAAAGATAACATCGTAGTAAAGTTTATAGGGGATTTTACCGGTCCCGCCGCAAAAACAGGCACATAAAATTCATTTTGCTGCAAAGAGTTTGATTGCACAACATAAACAAATGCATTGTCTGCTTTTAGAAGATCTACATCTCCGCTTGTGCTAACATTCCAGCCATAAATTCCGGTTAATTTTACATCTGTTGAAAAATCGAGCCGGGCTTTTTGTAAAACATCATTAATGCTTTCTTTGGCTGTAATACTGCTGTCCACACCCACATCGGGATTTGTTGCCTTATCACAGCCAACAATCAACAAGAACAAAATATTTAAAATCATCAATAGCTTTTTCATAATTATCCTCTTAAAAAATCATCTGATAGTATCTATTAATTTGTCCGCGTAATTCTTCAAGATGCACATTTCTTGAAACTCTAATCGTTTCTCTTCCTTCAAAGTAAACAAGAATTGTAGGAACGGAAAAAACGGAAAGCTGCCCGGATATTTCTTTTGCTTCGTTTAAATCTACATAATAAAAACTGATTCGGGAAAAATCATTTTCTATCATTTCAATTACCTTTGGTTTTAATACTTTACAAACATTGCATTCCGGCGTGCTTAAATAAAAACAAACCGCCTGATGTTTTTTAGTATATTCTTGAAAATCAGAAAAAGATATGCTTGAAAGATTATTCATAGTTAGTTGGACTTGTAAAAGATTAAAAATAAAAAAGAGGATTGAATATATATCAATCCCCTTAATTCATAATTCTTATTTCGTAATTAGTGGTGGTGATGCCCGTCCGGTCCGTGTACGTGACCATGTGATAATTCTTCTGCTGTTGCATCTCTTATATCAAGAAGCTCAACATCAAAATTTAAATTTTTACCTGCAAGCGGATGATTAAAATCAATTGTTACATCAGCCTCTCGCACTTCTGTTATAACAAACGGCAGTTGAGTTCCATCTGGATTGCTTGCGATATAGCTCATACCTACTTCTAATTCAAAATCCTGTGGAAAGTTTTCTTTGCCTACAACCTGAACAATTTGTTCATTATAAACGCCGTAACCGTCAGCGGCATCAAGTTTAATTGATTTTTTGGCGCCTATTATCATTCCATTAACTGCTTCTTCTAGCTTTGGTAAAACCATATTATTACCGCTTAAGTAAGAAAAAGGTCCGCCTGTTTCAGTAGAATCAAGTATATTGCCTTCGTCATCTGTTAGTTTAAAATTCATAGTTACGACTTTGTTATTTTCTATAGCCATTGGTGTTCCTTAATAATTTAAAATTGAGGTGGAATTATAACCATTATTGATTTTAAATAAAACCTGGTAATTCAGATAATATCTAATTGGTGATAAACTTAATAAGCAAACAATACAACTTGATTTTATGTTAATACTAAAAGATTTTTTCTCATTCGGTTTTGGGATGATCTTTAAAAAAATCCCAGATTAAATCGGTTGCAGAAATATTTTTTAACGGAGTATCGGCTCGAAAACGACCTTTTTCACCTCCCGGCCAGGAATGACCACCCTTTAGTAATCTATAAAAAACAATTTCGGTTCCTTTTTTATTTCCAAAATTAATTTTCTGATAATTGCTTCCATCTATCTTATTTAAAAAGGTGCAATTGAATTTTTTTGTCCAAAAATCAACAACCTTTTCTACGGGCATTTTTTCAACTTTAACTATGGACTCATCTCCTATTCCACCTTCGTACGGAATCTGTTTATCGTCCAGACTGTTAAAGATTATCATTGATAGATCATTTACAGCATTGCATTCATTTTCATTAAACATAGTTGCCGCAACCGGTGCAACAGCAGCAAACTTATCCGGCATTTCACAAGCAAGTAAATAACACATCATACCGCCGTTTGAAAATCCGGCAGCAAAAATCATTTTATCGTTTACTGCGTACTTAGCTTTAATCTTTTCCAAAACCTTTTTAATGAATTCAATATCATCAATATTTTTTTTATCTGCGTATCCGCAGCAATCCCACGTGTTCCATGTTAAAAGCTTTTTTTCAAAAGAACCCGTTCCGTAGGGATAAACGGCTATAAAACCCTCCTTGTCTGCTTTAAAAGAAAAGTCTGTTGTCTTCTCAATATTGTCGGGATTTCCAAGACCGCCGTGAAAAACAAAAACAACGGGATATTCTTTCAGGGTATTATATCCAAGTGGAAAATGAATCCGGAAAAATCTATCCCGACCAAAAACCATTAAAGTGTCTTCTATATTTTGAGCCCAAAGAGTCGGCTGAATTAAGAAAAAAACAGCACAAACAAATAAAATTTTTTTCATCTTTAAATATCCTGAAAATTGATTATTAAATTATGAAAAAACATTAATCAAAACCTGTGCGGGTAATAAAATGCGTTTAAAACAAAAAACCCTCGTGTTGAGGGTAATTTTGTAAAGTTTATATGCAAAATTTTCTTTGTGCACCCTGCGGGATTCGAACCCGCGACCTGCTGATTAAGAGTCAGATGCTCTACCAACTGAGCTAAGGGTGCGGGGCAAAAATAAATAAAACCCTTAGCTTCTCAAAGTGCGCCTTATTTAGATCAAAAATTAATTTACATCTAAATACAAAAAAAAGATCACCTTGCGATGATCTTTAATTAATTACCCTCATAAAATTTTTCAGCAAAATCCACTTACAAAAAACTCTGTTTGGCAATTTAGCTTTGTGCTTCTAAAAAACTGTTTAATGCTTCCTCTTTATTCCTGTAAAGATTAAGCACACCATATAATCCTGTAATCTTAAATAAATATATCGCCGATGGTTGTGGAATAACATACTTAATTTCGCCGCTGCGTTCGGCCATTTTTTTAAGAACAACAACCAAAGAACCCAAAAATGTAGAGTCAATATATTCACATCTGCTAAGATCAATAACTATCTTTAAATTGTTTCTAAGAATATCATAAACAAGCCGATCTTTAAAGAGTCCTGCTTCCTTAAAGGTGGCTCTTGAAAAATTTACGCTTTCTACTACTATATCGCCAACAATTTCTCTTGAAAAATCTTCAAATTCCACAATTTGTCCTTGTTTATCTAATGGAATAATAACTTTTTCTCCTCGATTATAATAATTTTCTATTTTTAATTACAAATTAAAAGCCAGAAATTTTTTTTTTGTTGGACTATGTTTTTGCGCTAAATATTAAAAATTTTATGGATTTTTAAATAATCGCGCTGTAGCAAATTAAAATCCCTGCTCAAAATGTGGCAGGGGTTTTTAAATTATTTAGACGATAACAATTGCTTAAGTGGTACGGGGTCGGGAACTTTATTTTTTATTGGCGGTAGTGATTTAAAATATGCAAACATTGCCCTTAAATCATCATCCGAAAGTTTTCCAATTCCCTCTCAGAGCATTGGCGGAAGTATTGGTCGTCCTGCACCAAGATGTTTACCTGTTTTTAACGCATTAATAAACATTTCGGGTTGCCATGTACTAATTCCTGTTTCATTATCTGGAGTAAGGTTAGCCGAATATGAAGAACCCCAGGGACCAATAGCAGACAATTGATCCTGCGCAAGCAGAACGTAACTACCCGGCTGTACAATTGCCGGATTAAATTCAACTAACTTTACTTCTGCTGAAGCACCTGAGAAACTTTTTATTTCATCTAATTTGGGACCTTGTGGTCCAAAGATTTTGGGAGTATGAAAGTCGGCGCATCCTCCAACTGCCACAAGAAATTTTCCTCTTTATATTAGCTCTTTTTCCGAAAGTGCTTTATTTTTCGGGTGTTTTTGTTCACATACGGTTAAAACTACAACTAATACAAGAGCAACTAATCAGGAATAAGCGAAATAAATAGACTTATTTAACATAAAGTCTCCTTTTGTTAAATTTTAATTATGGTTTATTTTTTGTTCTTTGAGTACGTAAACATATTGACAATAGTTGTTGTCTGATAATTATTCTGCATAGACGGCTATTTTTAAGTATCAATATTGAATGAATAAAACTAATTTCAAATATAAAATGGAGTTTATATGAAAAAGTTTTTAATTCTTGTCATACTAATTGTTGCTGGATATTTTATCTATGAGAATTTTATAAAGGAAAAAGAGGTAGTACAAATAAATGCTTCATATACTAAAGCGCGTGAAGCTGTTGATATTGACGCGCCGGCAATAAATCCAAGAGATTTTGCTCACTATGAAGGAACAGTTAAAAATATAAGCGAAAAAGCTTTAAATAATCTGGTAATAACTTATTTAATTGATGCGCAAGAATCAAAAGGCACAATTAACAGGTTAGCACCCGGTGAAGAGATTAATTTTAAAACCGGGCAGGTTATGTTACGTCACATGGATCCGGCGCACTATTTAAAAGATGTCACGTATGAAGTGGAGGAATAAAACAGCAGTAAATTTTTTATCATACTTTTTTTTACCAAAATGTTTTTAAAAAGATTAATTGTAAAAAGTTATTACAACATTTACGATTTTTTTTCTTTTTAAAAAATATTTTTAATTAATTTTTTCATGTTTCTTCTTTTTAAAAATTAATCTGTTTAGATTAGCCATAGGAGATTAAGGAATGTTGTTCGAAAAAAATTGTTACAATCAGAAAAAATGAAAAAGAAAAAAGTAAGAAAGTCCGATCAAGAAAATCCCAATCAACTTAGTTTCGATTTTTTATTCAGAGAGCCCTCAATAGATGTTCATATTCCCAAAACCAATATAAAAAATTTTGACACCCATCTTACCACGCCTAAAGGAATGGCAATTAAGTTAGCACAAAATTAATTTGTTACATTTACTTAATATCCGAAAGTAGTTTTATTTTTTATTAAGAATATTTGTTATAGCCTTATCAATCCACTTTTCCAGCGAAAGTGTTAAGTTAGTTTCAGAAAGAACTAACGCCTGGTTTTTAGTATTTAAGAAAATTGTTTCTCCGGTTGTATTTCCGGAATCAACCTTGGTTTTTAACCAATCAGACAGCCTCTTTAACCATAATTCTCTATCTTTTTCTCTTACATCGTTTTCAAACACAATAAGATCTTCATCCTTAAAAACACAACGGACTTCATTAAACTTAAATTTCTGTCCATCTGAACCAAGCTGATTAAATAATGAATTGGACAGGTAGTTTACTTTATATTCATTCACAGCTTTATCTATATCACGCCATACTTTTGCAATTGGATCTTTATCTAATTTTACCGGAGGATTTGTTTGGCACATATTATATTGATTAAACAATAATTCCGTGAATTGAGATATTTCAAAAAGTTTCTGATAAGAATCCAAAGCATCCCATCGCTGGCGTGCATTGGTCAATCTTTTATTTTCAACTGATGTTGTATTCGAGTATCCTTCTTTAACATTCTGAAGATTTGCCCACTTTTCAAGAGGATTATCCTGATATATCCAGCTATTAGAGACAATCCGGTTTTGAACATCATTATCAAGAGCATCTGTAAAGAAAGAAAAGAAATTGGATTCAATAGAATTATTTAACCTGTACTGCGCAAAAACTGATTTGATAAGTTTTACAGCTTTTTTTTCATCATCAACAACACCAACAGAATTGATAGTTTTAGAAATTGCTTCCTCGCGAATGCTTCTTGTGGTTACAGAGTTTGTTGTGTCTAACCAGGATAGAAATGTCATTGGAGTTTCTGAACGACTAATTTCACCAAGCATATTAACACAGGTTAACAACAAAAATGTTTTTAATGATGCCGATTCAAAATTTTCATTCCCCGGTTCGCTTAATTCAGATGTGTTTGAAACCGAAATTGATTTGGCAAAATTTATTCTTTTTAAAACTAACTGAAGTTTATTTTGTAAAAAGACCTCAGCCTTACTCCAGTTAGGAAAATCTTTTGCTGTTATTGCTTCGCTTATAATTTTTTCCACATCAAGATTAATATCATCAGAAATATTTTCTGTAATTATTTGATTTTCCACTTGAACACCTCAATTTATTTAAAAATATGCACAACTGTTTACGGGAATTTATTTCTGTTACGAATATTACCGGAAACGCTATAATAATTAACCTGAATTAGCACAATTATTATTCCATTAAGGGCTTTCGATTCCATTCAATTTTCTATCAACATCAAGAAAAAATTAGCGGTTAATAAATACGCTGAGTAAATTTTACCTGTTTTTTAATCTTTAATAATTGAAGTCTTTTGCCATTTACTGATATGAAAGATCACAAAACATTTGTTAAATATTTATAAGTTTGTGCCTCAATAATTTTTAGTATTATGGAATCAACTATCGGTTACTTGGCTGCAATGTGTACAACTATCGCTTTTATTCCCCAGGCAATAAAGGTATTCAAGACAAATCAAACAAAAGATATTTCTATGGGAATGTTTTTACTTATGAATATTGGATTAATTTTTTGGACTGTTTATGGAATTATGATTTTTTCTTACCCAATAATTATTGCAAACCTATTAACGCTTATCTTAGCACTTTACATCTTATTTATGAAAATAAAACTTGATGTCATTCCTGTAAAATTCCAAAGAAAAGAGTCTTGATTGAACAGGAATAACTCTAATTTTTTCAATTCAAAATATTTTGCCCCATTACTTGTAGTAATTGCTGCAAGTCTGTGGGCTGTTGATGGAATTGTTTTACGCCCTTCTCTTTATAATTTACCGGTTCCGCTGGTCGTTTTTGTTGAAAGCTCAATTGTTGCTGTTTTTTTAACACCCTTTTATCTAAAAAAATTATCCTTTTTAAAGAAATTAAAACCAAAAGACTGGGCTTCATTTATTGGGGTTGCCCTGCTTGGTGGGGCAATTGGAACAATGGCAATAACCAAGGCTCTGTTCTATGTAAATTTTGTCAATCTATCGGTAGTGATTCTTTTGCAAAAACTTCAGCCGGTGTTTGCAATTTCACTTGCAACACTTTTGCTTAAAGAAAAATTTCCGAAAGAATTTTATTTTTGGGCTGGGTTAGCAATAGCAGGCGCCTATTTTATGACGTTTGGTTTATCACTCCCAAATTTTTCAACGGGCGATAAAACAACAATTGCAGCCTTGTTTGCATTAATTGCGGCATTCAGTTTCAGCTCATCAACAGTTTTTAGTAAGCGAGCCTTAAAAAATGTTGATTACGGAATGGGAACTTATTTGCGATTTCTGTTTACGTCAATAATCATGTTGATAATAGCATTAACAACAAAAGATGTCTTTAGTATGGGGCAGATAACTTCACTTCAAATTATTATTTTTCTTATAATTGCATTTACAACCGGGGGAGCGGCTATTTTTATTTATTACTATGGGTTAAAGAAAATATCTGCCTCTGTTGCTTCCATTTGTGAGCTGGCTTTTCCGCTTACCGCTGTAATTCTGGAATATTTCATTCACGGAAATATTCTTTCGCCAAGCCAGTGGATTGGTACCATTGTTTTACTTATAAGTATTTTAAAAGTAAGCGGAATTAAAGTTTTTAATTTTGACGCCTTTAATTAATTGCCTGCCGGGTGCTTACAAAAACAATTTTGGGGTAGGATCCTGTTCCGTTTTTTCTTTTTTTATCTACAAAAAAAATTATAAAAATATAGCAGAGTACCAGTCCAATTGAGATTATAGTTGAGAATAACTCTTTATTCGATTTAAAAATTTGCATTCCAATAATTAATCCAATCATTAAAAGAATCAGTGGAATTCCATAAATCAAAAACGAAATTTTAAGTATTTCACTTCCCTTAATTGCTACCCTTACCTTGTCTCCGGGATTGACGCCTATTGGATCTTTCACGATTAAACTTCGCTCCTTTGAGTTTCCCGGTTTACAGTAAAGTTTGGCTGTACATTCTTCGCAATAATCGGAATTAGAAATTATAACTGTTGCAATTCCGTTATTTGACTCTTTTACTATACCTTCTTCTACTAACTCTTCGTTGTACATCTTTTCAAGATTGATAAAATTTTTATTAACTGCCGACCTGGTTTTGTTCTGAGTTTGCCTGTAAAACTTTTTCAGGATGAATTAATCTTATTGCATTTGTTGAGCATTTATCTAAAGGAATTTTTGATATATCTAATTTTTCATAATCTATTTCAGCTAAAAACTCCTTCATTACAATTGAGCCGTCTGATTTTCGGGCACAAATGTTGCATCCAATACAAGCAACTTTGCACACTTCTTTTGAATGTTTTGGATCATCATGATTTTTACAGAACACAAACAATTCCCTGTCTTCAGGATGAATCTCTATTACTCCGCGCGGACAAGCTTCAACGCACTGTCCGCATCCGGTGCAAAGTTCTTCAACCACAGTTGGTAATCCGTCTTCATTCATAAAGATTGCACCGAACTGGCATGCATCAACACAATCACCGCCACCAAGACAGCCATACAAACACATTTTATCTCCGCCCGCAACAACTGTTTTAACAGCACAACTTTGCGGACCATTATATTCAACGTTTTCTTTTTTTACTGCTTCAAGATTTCCGCCGTTGCAAAGCACACGGGCAATAAGTTTTACACTTTGAGAACTTTCTATTCCAAGTATTAGCGCAATTTCATCCACCACATCCTGTCCACCGACAGGGCATTCGTTTAGCTTTGCATCACCGTTCACAACTTTGACTGCAAAATCATAACATCCGGCATTACCGCAAGCGCCGCAATTAGCATTTGGAAGAACTTCATTAATTTCACCTATTTTAGGATTTTCTTCCACTCTTAATTTTTTATCTGCAATTGCAAGCGCACCGGCAAAAATAAACCCAAGTCCGCCCATTGTGGCAATTGCTATAATTAATGTCATATCCATATTATTTTTTCCTCTTCTTGTGTTATTGCGAGAAACGAAGTGAAGAAACAATCTTTTCCACAAAACAGATTGCTTTATCCCGCAAACCGGATTCGCAATAACACTATAAACTCAATTTATTAAGAACTTTTCAAAACCAGATGAATAATATATCTTTCCTTTATCGTCAATTATCATTGCTTCTGTATCTCTCAAACTTTCAACCAGTTTTATTCCATTTTCTTTTCCCATCACAAAAACTGCTGTTGCCATTGCATCAGCGTATTTATTCTCTTTATTTATAATCGTAACGCTTTGTAATCCCGTTGCAGGATAGCCTGTTTGAGGATCAAGAATGTGATGATAACGAACTCCATCTTTTTCAAAATACTGTTCATAGTCTCCCGATGTTGCAACGCTTACGTTATCTAATTTTATTTTAGCAATCAATTCGTTTTGATTGCGGGGATGTTGAATGCCAACTATCCAGCCTTTTCCGATAACGCTGATTTCTCCGCCTGCATTAACAAGCGCTTCTTTAATCCCGGATTTTTTAAGAACATCAACTGCTCTATCAACAGCATATCCTTTTGCAACCGCACCGAAGTTTAATTTAATGTTTTCTCTTTTAATAATCCCGTTACTACCGAATAGCTTTATATTCTTCCAGCCGCATTTTTTTAAAGCAGAATCAATTGAATCTCTTGCCGGGAGATGCGGCTTGTCGGTATAAAATCCCCAGCATTTTGTTAAGTTATCAAGACTTACATCAAAGCAGCCGTTAGAAATTCTTGTAACAGAATCACAAAGAACAATTAAATTGTAGATTTCCGGATCAACATAAAGGACAGTATCAACCGAATTGTTGATTTTCCAAACTGTACTTTCTTCTTTAAATGTTGTAAATAAATCATCAATTCTCTTTACTTCGGCAAATGCTTTCGTAACAGCGTTTTCAGCCTTCTGTTCGTCAGCATCGCTGACCTGAATTTCGACTACTGTTCCAAGAAGAATTTGTGTGCGCTTGGCTGTCTTTGATTCCTCACCATTATCTCTTGCGATGAAAAAACCAATAATAAAAAGAACAACAGCTAAAGCACCATATACGATTACATTTTTCAAACTATGCTAACTCTATCTTAACCAGAACTTTATTAGGCGCACAGGCAATAATGTTTCCCACTCCACTTGCAAACGAATGTTTACAAATTCCATTCCGGCAAGTAGAAGTATGAACCCAGGTAATACCATTTTCGATCTTTAATCCTGTTTTACCCTGTGGACCATCAATCAAAATGTTTTTATAATCTTTATCAAGTAAAATTCTATCAACAAGTCCGTTTTCATTTTCAATTACAATCTCTTTCTTGTTGGATTTAAAGAGCAAAGAAAGAAAATCTATTTCGCTATACTCAGCTGTAAACCGGTACTCTGCTTTTCTATTTTTTACACCCGATCTAATTTTTGAAAATGCGGAGTTGAACTCGTCTAATGAATAAATTGAATTATTTCCATCGCTTACTATAATATCAGAGTCTATACTGCTGTCTATTTTTTTTACTGTGTAAGTAATTTGCCCGTTTTTTAAATAGTTTTGATTACTTGCCTGCAAATCAAATTTGCCAATTATGTTTCCGATTTTAGAATCAGAATTTATAATTGGATTAGAATTACTTTTCACTTTATTTTTAAAAGCATAAACAAGATTGCTAATTACCCGCTCATCGGCAGGAATAAATCCATGTACAGCGTAATAAACTGATTTTGATTTACCGGTTAACTTTCCGGTTGTGTAACCGGCACCAAGTGCAATTGATGTTAATCCGGCAATCTTTAAAAAATTTCTTCGTGATATCATTTTATCCTCAATGTAAAATTTACAATGTATAATGTTCAATGTTCAATGTTCAATGTTCAATTACTTTTTTTGCTAAATATCAACCGATAAACACCAAACGAGATTTTATTTTTAATGTCGCATTGAGCTTGTCGAAATGTGACGCTCAGTCTTCGACAAACCCAGACCGACAAAAACTAATATCAAATCATTCCCGCAAAACCCATAAAAGCAAGCGCTAAAATTCCAGCTACAATTAAAGTAATCGGCGCCCCCTGAAATGGTTTTGGAACATCTGCTAACTCAAGCTCTTCTCTTATTCCCGCCATAATTACCAGGGCAAGAGTAAAGCCTGCACCGGCACCAACGCCAAAGATAACGCTTTCCATAAAATTGTACTGTCTATTTGATGCAAGTAAGGCTAAGCCCAAAATTGCACAGTTAGTTGTGATCAGCGGAAGAAAAATTCCAAGGGCGCGATACAATGGTTGACTAACTTTTTTAATTACCATTTCTACAAATTGAACAAGTGCGGCAATAACAAGAATGAATGATGGAATCTGCAAAAACTCAAGTTTGTATGGAACAAGAATAAGATTATACAACAGCCAGCTTACAATTGCAGTCAGCACCATAACAAACGTTGTAGCCAGTCCCATAGAAATTGCCGATGATGTTTTGTTTGAAACTCCAATGAAGGGACAAATGCCAAGAAAGTTTGCAAGAACAAAATTATTAACTAATGCTGCGGAAATAAATATTATTAAAAGTTCCATAATTATACTCCTGCCTCTTTAAGCACTTCTTCCGTAATCTCTTCTCTTCCAACTCTTTTATATTGAGCAATCAGCGCTTCTCTTTCCAAATTTTTCTTTCTTTCGATATACAAATTTGCAAATCCCATAAGTAAACCAAGAGTAAGAAATGCACCTGCGGGAAGTATCATAATTAACCATGGTTCAAATCCGTTTGGCATAATTTGATATCCAAGAATTGTTCTGGAACCAATTAGCTCTCTGATGCTTCCCAGAACAAAAAGTGAAATTAAAAATCCCGCACCGTTACCAAGTGCATCAAGAATTGATCTTAACGGATTATTTTTTGATGCAAAAGCTTCGGCTCTTCCAAGAATAATGCAATTAACAACTATCAGAGGAATAAAAGGTCCGAGCGCTTTACTTAAATCCGGGAATTGTGCTTTCATTACAAGATCAACAACTGTTACAAAAGTTGCAATGATAACAATGTAAGCTGCTATTCTAACCTGGTTCGGAATAAGTTTTCTTACAAGTGAAATAAGCAGGCTTGAAAACACAAGCACAAAAGTTGTAGCAAGTGCCATCGCAATTCCATTTATTGCAGAAACGGTAACTGCAAGCGTGGGACACATACCCAATATTTGTTTAAATGTCGGGTTAATTTCCCACAACCCTTTGGTAAATTCTCTAAGGAGCGTAACTTGTTTTTTCATTTTAATGCTCCTTTGCTTTCTAATTCTTTCAACTTAGCCACTCCTTCATTAACAATTGCAACAACTGAACGTGATGAAATTGTTGCACCCGTAATTGCCTTAACCTCATTTGGATTTGATGGCTCAACCCCCTTAACCAGCTTAATGCCTGGGTTGGGAGTTAATTCTTTATACTGATCTTTATATGGCGCATCCAATATTTTTGACCCAAGCCCGGGTGTTTCCGATTGTTCAAGAATTTCAATTGATGTTATTTTATTTAAATCTTCCGTAAGACCAACCATCAATTTTATTTTTCCCTGAAATCCGCTGCCGTCATAAACCATCGAGCATCCCACGAATTTGTTTGATTCATCAAACACTTTGTAAACTTCAAATCCGGCACTTTTTATTTTTTCATATTTTTTACCATCAAGATGAACAAGAAATATTGCCCGCTCAGTTTCTGCTTTTTGATTGAGAGCAATTTTGGGCGCCGCCCAATTGTTTACTAAAGATAATAAGCCGCCCACAATAACCCCGATTAAAGTAAGTGTTGCTATTATATGCACAACCTGTTTCATTTTTTCTTTTCCTCCTTCACAACGCCAAATATCTGTGGTTTTGTAAACCGGTTGATAAGAGGAACAAATCCGTTCATAAATAAAATTGAATACATAACGCCCTCGGGTAAACCGCCGTAAATTCTTATCACAACAAGCACAAAAGAAATTCCCAAACCGAAAATCCACATACCTTTGTTTGTAATTGGAGAAGTAACCCAATCGGTTGCCATAAACATTGCCCCGAATAAAAAGCCACCGGCAAAAATGTGAAAGACCGGCGTTGGATTTTGCGGGTTGATTAGCCAAAATGCGCCGCCAAATAAAAACATTCCCAAAATCATTGATAAAGGAATACGCCAGTTTACAATTCCAACTGCAATTAGAAAAATACCACCAATCAAAATGGCTATTGCCGATGTTTCACCAAGTGAACCGCCAATATTTCCAATTGACATTGCCGTAGTGTTTGTAAAAACTTTATCAAATTTTAACGCTGCAAGCGGTGTGGCGCTTGTAACGGAATCGACAGCAAAGTTTGGTTTTAACCAGGTTGTTATCTGAACAGGAAAAGCCGCCTGCAAAAAAGCTCTGCCAACCAAAGCCGGGTTAAAAATATTGTAACCCAATCCGCCAAAAATTTGTTTGCCCAGCCCGATTGCTACAACAGCGCCAATTGCAGTTGCCGATAAAGAAAAATTCGGCGGAAGCGTTAGCCCGAGAAGCAAGCCTGTCAATGCGGCGCTTCCATCAAACCATGTAATCGTTTTTTTTCTTATTATCTGAACTGCTATTTCTGTACCGACAGCAAATACAATAGCGGTTATAAGGATAAAAATTTGCGTCCATCCAAAAAAAGTTAAGGCAGCAACGATTGGCGGTATCAATGCCGTAACAACAAACCACATAACTTTTTGCGTTGACCACTTAGAGTGTAAATGCGGTGATGTTGTTAAGTCAAAGTAAACTTTTTGTTTTGGTTCAATTAAAGTTTGAGTATCTGTCATATTAATCTACTATTTCTTGTAATATTGTTTTACTGCCCAATTGTTACATTGTTATAACAATGAAGCAATACAACAATTAATCAATTTATTTTATCTCTTTCTCTCTGCATTTGTAATGTTTTTTGTTTTCCCAATCTTATCCATTGAACAAGAGGAATGTTTGCCGGACAAGTGTAAGCACAAGTTCCGCATTCCATACAAACAGTAATTCCCGCTCCTTCTGCATCTTCAAGCCTGTTAAGCTGAGAATACCGAGCAAGCTTTGTCGGCATCAGGTTTAATGGACAAGCTCCAACACATTGTCCGCATCTTAAGCATGGAGTTTCCGGGTTATCTGCAACTTCATCTTTTGTTAAAACTAAAATTCCGGATGTTGCTTTCATTACGGGGGCATCAAGATTAAACTGTGCAACACCCATCATAGGACCGCCGACAACAATTCTTACTGCATTTTCTGTTACTCCGCCGCAATAATCAATTACATCCCGAACAGAAGTGCCCACCGGAACAATTAAATTTTTAGGGTTTTTTATTCCTTTGCCGGAAACAGTTAAAGCTGCCGTAACAAGTACTTCACCCCGAACAACAGCATCGTGTATCGCAATTGCAGTTCCGATATTTTGTATCACAGCACCAACATCCATAGGAAGTTTGCCCGGGGGAACTTCTTTACCCGTTACAGCTTTGATCAGCATCTTTTCAGCGCCCTGCGGGTATTTTGTTTTTAATGATACAATTTCTATTTCAATCTCTTTTAAAATTTTTTGCGTTAATAATTTTATCGCTTCGGGTTTGTTGTCTTCAATTCCGATTATTCCTCGTTTAACACCGAGAGCTTTCATTATTAATTTTAAGCCGGATATTAAATCATCGGGGCGCTCAATCATAAATCTGTAATCTCGTGTAAGATAAGGCTCGCACTCACACCCGTTAAGAATAACTACATCAATAATTTTATCCTTTGGTGGAGAAAGTTTAACCGAAGTTGGAAACGCTGCACCACCCTGTCCAACTATTCCTGCAATTGCAACTCTTTCTCTTATTTCATCGGGAGAAATTGTTTCCGGATTTAATGGTTGTAATAAAAACTTTTCCGATTCAACGGCTCCGTTACGTTTAATAACAATTGAGTCTTTCGGAAATCCGCTTGATGTTGGTTCTTTACCAAGACTTATAACTTTGCCGGCAATTGAAGTATAAACAGGCGCAGAAACAAATCCTTCTGCCCGGGCAACCATTTGTCCCGATTGGACTTCTTCCCCTTTTTTTACCAAAGACTTTGCTTCTTTACCAAGATGTTGTGATAAAGGAAGAACTATTTCTTCGGGAAGTGGAAAGTTTTCGAATGCAAGGTGTTCGGTTAGTTCTTTATATTCTTTAGGATGAATACCGCCGCGAAATGTTTTTGAATTCATATCAATCAACTTCACATAGTTTAATAATTAGCAACTGTGAACAAATAAAAATTTAAGCACAACATTTTTTCTAAAAGTATGCCACAGATATAAATTAAAATGTTTTGTTTAAGCTTATTAAAACAATGAATTAGTTGTTAACTACAAAATGAGTTTTTCAATTAATGGAAATTTTTTTTCTATTTCTAAAAAATGAAAATTGATCTTATTGAATTGATTGATTGCTATATACGTGGCAAATAATTACCGTTGCGGGAATTTGTTTGTTATTTAACTCATTGTTGGTTTACCAACAATGAGTATGGTTCTTTAATTTTTATTTTTTTTAAAATCAATGTTATACATTTTCATTTTTTTTAATACAGTTGGATGACTTATTCCCAATGCTTCGGCTATTTTTCTACTTGTTTTATATTCTGTTGCCGCTGATATTAATAATTTATATTCAATATTTTTGTAAATATCCTTCAGTTGAGAAGTATTTTCACTAAATAAATTATTTTGATCATTTAATTTATTAGTTAATAAATCATAGTTATCAATTGCTTTTATAACGCTTTCGCTAGTAATAACACCATCGTCGCTGTCATCCAGAATAATTAATCTTTCTACTGTGTTTTGTAATTCACGTATATTCCCTGGCCAGTTTTGAGAAATTAATATTTTTTCCGCTTCAAAATTAATTTTTTTATTTTTTTTATAAATTTTATTGTTTATGTTCAAAAAATGAATTGTTAAGGGTAATATATCTTCCTTTCGTTCTTTTAAAGGAGGAATGTTGATGGGGATTACATTAAGTCTATAAAATAAATCTTTTCTAAATTTATTCTCTTTTATTTTTTGTTGTATATTCGAGTTTGTTGCTGCTATGATCCTGGCATTTGTAAAAATTTGCTCAACACTTCCCACGCGGTAAAAACTTTTGTCTTGAAGAACAGTTAACAATTTAGATTGAATGTTAATAGGCATTTCAGTTATTTCATCTAAAAATAAAGTTCCATTACTGGCAATTTCAAACAATCCCGGTTTACCCTGTTTTTTTGCGCCGGTGAATGCGCCTTCTTCATAACCAAATAATTCGCTTTCGAATAAACTTTCTGGAATTGCACTACAGTTAATACTTACAAATGGCTGTAGCTTCCTGTCACTATTTAAGTGAATGAATTTAGCAATTAAACCTTTTCCAACTCCGCTTTCTCCTGTAATTAATACCGAGGCACATGTATATGATGCTCTTAGCGCTATTTCTAAAATATCATTCATACTTTTACTCTTATATACAATCTCAGAATTTTCTCTGGAATTTAATTTATACTCTAATAACTCTTTTTCCAGCTTAGTGTTTTTTAATTTATAACTTAAGCTTTTTTCTTTTAACCTATGTAAATCCGTAATGTCTCTAATATTATCCACTATAAGTACAATCTCACCATCAGAGTTGAAAACTGGAGATGCGGTAATTAAAGCCTCGGTTCCGTTTGACATTTTTTGAAAAGAAGAGCTTGTTTGTTTTGTTTTTATAACTTCCAAAGATGGTGCAATTATGATTTTTTTTGTTTTAACCAAATCATTAATATGTATATTTAACACCTCTTCCTTTTTAAAACCAAGTATTTTCTCATAATTTTTATTAACATATAAAAAACGTGGTTCAATATTTAGAATAGCTATGGCGTCATATGAAGAATCTAATATATCTTCCAATAGTTGGGCAGTAAATGGATTGATGTTATCTTTAATAATATTTTGCTTTAATGCATTATATAATATGTCATTCATTATAATATGTCATTCATTTTGGTTTGTTAAATAATTTAACCAGCTTGGTAATTCCTTTACCAAATTAAACATTCTATTCATTAATAACCAACAAAATCCTAACTATTAAACTTGGCATATCTTTAGCCTTGGCATAGAGGCTATTAAAAAATTCAATTTTTAATTAATAAAATAAGAGGTGCTAAAATGAAGTCAAATATTTTTAAGGGCAAATTGGACAGGCTATATAATGCTGTAGTTACTCCCCTCAAAGAAAATGACCTTTCTGTTGATGAAGGAGCTTTGAGAAAGTTGTTGCAATATTGTTTAAAACCCGAGTTTATAGAAGCCGGGGTAGGAATTATTATCAACCCAGAGGCTGGTGAAATATTTTATCTTTCCCGTGAAGAAAAAAGCAGAAATGTTGAAATTGCGATAGAAGAGTGTGGAGGAAAAGTTCCCTTATTTGCTGGAGTTAGTGACTTAAGAACCGAAGATGCGGTGTTAGTAGCAAAAGATGCTAAAAAGCTTGGCGTTGATGGGATATTTGTTATGCCTCCTATCGGTGCTATGGACGTTACTTCGGCTTGGAATGCAACTAAATATCCCGAAGTAATGGTAGATATGATAAAAGCAATAGATAAAGCTGTTAATTTACCAATTATTGTTCACCCTACTGCTACATTTTCTCCAGCATATGGGATTGGCTTACCATTAGAAGTTGTTAAAATGATGATAGAAGAAATACCCAACATTATTGGGTGGAAAATGACCTATAACTATGAAGGCTATAGAACATTGGCGAGATATTTCAGGTCATTAGATAGACACGTTGCTATCTTGGGTGCCACGGCTGTATTTTTTCATGAAATTTTAAGTACGGGACAATTTGATGGAACTGTAACTGGTGCTTTTTGCTATGCAATGGAGCCAATGTTAGAACATATAAAAGCCTGGGACAATATGGATATTAATAAATCAAGAGATATTTGGGAATCCGGTTTAGCTCAATTACAGGAATACGTATATTCAGACTATTCACGTCTGCATATCAAATATAAAACAGCAACATGGTTGAGAGGTTTAATCCCAAATCCTTGGATGCGACCACCATTACCAAAACCAAGAGTTGAAGAAATTCAGACTCTTTACAAGCTTTTAAAGAACTGCAAATTAAATGTAATAACTAAAACTGAAGTTGATAAAGTAATTAATAAAATTACTAATAAATAACAGGTCTTATCTAATTAACACATCAATAGAGTAAGATCAAGAAGAATGTGATAACTATGAATTTAGAATTTAAATGATAATAGTTTTATTAATAAAAATAGTTCTTTCTGATATTACTCTATTGTGGTGTGTTTTATTCATTCAAACAAAGTGGATTCGGAGGATACAAAAATGTCGGTTGAGATAAAACCCTCTCGTCAAGAAAATATTATAGCACGGTTAGAAAGAATACCTTTCACTTTTTGGCATGTAAAAGTACGTTTAATTGTAGGCGTAGCGACTTTTTTTGATGCTTTTGATGCTATAACGATTGCATATGTTTTACCTGTATTAGTGCCTCTCTGGAATATTTCATCAAGTCAAATTGGTGTATTAATTGCTATTAGTTTTGTCGGCCAATTAATAGGTGCAGTCTTCTTTGGCTGGTTCGCAGAAAAATATGGCAGAAAACTGTCACTATTGTTGACTGTTATTATTATGGGAGTTATGTCGATCTTATGTGCCTTATCCTGGAATTATAATTCCTTATTCCTATTTCGTTTTGTACAAGGACTTGCTTTAGGAGGGGAAGTACCTATAGCTGCAACATATATTAATGAGTTAGCTAAAGCACAGGGAAGGGGAAAGTTTATATTATTATATGAGATTGTTTTTGTAGTTGGTCTTGTTTTTGCGGCGTTGCTTGGTAATTGGGTTGTACCTCATTTAGGTTGGCATTATATGTTCTTCATTGGCGGAATTCCAGCTTTAGTAGTACCTTACCTGAGAAAAGGAATACCTGAATCTCCACGTTGGTTAGCTTCAAAGAGCCGTTTTGATGAAGCAGAGAAAATAGTAGATAATATTGAAGAGATAGTAAGCAAAAACGGTCAGATATCTTTACCACCACCAGTAATATCAGATATTAAGGTGAAAGAGAGAAAGTCTGACTGGCGGGAACTTTTCCGTGGGATTTATCTTCGACGTACTCTTACGGTTTGGGTAATCTGGTTCTGTGCTTATTTTGTTACATATGGGTTGACTGCATGGCTCCCAAGCTTATATTCAACAGTCTATAAATTACCTTTGCAACAATCCTTACAATACAGCCTTATCACGAGTATAGGTGGTTTAGCGGGGGCTTTTTTTTGTGCAATGCTTATAGATATAGTGGGAAGAAAAATTTGGTTCTCTATAGCATTTTTTGGCGGAGCTTTTTTCATGTTTCTTTTATGGAATAGTGGGGCAGGAACACCTTCTCTTGTTTTACTATATGCTTCATTGAGCTATGTCTTTATAGCCTCAATCTCTATGGCTCTGTATTTATATAGTCCGGAAATATATCCTACTAGAATGAGAGCTCTCGGTAGTAGCGTCGGTAGTGGTTGGCTTCGTATTGCCTCAGCTTTGGGGCCTATATTTACAGGATTGATTTTGTCAAAGTACGGATCACTTGAACTTGTTTTTTTGATGTTTGCAATTGTAGCATTAATCGGCGGCATAATAACCGCTTTCTTTGCCGTTGAGACCAAAGGCAGAATTTTAGAGGAAGTTTCGCCTTGAGTTGTTGTGAAAAAAACAACTCAAATTGGTTTTTATAATTAACATTTTCTATGGGGGATTACTTAAGAGTAAAACTAAATTTTTAGGAAAAAAATATAATGGACAAATATAAACTTTTAGAATTAATGATTAATACTGCAAATAACAATGATATTACAAAGATAAGACTAAAAGATTGGAATATAAATATTCAGTGGAATATTGAAGGGGAAGTTTTTTATTGGAGTACTGCAAATGAGATGCTTAGTTTCACTTCGGCAAATAAACCCGATCTTATTTTAAGCTGCTCCGAAATTACTCTTAGTAAAATTGCGAATAAACAACTTTCCCTTTTTTCCGCAATATATGATAATCACGAAATGGATTTGAAAGGTTCTTTAAGTGACGCTACCCGACTTGGATATATTTTCTTATATGATAAACGTAAGCGAAAGGTGATATTTATAAGTAATTGCTGGTTGAACATAAATATGCGTTATCCTGGTGGAGCCGCCAATTCAGGCGCTGAGACTCAAGTTATTAAATTTCTATTAGATAACGACTGTGGAATAATTCAAATGCCCTGCCCAGAATGTAATTGTTTGGGTGGTATAGAAAAACAAAAATATGGCATAATAAAAGGCAAAGAAGCAATTGAGTGTTATAGAAATACAGCAGACATGGTTGTTAGTCAAATTAAAGAATATAAAAAACTAGGATATAATATAGTTGGTATCCTTGGTATGAACCCCAGTCCATCCTGTGGGGTGGAAATATCAAGAATTAAATGGACAATTGATGGTACAAATCCAGAGGAGCCTGCGAGTTCTAACTCAGGTGTCTTTATTGACAAATTAAGAGAGTCGTTAAAAGAAAACAACATTAATGATGTTAAAATATTTGGTCTCCATCGTCTTTTAATTGATGAAACCGAAAAAGAAGAAAGGTTTAATTTTATAAAAAATTACTTCGATCTAAACTAAATAACAGCCAACATTTTCAATTTATTGCTGTCGGCTAATATAATTTTTAACTGTAAAAATAATAGAAAAGGTTTAAGGAGTAACATAATGAAACTAATTAATTACATTTTATTATGCGTTATATTTTTTTCTTGTTTAATTTTTTCTCAATCAACTGAAAACAAAGGGGATTTTATAATAAATGGTTTTATAAGCGCTACTTTTTTTGCTCAAGATCAAAGCTTTATACTGGGAAGTGGTCAGGGAGCTGTTTTTCCATTGCCACCAGAGTATTCTAAGGATCGTTGGTTTTTAGATGGCGATATTAGGAATACTAGAATATCGGCAAAATACACAGGTTATAAAATATCTGAAAGTTGGAAATTATCTAGTGCAGTTGAAGTGGATTTTTTTGGTGGGTCAACAAACAGTAATTTTGTCAGCGATGAGCAGCCTGTTATACGATTAAGAAGCGCTTATGTTGATATTATAAAAGATCGATTGACCATTAGATTAGGACAATTTTGGGCACCAATTAGTTGCTATACTATCAATTCATTATCACATATTGCATATCCTCTTACCACAGGGGCACCAGCTTGGAGATTCCCAGGAATTTTTATCTATTATGGTTTTTCAGATAAAGAAAATCCAACGAAAGTAAATCTCCAGTTAGCTCTAATGAGAGGGTCGTGGGAGGGACCCGGAAATAATTTAAGTTCCTTAAGCGCTGGAAATGCTTCTATGCTTCCACAAATAGAATTTAAATTAAATATAGACGGTAAGTTTACAGATGGAAGCTGGGGTACATATCTCGCAGGGCATTATGATAAAAAGGATACAAGTGGAGTTAATGACAAAGGGAATTCTAATTCCGGATATGAAGGACTTGCCGGTGAAGTGGGAGCTAAAATTAATTATAAATTTTTATCATTTACATGCAATTACTATTATGGTAAAGCCATTAGCCAATATTTTGCGCATATTACACAATTTGGAGATATTGCCGGATATGGTCTTTGGGGACAAATAGGAGTTAATTTTTTATCTAATTGGTCACTTTGGGGATTTTATGGGATTGATAATCCTGTGGATGGTGATGTTTATAAAATTTTAGGGAATCAATCAAAATTAAAAAGCGAGAATATATCATTTATGTTAATGCATAAAATTCAATCTTTTTCCATAGGGGTTGAATGGTTAAGAGCTAAACTTATAACCGGTTTCAATAAAAATGAGGTTATAGGCAATCAAATTTCTTTAAGTACACGATTTGATTTTTAAAAGCGTTAAACCTTTATGCTCTATTCTATCTTCATAAAAACAGAGCAAAAATACCTTGGAGAAAAATTTGGGAATGAGCATAAAGATTATCTTAATAAAATCATTTAAAAATTTTTATAAGCTTTTCAGATATTATAAAAACTGTTTATTTATTTTCTGCCGCCTTTCACAGCGGCAGTTTTTTATAAATATCCGGCTACTTTGGCAAAGTCATTTTTCTTGTTTGTACCTGCGAACCGGATTGCAATCTGTAAATATAAACTCCGCTTGGCAACGCAGATGCGTTAAACTCAACAGAATATTTACCCGCAGCCTGCGTTTGTTAACAAGCGTTTCAATTTCTTTACCGATAATATCTAAACTTTAAGCTTAACCAATCCAGCTTCCGGCAAATTGTAATTGATTATTGTCGCTGGATTAAATGGATTAGGATAATTTTGTTTAAGTGAAAATTCATTAACACTTAAATTATTATCATTAACATCGGGGATAACATCAAACGATAAATTATCAACCTCGGAATAGGAGCCGTTTGCGGCTGAGTTCATTTGTTGATCACTTACCTCAATTAATATCACGGCAAAATCCGGAGTCTCATTATTAATATATGTAACGGGAATTGTAATCGGAGTAAATTCAGAAGCATTTTCAGATATCGAAACAACTCCGGCTCCAATTACATCTTCACCTTTTTGCACACCAACCGAAATAATCAAAGATGCCGCGTTAACTGATTTATTAAATTTATAATAAAGACTAAAGTGTTCATATCTTTCGGAGATTTGAAAAAGTTTTAGCGTTTGAATTTTTATTTAGTTATGCTCAACTATATTTTTTAGAAGGCACTGCGAAGATAATTTTGAAAGCCCGGCTGCGCATATTAAAAGTGATGGATGGATTAATTATTCAACCAATGGAATTTCATGTTGTTTTTATCAAACATAATTAAGTTACGTTAGCATATATTTCACACTAAAATAAATTTACATAACAAATAAAGATTTTTTGAATAACCTTTTGGTTGCGAAGAATAGAATAAGATGAAAAAGTTTTATGGCAGCAATAGATTAAAAATGATGTTCCGCTCGCTGAAGCATAAAAACTACCGCCTTTTTGTAGAGGGTCAAAGCCTTTCGTTAGTTGGAACGTGGCTGCAAATGGTTGCGCTTACCTGGCTTGTATATAAATTAACCGATTCCGCTTTGATGCTGGGTATTATTGGATTTGCCGGGCAACTGCCGATGTTTATTGTTGCTCCTTTTGCCGGTGTTTTTGCAGACAGATGGAACCGGCACAGAATGCTGCTTATTACACAATCTTTTGCTTTACTTCAGGCGGTTTTACTTACGGTTTTAGTTTTTCTGAATATAATCCAGATATGGCATATTATAACTTTAAGCATAATACTTGGAATGATAAACGCATTTGATATGCCCATAAGGCAGGCTTTTGTTTTTGATATGATTGAAGATCATAAAGAAGATATCGGAAATGCAATTGCTCTTAATTCATCAATGGTTAATGCGGCAAGATTGGCAGGACCTTCAATTGCCGGAGTTTTAATTGCAACAGTCGGTGAAGGTTGGTGTTTCCTGGTTAACAGCATAAGTTTTGTTGCCGTTGTTGTATCGCTTCTTAGAATGAATATTAAACCTAAACCAAAACCTGTAAAAGAACTAAAAGTTTTTACTGAGTTAAAAGAAGGATTCACATACTCGTTTAGTTTTTTGCCAATTAAAAATTTAATACTTCTTCTTGCGGGTGTCAGTCTTTTCAGTACTTCAATTACATTGCTTGCACCGGTGTTTGCAAAAAATTATTTACACGGAGGTGCAGATACATACGGATTTTTAATCGGGGCATATGGTTTTGGCGCATTGCTCGGCGCATTTTATTTGTTAAATAAAAAAAATGTTCTTGGGCTTGGTAAAACAATTATTCTTGCTGTTTCACTGTTCGGTCTCAGTCTTATTCTGTTTAGCTTTTCCCGCATATTTTTCTTTTCCACTCTTTTAATGTTTTTTTCAGGTGCGGGAATGATGCTCCATGTTGCTTCTACAAATACATTACTTCAAACTATTTCTGCAGAAAATAAACGCGGAAGAGTAATGAGCTTTTACACAATGGCTTTCAGAGGTATGAGTCCTTTTGGAAGTTTGATTGCTGGTTCACTTGGAAGTACAATCGGGGCTCCGGCTACATTAATTTTAAGCGGATCAGTTTGCTTGATTGTAGCATTTTTATTTTATCTTAAACTGCCTGAAATCAGAAAATTTATAAGACCGATTTATGAAAGTCTTCGTATTCTTCCACAGCTTGCAACCGGAGTTCAGTCTGCAACTGATTCTGAACAAAGAAAAGTTTTGGAATAAATTAATAATAATCAATAATTATTTTAATCTGTCATTCTTAAATAAGATATAAATGACAGGTTGATTTGTTTTTGTAAACCCCCGGTAATTTTCATTTCATTTTTTCTTTGCATCTCTTAATATTTTTTGCGTATTTTTTATTGAAGGTTTAATTCAAACTAATCATAAATCAACCTTAAGGAGGCACCGACATGGTTTCAATCATGTCTCTCTGGCTCCCTATTCTTCTTTCTGCAGTTCTTGTTTTCATTATAAGCTCTTTGCGGCATATATTGCAGAACGCGCACTTGGAGCGGGCGCTCATTATCTTGCCGTCTTCCGGTTTGCAGGTGCAAAGGCTTTTGTGGGATACAGTTTTGCGCTTATGCAAAACAGTATCTGGTACAAAAAAAGCTGGAGCGCTACAATAAAATCTATGATTGACGGGTTGATTTATACCCTTTTTACAGGCGGAGTTTTCGGCTGGTTGTGGCAAACGATGTAATTATAATTTAAATACCACTTTATACTAAAAGCTGCCGGAATATTTTTACGGCAGCTTTTTTATTTATCAAGCCCGGAATCTCTATTTTATAAAATCATTCAGAGTAAGTTTATCGGAAATTGATAATGAGCCGTCTCTTGATTTAAAAGCAAACTCAAGATTTTCTGTTTTTTCTTTTAAATATTTTTTCATTCTTCTTATAACGCTGCCGGCAAAGAATTTATATGTAGTAAACAATCCCGTTCTTATTCCATCAAGCGGGGGAAGTTTGTTTACAAAGGACGCTCCTTCGTTATCGTTTTGCCAGCCGCTGATAAGTAAATAATCAGCACCATCAAGTTTATGAGGTTCAAAATTATTAATCGGTATCATTTCTGCCTCGAGATCTCTTTGGAGAAGGAAACGTGCAATTTCTTCGCCAAATTTTTTTGTTGTATTATTTTTCTCGGGTAAGATAATTATTGCTTTTTTCATAACGCACCTTTTCTTTGTTTCCTGGTGCAACATAAAAATGCAATTGCACAGACTCAAAGGATATGTTATAAGTGGAGATTTTCAATGATGTATTACAATATATTTTTATGAGCTTTAATAAGAATTAAAATATTATTTTTCTCTCTGCTGATTATTTTCCGAAACAGTATTTTTGTGCCACACAAGGGAAAACTTTTTTATGAACAACACTGCATTTATTACCGGCGCTTCAAACGGAATAGGTTACGAATTTGCATACCTTTTTGCAAAAAATAAAACCAGTCTTGTGCTTGCGGCAAGAAGTAAAGATAAGCTTGATTCAATGGCTGAGGATATAAAAAAGAATTTTGGAGTTTCCGTAAAGGTTTATGCAAAAGATTTATCTTCGCTTATAAATTGCAAAGAAATTTATTCCGATATAAAAAAAGAAAACATCAAAATAGATTTTCTTGTTAATAATGCGGGTTTTGGCAATTACGGATTTTTTACAAATACAGATATGCAAAGAGAATTAGAAATGATAAATCTTAACATCATAGCGCTTACATATTTTACAAAAGTTTTTGCAACAGATATGAAACAACGGGGAAGCGGAAAGATTTTAAACCTTTCATCAACTGCCGCATTTCAACCGGGACCATTGATGGCGGTTTATTATGCAACAAAAGCTTATGTGCAAAGTTTCTCGGAAGCTATTGCAAATGAATTGAAAGAAAGCAATGTAACTGTTGCTGCTTTATGCCCCGGACCAACGGAATCGGGATTTCAATCAGCGGCACAATTAAATAATGTAAAGCTGTTTACCGGAAGAAAACTTCCAACAAGTGCGGAAGTTGCCCAATTTGGATATGATGCAATGATGAAAGGAAAAACAGTTGCTGTTCATGGTCTGCTTAATAAGATTGGTGCGTTTGGCGCAAGGTTTGCACCGCGAAAACTTTTAGTTAAAGCAGTAAGGAAAATCCAGGAGACAAGATAAGCTAATTAAATTATTGGCTAAATTAATTTGTCATCCTACGGTAAATTCGGGATGACAAATTTAAAGCGCCGTATAGTTTTATTTTAGCAAAATCATTTTCTTTGTTTCAACAAAACTTCCTGCCTGTAAACGATAGAGATATGTTCCCGAACTTAAATGCAAATCATTTGTTTTAAATTGTACGTTATAACTTCCCGCAGGCTCTTCTTTATTTACTAATGTTGCAACTTCATTCCCGATTATATCATAAACCTTTAACACTACTTTTCCCGCTTCGGGAACCTTATAACTAATTGTTGTTGACGGGTTAAACGGATTTGGATAATTTTGTTTGAGTTCAAAAGTATTTACTACGGCAGTTTCTTCCGTTACATCCGTTATTCCGGAAAAAGAAATATCATCAACATAAAAAATTGAACCCACATTTACGGGTCCTTCATTATTTCCGATTGTAAAACTTATCTGGCAGGAATCCGGCGTACTTTCATTTATATAAAAAACAGGGACATTAAATTCAGTATAATCAGAAGCGGCAAAAAACTGTAAGCCCGCAATACCCATAACCTGACCATCTTTAAACATCGTGGCAACAACAGATAAATTTTCTGCACCTACCGGAAAAAGCTTGTAGTAACCAACAACATTTGCATATCTTTCCGATACAGGAAAACCGTGTCCGCCTATCAGTCCCGTTACCAAAAGCGGCTGCAAAACATTTGATCCAACCATTATTGTTTCACCTTTTGCGGAATATGAGCCGCTGTGTGCATCCGTACTTTGCGTAACTGTGATTCCGCCTACATCGTTTGCCCACCAGCCTGTGGGATAATTTCCCGACCATTGTTCAAATCCTGAATCAGGAACCTGTGCAAGTAGTCGCAAAGTAAAAAAGAAAATACCAAAAACAACCAACGAACTTTTTAACCGCATATTTTTCTCCTTTGTAATTCAATTAATATTTGTATTCACACTTACCCGAACCGGAAAATTTTTATTAATAAAAATTATAGCAGCCGCTTTATGCGGAATCTATTTTATTATCCCGGTTTTATTAGATAGGTATTTAAGTGAAGTAAAACTTGCAAGATAACAGGCGTTACAACACTACGATTGTGCTCGGGTAAAATATATTACAGAAAAAAAATATTGGCAATACACGTATGCCGGAAAGCACAAGCCTATTTTAAGGCGGCAGTTATTAATTGGAGTCGGGAAATTAAAAATTACAATCTGATTATCGTCTTACCAATATTTACAGCACGCTTAAATGTATTTGAGGTACAACTTTGGATGAAAATATTTTAACTATTAATGTTTAAGACAATAAAAGTAATGCCAGTATTATTAAGAAAGTGTAAAAGAAAAAGTTCTTTAGTTTCATAATACACCTCTCGTTTTGGATTGGTTTTTAAAACTAAATTAAAACTTACACTATGAATCTAATTATTTACCGCAAACTTGCAAGTGTGTACCGATTATTAAATAACGTCGGCAGAATTTTATGAATTACGGGAAAATTTTCTAACTAAATAATATAGGCGGTATTGTTAATTTCTCATTATATTTTTTAATTTTTTATCACTAATTATACTTAAAATTAAATGTATTAGTTAACTATAGTTTATAGATTATTGTAATAAACAAACGAAGATTTGGCAATTACGAAAATCGAGAAGGTTAGCTACTATAGTCGAGGCTGAAAAAAGATATAAACAAATAAACAAAAAAGGTTTACGAAGACAAAAACAATTAATAAATTGCAAGGGAAAGAAAAAACAACAATAAAAGCTTGCAAAAAATGAAACCTAAGAACGAACAAAAGACACTGGAAATCTTCAAA
>JBAQCL010000023.1:0-11209 GCA_049294175.1 Ignavibacteriaceae bacterium | reverse complement strand
CAAAGAATATTAAAATTATCACTTGCAATGAAACAGCGTAGCTGGTTTGAAGGAATCTGGTCAAGTACAAATCTTTTTAGTTGGCCCTTTGTTGTCTCCAATGAAAATCTCTAATGACAAATCTGGGATTATTAAAAGTAAACTTGCTTTTAAGTTAACACCATCTATTTCTACCGCTATCTCTGCATTGTTTACAGCTTCTGTTTTATTACCAATTTGTGCGTAGCTCCAAGCTAAAAATCTATACGGATCTCCAAAATAAGCGGGACTTATATCTATCAATTCTTTACACTCAGAAATAAGGTTTTTGAAGTTAATTTTGCTTTTGGGCAAATTAAGCATATTCAGAACCTGGTTATACTTTGAAATATATTTAATTGAGAAATCAGGATTATTATTAATTATTTCTTTTCTCAGTTCTAACTTATTATCTCTTATCCTGTAAATACTTTGATATACTTTTGCATCCGGATCATACAGAAAAGAAAAATAATTTGCATGAAAATCATCTTTGGTAAACAAGGCTCGTTCGGCATAGGAACTTGGCTTTTCCTGCGTAGAAAATAAAATGTAATCAGGTTTTCTGTTTAACACATATTGAGCATTATATTTTTTTTCTTTCCAGCCAACATTATCCCCGGATATTGATTCAATTCTTTCGGGATAATGAGCAATATAAGGTTCAGTTAAACCAAGCATATCCAAAACATTTACATCGGAAAAATAGGCAAGCGCCCCAATTGTAGAAGTGGCAACGGTAATTTTATGATCACTAAATCTTGATTGTTCTTTAAGCCACAATGCGTTTGATTTCATCATATCAACAAAGTTTTTTTCTTTTTTTGCACTGCTTTCAACTGTGCTTGAATTAATAATATTAATAAAAACAGCGGCAGCTAAAGGCATAATCAGTAACATTGGCAGACTTGTTCTGCGTTCCGAATCTTCTAATGTAGTTGAAACAAAATAGAGTAGAAGGTAAGATAAAATATTTATCAACGGCAATACAGGGACAAAAAAACGATATTGTTTAAGAACATCACCACCGACAAATATTGTATAAACTATAAAAACCAAAACGCTTAGTAATAAAAACGATATGCTAACAAATTTTTCTTTATATCTTATTAAATAAAGCGGGGCAACCAATAACACTCCATAAAACAAATAATCGCTGGCAAATGATATAAAATAATCAAGCCCTGTTTTTATTTGTTCGATCGAAAAACTGGTTTTTGCATAAAAAGTATTTGGCAATGGATAACCAAAGTAAATAATGCGGAACAATGTTATTAAAGCAAAAAAGACTAAAAAAATTACATAACCTTTTACTCTGTTTTTACTGAACACTTTTTTTAAAGATTGTTTAATAGAAAATTTTGTTTCAAATAATGTTGATAAGAATAAATGAACAATAACAAGAGCAAAAAGAAGATTTCCTTCCGGTCTTATCAATGAAGTTATAAAAATTAAAATCGGTAAAGCGATATTTAATCTGTTGTTTAAATAATATTTCAAATAAAGGTAAACGGTAATTAAAAAAAACATCGTAAATAAAGATGTTTCCATTCCGCTTACAGACCAATAATAATATGTTCCGCTTAACGAAGTTATTAATACAGATAAGACAGCAAATATTTTAATAATGTTAACATCAGTTTTTTTATTATTTGCATTTGCGGCTATTTCATAAAATATAAAATAAGACATCGCAAGGTTTACAGCGCCAAACGTCATGCTTAATACTTGTGAAACGCTTTCAATATTAAACCCAAGTTTATATGTAAAGCTTAATAATAAAACCCAGATCAGAGAAGTAAACCCTTCCACTCTTTGTCCTATATTAAATACAAGTCCGTTTCCATCTGCAAAATGTTTAACATACTGAAGAGTTATATATGTATCGTCTTGTATAAAACCAACTTTATTACATAGATATAAATAATATGCTATTATAAATATCAGGATTAGATATATGTAATTATGTTTTATAAAATTGGATTCGGGTTGTTGGGACTTTGGGGATTTTGTTTTTGTTTTTTTGTTTTTGCTCATTCTTTTGTTCCCCGTTAGGATTTTTGTGACAAAGTTATTTGAAATTTATAACCGGGTATTTACCTTAACAAATGTTAAAGCACCATTAAAGCTCTCTTTGATCACACCTTTATATTTATTATCTGAAATATATGTACCAATGAATCTAATTTCCTAAATTTGTAACATAAAGAATAACCCTTTGCAAACAGGAGAAATAATGAAAACTCATATTACACAGGTGATAAAAAGAAGCGGTGCCGTTGTTCCATTTAACCAGGAACGTATTGCAAATGCAATATACCGAGCTGCCGTTGCTGTCGGTGGAAGAGATAAAGAAACATCCCAAAAATTATCCGAGCAGGTTGTTGATTTACTAAATCAAAAATTCCCTGAGGGCAGCATACCGCATATTGAAGATATACAGGATATTGTTGAAAAAGTTTTAATTGAAAACGGACATGCAAAAGTTGCAAAAGAATATATTCTTTACCGTGAAGAAGCTACACACAGAAGAGAAGCTGAAGGAAGATACGCTTCTAAAATAAACGAGAACATTCCGTGGCAAAAAATATGGCGCAATTTAGATTGGGCTGTTTCACATAATCTTCACACAGTTGATCATTTAAATGAAAGAATTGCAAAAGGAGAATTTCCTTATATCGTTCACGAATCAGAAGCGCTTTATGAAGACGATGTTGACCTTGCTGCAAAACTTATTATTGAAAGACTTGATTCACTTAGGATGGTTATGATTAGCGGTCCGTCTTCATCAGGTAAAACAACTACCACAATTAAACTTGAACAGAAACTGATTAAAAAAGGATTTAGATTCAAAGCTTTAAATGTTGATCATTACTTTTTTGATCTTGAATTTCATCCCAAAGACGAATTTGGTGATTATGATTTTGAAACTCCGCAAGCTCTGGACTTAGAGTTAATCAATGAACATCTTACAAGATTAAGTAACGGCGAAGAAGTTATGATTCCGTTTTATGATTTTAAAACCGGAACCCGAAAACTAAATGCCACTCCAATGAAACTTGCAAAAGATGAATTGCTTTTAATTGACAGTTTACACGGATTATATCCCGCATTCAGTAAAGACATTTCTGCCGAAGTAAAGTTTAAGCTTTATCTTGAGCCGCTGCTACAAATGAAAGGAAAAGATGGAAGATACATCCGCTGGACGGATTTAAGATTAATAAGAAGAATGCTGCGTGATTCTGTTTTTCGTGCTTATAATCCACAGCAAACATTGGAACACTGGCACTATGTACGAGGCAGTGAGTTGAGAAATATTATTCCTTACTCCAACACTGCTGATTTTGTTATAAGCAGCGGAATGCCTTACGAAGTTCCGATTTATACCAACAGGATGTTAAAACTTTTTGAAGAATGGAAAGAAAAATACAAGAGTGATCCGCTTAAAGCCGATGCACTTGAAAGATCAACGCGTGTTTATAATGTTTTAAAAACTATCACTCCTGTTGAAGATGAATCATCAATTCCGGGAGATTCTGTTTTAAGAGAATTTATTGGAGGAAGTAAACTTCAATACCATTAAAATTTTTATTAAATTTTTCCAACTCTTTAACAACATATTTAGTTAAAGATTTAATAGCGTATCCCTGAACATAAATAGTCGGAGGAATAATGGCCCGCTTACTGATACTTAGTGCCGGAATAGCCGGACAAACCGCAGCTCTTCATGCAAAGAAAAAACTCGGCAGCTAACACGAAGTGGTTATAGTCTCACCCAACAGCAAATGGAATTGGATACCTTCAAACATCTGGGTTGGTGTTGGCAAAATGAAACCCGAACAAGTTACATTTCCGCTTGCACCTGTTTATAAAAAAACGGGAATAATATTTCACCAGGCAAAAGCTTAAGCATACATCCTGAAGGCGATTCCGAAACATCAACTCCATTTGTTACAATTGAATATACGAATCCTGATAATGCTGGCAAGACTGAAAAAATAACTTACGATTATCTTATCAATGCAACATGACCAAAATTAAAATTTGAAGCGACCAAAGGATTGGGACCAAAACTTAACAGTTATTCCGTCTGCACTTATGATCATGCTGCACAAACCTCAAAAGCTCTTGATGAATTAAGAAGAAGAAATGTAAGAGATAAAGCAAACATAACCTGGATATCAAATGAACGGGAACTTGGCGATTTTGGAATGGGTGGACTGCTTGTTAAACGTGGCGGTTACATTACACATTCAAGAGTTTTTACTGAATCACTTTATACTGAAAGAGGAATAAACTGGATAACCCGCGCTCACGTAAAAGAAGTTGGTAAAAATCAGTTATCATACGAAAATCTTGATGGTGAAGAAAAAACTGTTGACTTTGATTTTGCAATGCTGCTTCCTCCATTTTCCGGTGTTGGATTAAAAGCATTTAACAAAAAAGACGATGATATAACTTTTGAATTATTTGCTACAAACGGGTTTATGATTGTTGACGGAGACTATTCTAAAAAATCTTACGCGGATTGGAGTCCGGCAGATTGACCATCAACATATCAAAGTCCGAAGTACAAAAATATTTTTGCCGTTGGGATCGCATTTGCACCGCCTCATTCAATTTCCAAACCGATGCAAAGTCCAAACGGAACACCAATTTTTCCAACACTGCCAAGAACAGGAATGCCTTCCGGTGTTATGGCAAGGCAGGCAGCATTTAATATTGCGGATATGATAAACGGAAAATCAACTAAGCCAACAAGAAAAGCATCGTTTGCTAATATGGGTGCAGGTTGTATTGCATCTACCGGTGCAGGATTTTTTAATGGTACTGCTGTATCAATGACAATGTATCCAATTGTTCCTGATTTTAATAAATATCCCGAAGCCGGAAGAAAGTTAAAATATACTACGGGAGAAATTAGATTGGCGGGACACTGGGTTAAACATTTTTTGCATTATGCGTTTATCTACAAAGCAAAATAAATCCGTTTTGGAGGATTGTACCTGAATAACAATGTTAGGTCAGTCTGATCTTGTCGAAGACTGACATCAAAGATTATGTCACACTTCGATAAATTCAATGTAACAACAAAATATTGGAGAAAAAATAATGGAACGAACATCATACGAACAAAATTATTATCCGCCGATACCAACTAAGTTTACTAAAAGTATAAGGACAAACTTAATCTGGCAGTTTTTTAGATTTCATGTGATAAATATTAAAATGCTAAGAATGGTCAGAAAATACTAACTATTCCTGTTCCGACATTTCATAATTTTTCCATTCCTCTTTTGATGGACCATAGATACCGGGAACTTTTAAATTATTTAATCTCATTACCACTGTAAGTTGTGCACGATGATGAATTTGATGTGATATAATAATCCCAAGTGTGTTACCACGTTTCCTTTTTTCACCATACATATCATCTTCTGTAAATAAATCTTTATCATTCCACTTTTCTTTTATCTCAGAAAGCATATTTTCTGAATCTTTTTTGTAAGCTTCTACAATTTCTTTTGCGGTGGTAGGGACAGGAGAATTTTGATCAACACTTTTAAATGTTAATCCCGTTCGGTGCCCCATTTCTCCCACTGAAGTTGTAATATGCCAGGCAAGTTTTCCTGCAGTTCTTACATTTTCATTAACTTTTTTCGTTAATGATTCATCTGTAAGATTATTAAATATTTTCAATGTTGATTCGGACTCGTAAGTCCAATCGTTTATGAAGTCTTCTAATTTACGGTACACATTAAATCTCCTCTTATTGTGAATCACGCTTCGACAAGTTCAGCGTGACAAGCAATCTTTTGGTTATTAGATAAAGATTGTCATCCTTAGCTTGTCGAAGGATGACCGTTAGTTAATTTAAATTCTCCAAAATCCCTTTTAACTTGATTAGATTTTCTTTCCAATCTTTCTGTTTTACTCTTTCTTTTTCCACAACTTCAGGAGCAGCATTTGCAACAAATTTTTCATTAGAAAGTTTTTTTTCGATTCCAACAAGCGAGCCCTCCATTCTTGATATCTCTTTTTGTATTCTTTGTCTTTCAACATCAAGATCAATCAACCCTTCAAGGGGGATATATATTTCAACATCTCTCAAAACTGCGGAAGCGCTGGCTTTTGGTTTTTGAATATTGGCATCAACTATTAAATTTTCAACTTTTGCTAATTTCTTTATATAATCAATTTGATAATCTTTTACGGAAGATGATTTAATCATTGCATTTACTTTTTTAGATGGAGCAATGTTCATTTCACCGCGTATATTTCTTATTGCTGTAATTATATCTTTTACAAAATCCATTTCTTCATCAGCGGAGTCTTTAATCATCTTTCCATCAACAACTGGATATGATGCTGTTGAAATTGTTTCATTTTCTTTTCTGTTATCCATCAACTGCCAGAGTTCTTCCGTAATAAACGGCATAAACGGATGTAGCATTTGAAGTGCATTTTCAAAAATAGAAATGGCACGAGTGAGAACAGCAGATTTAATTTCTTCATTATCTGCATAAAGCCTGTTTTTAATCATCTCAACGTACCAATCGCAGTAGTCGTTCCAGATAAAACTATAAATCAACTTGATTGCATTATTAACTTCAAACTCATCCATAGCTTTGTTTAACTGTAACAGAGTTTTATTTAAACGGGATATTATCCATTCATCTGCAAAATCTATGTGAGAATTTTTCAAATCTTTATTAAGCTGAATGTTCTCAGCATTCATCAATAAAAATCTTCCGGCATTCCATATCTTATTTGCAAAGTTTCTTCCAAGCTCGCATTTATCAGTACTGAAAAGAACATCCTGCCCAAGCGGCGCAAGATAAATTACAGTAAAGCGTAAAGCATCCGCACCATAATCTTTAATTACATTGAGCGGATCGGGTGAGTTGCCGAGAGACTTACTCATCTTTCTTCCTTCAATGTCACGAATGATGCTTGTAAAGTAAACATCGCTGAAGGGAATGTTTTTTTGAAAATGCATTCCCGCCATAATCATTCGTGCAACCCAAAAGAAAATTATATCAGGTCCCGTTACAAGTGTGTTGGTAGGATAATAATATTTTCTTTCTTCTTCGGTTTTAAAAATTGCATGCGCCCACAACCAGCTTGATGCCCATGTATCAAGTACATCTTCATCCTGGTGCCAGTTTTCAATATCTTTTGGCGGATTAACATTGCAGTAAATTTCTTTTGTGTCTTTGTGATACCAAACCGGAATCCGGTGTCCCCACCAAAGCTGGCGCGATATACACCAATCACGGATTCCTTCCATCCAGTGAAAATAAGTTTTTTCCCAATGCTGCGGATAGAATTTTACTTTACCTTCTTTTACAACATCCACAGCGGGCTTGGCAAGTTCATCCATTTTCATAAACCACTGCTCTGAAAGATACGGCTCAATTGGTACGTTGCCGCGTTCAGAGTATCCAACCTTGTTTTGATAGTCTTCAATCTTTTGAAGAAAACCAAGTTCATCCATTCTTACTACAACTTTTTTTCTAACTTCATAACGATCAAGCTCACGAAATTCTTCGGGAACGTTTCCGTTTGTTGTTGCATCATCGTTAAAAATATTTATCAGTTCAAGATTGTGGCGCCGTCCCATTTCATAATCATTTATATCGTGAGCCGGAGTAACTTTAACTGCGCCGGTTCCAAATTCTATATCAACATAATCATCGGCAAAAATCGGGATTTCCCTATCGGCAATCGGAAGTAAAACTTTTTTGCCGACGAGATGTTTATAACGCTTATCTTTCGGGTTAACTGCAATGCCCGTATCACCAAGCATTGTTTCCGGTCTTGTTGTTGCAACAATTACAAATTCTTTAGAATCAATTACAGGATATTTAAAATACCAGAGTTTTCCGTTAACGGTTTTGAAAATAACTTCTTCATCGGAGATTGCTGATTTGTTAGCAGGATCCCAGTTGACCATTCTGTAACCGCGATAAATTTTGCCTTCGTTGTAAAGATCAACAAACGCTTTTATTACTTCGTGATAATATTCATCATCCATTGTAAAACGTTCGCGCCGCCAATCGCAGCTAACGCCAAGTTTTTTTAACTGCTGAATAATTATTCCGCCGTATTCTTTTTTCCACTCCTGGCAATGTTCTAAAAATGCTCCGCGCCCGATTTCATACTTATCAATATTTTTATCGGCTAAAAACTTTGTTACTTTTGTTTCCGTTGCGATAGATGCGTGGTCTGTTCCCGGAACCCAGCAGGCATTGAAACCCTGCATACGTTTTGTGCGAATGAAAATATCCTGCAATGTGTTATTTAAAATGTGTCCCATTGTTAACATACCCGTTATGTTTGGCGGTGGAATTGCAATTGTGTAAGGTTTTTTTGTTTCGTCTATATCGGAATTGAAAACACCGTTATCAATCCAGTATTTGTACCATTTATCCTCAACCTGCGCAGGATCGTAAGCTTTGGGAATTTCTGAAAAACTTTTAGCGGACATTTTTATCTCTGTTATTGGAAATTTGAGTGCAAATATAAGGAATTTTAGAATGTGGCGATGTTTATTCTTCTGGTAACTGTTTTCTTATTATTTCCATTTGTCTGGTTTTTTTAACTTGTAACCATTGCTTAAATTAATTTCGTCAGGAAATAATGAATCTTTAAATTTTAATTCATGATTATCTAAAGAGATGTAATTTGTTGCTTTTTGTTTTAAATCATAAGAAAATCTCGATGGAGGGAAATATACAAATATTTTATGTTTGGGTTTAATTTCATTAATGAAATCGATAGGTGGAATTAAATCACTGTCCGCTGAAATTAGAACTGTCACATCACATTCATCTAAAACAACATCCCGTATCATTTGCACTGCTATATGGACATCCGTTTCTTTTTCTTCAAATGTTCTTATTTGCTGATCATTATACCTGATTGTTTTTTCTAAAAACTTTCCAAGGAAAAGATGAAACTTGGGATTTGTTTTATTTGCAGATAAAAATAAATCTTGTCTGTCTTGTTTTCCTTTTGATTTTTGGATTGCTGAAAAGTAATTAACTTTGATAAGCTCTTGATGTGGTCGAATAAATTGTTCACAAAATGAAACTAGATCTATCCAATAATATTTTTTCCAATTTTTACTTCTAAGCCCGAAATAAAAATTGAATCCATCTATATAAAATATCACTCTTTGTTTTTTCCCACTCATTTATTTCCCTCTTTTTATTGGAAAAAAGAAGCCCCTCTGCAATTGAGGGGCTAAACACAGGACTTTCTCATCCTGCGGGGGTAAACGCAATGCAAATATATAAAAAAATAGGAATAATAAGCAATATCTCAAATTTTCTGAGTTTTAATATAATTAAGTTAATCAATCAATTTTAAAATGAGGATTTTCAATTATCCCAAATACATTTCCAAACGGATCTGTTACGGAAGCTACTTTTATCCCTTCGCCAACATCCTGAATATCGGCATTAATCTTTGCTCCAAGTTCCAGAAGATGTTTTACGACTTCTTCAGCATTTTCTACTCCCCAATAAGATGCAACGTTATTTCCGTTTGTTATTCCGGTAGTGTCAGGATCGAGTCCCAATTCAAATCCACCTACATTAAATCCAACATAAAACGGTTCATCAAAATACGGTTTAAAACCAAGCGCCGCCGAATACCATTGTTTTGCTTTTTCAATATCATCAACGTGATAGATTACTGTCCGCAATCCTTTAAACATAGCTTGCTCCTTTTTGTTTTTTAGTACCACTTCCGAAAAGAATCAGATAGCTAAAAATAATTTAATGTGTGTAAAATTGCTCAGAATAAAAACGGAATAAACATTTTTGTGTTTTTCATATAATCACTGTAAACCGAACCAAAAAAATTTATATTTTCTTTCTCTTCACTTTTTGCAGTAAGAATCAGAAATAACAATATCGCTAAAAATAAAATTACCGTAACAAATGAAATATATTTTAACATCGCGCTCAAAGATAAAAACAAAAGAGAGCTTTACATCGGGTGCCTGATATATTTATAAATTCCTGTGTCAACCAATTTTGCAGTGTTCCCAAATTTAAAGTTTGCTTCAAATTCCTCTCTCTTCTTTGAATTGCCAAGTTTTGTGAGATAATAAAAACTTTGAGCCACAAGCAGAATTGAAATAAACAGCATTATCCAGGAAAAAATTTGCTGTGACGAAAAAGGATTTTCAATCCAGAAAGGAAGATTTAGAAGAATAATAACAAGTGTAAATTCAAAAACAAAAAATCTGTAAAAACCATACAATTTTAGAATTCTAAGTGACTTACTAGAAATTATATAAAAAAAGATACTTCCTAAAGAAAATATTACAATCTGTATTGTTTCTAAAAGCTTCATAAATATTTTATTGGTTGATTTTATTCTGTTATAATTGCAGATACAGCCGACATAAAACACTAATATTTAATGGGAGTATAAATAATTCTGTGTAAATGGTTAAAGCAATTAAAAACCAATCTTAAGATTGTTAAGACCTAACAAAACTTGATTGAAAAAAAGGGAAGCATCAAGAATATTATTAAAATTTCATAAGAGAGAACACTTAATACCAAGCTAACCAAGCGACTTGGTTACGAAACATATTTACACTCAGGAAAGAAAACAAGTAACGGAATAATCCTATTGTAAAAACAAGATGTGTCGTTATCAGTTATAAAACATTAATCAATTAAATTCTTAACTTTGTTCATCAACTCACTCAACTCAACATCTAAACGTTCGCCTGTTTTTCTAATCTTAACTTCGCATCTATTCTCTTTTAATTTTTTTTCTCCAATCACTACCTGTATCGGCATTCCAAGTAAATCTGCATCATTAAATTTAAATCCCGCTGTAACTTCACGGTCATCATATAAAACTTCTATCCCCTGTCTGTTCAAATCATTATAAATTTTCTCGCAAGTATCTACTATATCTTGTTTCTTCAAATTCAATCCGATTAAGTGAACTTGAAATGGTGCAAGTATGTTATTCCACAATATTCCGTTTGCATCGTGGTTTTGCTCAATGTAACAAGCCATAACCCGTTCAACTCCTATTCCGTAGCTTCCCATAATTATCGGGTGTTCATCCCCTTTTTCATCTGTAAACATTGCCCCCATTGCTTCGGAATATTTTGTGCCGAGCTTAAAAATATGTCCCAGTTCAATAGCCGGAAAAA
>JBAQCL010000022.1:0-1586 GCA_049294175.1 Ignavibacteriaceae bacterium | reverse complement strand
TCGTGCGCGATCTGTCGAGCGAACTCGGCAAGCAGATCGAACTCGAAATGCACGGCGCCGACACCGAACTCGACCGCCAGGTGCTCGACCTGATCAAGGACCCGCTGACGCACATGGTCCGCAATTCGGCCGACCACGGACTTGAATCGACCGCCGAGCGCGTCGCCGCCGGCAAGCCGGAGCAGGGCACCATCCGCGTCTCCGCCTATCATGAAGGCGGCCACATCATCATCTGTATCGCGGACAACGGCCGCGGCCTCAACACCGAACGCATCAAGGCGAAGGCGGTCTCCAACGGCCTCGCCTCCGAGGCCGATGTCGAGAAGATGACCGAGGCGCAGATCCACAAGTTCATCTTCGCGCCGGGCTTTTCGACGGCCGCCGCGATCACCAGCGTGTCGGGCCGTGGCGTCGGCATGGACGTGGTGCGCACCAATATCGATCAGATCGGCGGCACCATCGACGTCAAGTCGGTGCCGGGCGAGGGATCGAGCTTCACCATCAAGATTCCGCTGACGCTGGCGATCGTCTCCGCCCTGATCGTCGAAGCGGCGGGCGATCGTTTCGCGATCCCGCAGCTTGCGGTGGTCGAGCTGGTCCGCGCCCGATCCAACTCGGAGCATCGCATCGAGCGCATCAAGGACACGCCGGTGCTGCGGCTGCGCAACAAGCTGCTGCCGCTGATGCACCTGAAGAAGCTGCTCAAGATCGACGACGGCGAGTCGAGCGATCCGGAGAACGGCTTCATCGTGGTCACGCAGGTCGGCAGCCAGACATTCGGCATCGTGGTCGATGGCGTTTTCCATACGGAAGAAATCGTCGTCAAGCCGATGTCCACCAAGCTCCGCCATATCGGGATGTTCTCGGGCAACACCATCCTCGGCGACGGTGCGGTCATCATGATTATCGATCCGAACGGGATCGCCCAGGCGCTCGGCACCGCTGCCGTATCGCAGAGCGAGATCACGGACGAGAGCGCCGCGATGCGCATGAACTCCGACGCGCAGCTCACGTCGCTGCTGGTGTTCCGCGCCGGCTCGTCGCAGCCGAAGGCGGTGCCGCTGTCGCTCGTGACGCGACTGGAAGAGATCGACGTCGCCAAGATCGAAGTCTCGAACGGCCGCCACATGGTGCAGTACCGCGAGCAGCTCATGCCGCTGGTGGAGATCGAAGGCGTCACGATTCGCGAAAGCGGCGTGCAGCCCATCCTCGTCTTCGCCGACGACGGCCGGTCGATGGGCCTCGTGGTCGACGAGATTATCGACATCGTCGAGGAGCAACTGAGCATCGAAGTCGCAAGCACGCGCGACGGCGTGCTGGGCTCGGCCGTCGTGAAGGGCCAGGCCACCGAAGTGATCGATGTCGGGCATTTCCTGCCGATGGCGTTCGCGGACTGGTTCAGCCGCAAGGAAATGCGTCTGTCGTCGACCGCGCAGAGCGTGCTGCTGGTCGACGACTCGGCCTTCTTCCGCAACATGCTGGCGCCGGTGCTGAAAGCCGCCGGTTACCGCGTGACCGTCGCGCAAAGCGGCGTCGAAGGTCTTGGCGTGCTGCGCTCGGGCAACCAGTTCGACGTGATCCTGACC
>JBAQCL010000021.1:0-13661 GCA_049294175.1 Ignavibacteriaceae bacterium | reverse complement strand
AACTGATCCAAATAAATTGTTCCCTGGAATCTTCCTAACGGATGTAGTCTTACCGATAATGCTACTGCTCCATCCTGTACCGGTACATCTACATAAAACTGTGTCCAGTCAAATGATGTTGCATTCGGAAACTTTAACGGTATGTCACGTGACCATATCTCATTAAAGCCTTCATTGTTACCTATTGTACTATGGAACGTTGGCGTTATTGCTACACTCCATTGATCGCCTACTGCTGCCGCTGAATCCGGCTCTAAATTCATTCCCTTTATCCATACACTGATTCTTACAACATCACCTGCAACAACTCCGCTTAATGGATATTTTCTTGTTCCAACAAATCCATCCCGGCTTCCTAATGGTATGTCAAACTTTAATGAGTAGTCTCCATTATATGCTTCTTCATCCGTTATCCTTGTGTTCTCATATCCTGCACTCAATACTCCATCATTGCCCCCTATTGGAGGTAACCAGTAATACCAGCCTGTCGGGACTCCTACCTGTGTGTTCCAATCCTGACCTAACCATCCGCCTCGACCATTCATTATAAAGTCATCTGCCCATACCGTCCCTGTTGCATCTTTTCCACCTACAAACCTGATTATCGTCTTCCACGAATCTTCAGGTAAGCTTATTTCACCTACATCTGTTGTGTCTGCTACCCAGCCTGTTGTACTTGCTACACTCTGGTCTAACTCGAACTTCTTCTCACCTATTAAACTTCCATCTTCTCTATAGAATGAATAGTTTACATACCACTTCTCATCCTCTGTCGCTGGATTTGTGTTTACTCCTGATGTCTTGTAATACATCCCCATATATATATCTACATCCTTAAAGTGTTTCTCCGACCACAAATCTACCATATTCTCTGATTCCCACATCGCCGCTTCTGATGTCGTTGTCTTGGTTATCTTCAGTGATCTGCCCATTGAATGTGATTCGTCTGTCGCCCACACCAGACTTGATCCGCCCGGCTCTGATCCTTTTGTCCAGTATGACGGTAATCCCTGTTCGAAACTGCCAAATTCATTAATGCCACTTTGCGCCATTAATGGAATTTGAATTACCAGGAACATAATGGAAGCAAAACCAAGCCACCATCGAAAGTTGTTACTGATTTTATTCATAGCCTCTCCTTAGTTAATTGTTGATTAATTGTACTTTTATTTTACCTGAATTATTATTTTCAGAAAAAAATCCTGGAAGCTCTTTCAGATATATTTGTTTGCTTAATAATTTTTGAACATTAATTTTATTGCTAGTTAACAAATCGACAGCAGTTTTGAATGTAAAAGGATTCAAATAAGAATTGAATATTTTAAGTTCTTTTTGAAAAATATATTGCAGATTTATATTAATATTTTCGCTTTTCGGAGCCAATCCAAAGATTATCACTTTCCCACCTTTGTCAACAATTTTTATAGCATTATTTACTGCTTCACTACTTCCAACACATTCAATAACAACATCAACTTGATTATTTGTTAATTCTTTAATCTCTTCAAATATTTTTTCATCTTTAGGATTTAATGAATAATCCGCACCGAGTTCAACTCCTAAATTTCGTTTGGAAATATCCGGTTCGACTAAAATGATTTTTGCAGCACCAATTATTTTAGCTAATTGAATCATAATTAAGCCTATCGAACCACCTCCAATTATGACGACATTGTTTCCCAGTCGAATGTTTGCATGTTCAATTCCTCGCAAACAGCAAGAAAGAGGTTCGGAAAAGGCTGCAATAGATAAATCGATATTATCGGGAAGGATATAAACTTGAGAGGCAGGAACAACTGAATACTCGGCAAAACCGCCATTCAATGTTACTCCAAGAGCTTTGAGGTTTCTACAAAAATTTATCATCCCTCTTCTGCAATAATCGCAATGACCACAATAGATATTAGGATCAATAGCAACTTTTTGTCCGATTATGAAGTCAGAATCTGGAATCCCGATTTCTGCAACAATTCCACAATATTCATGACCTAGAATAACCGGAATACTTGATGGTGCGGTACCATCAAAAATATGTTTATCGGTTCCACAAATTCCACAACATTCAACTTTTACCAAAACCTCATATTGTTTTAGCTTCGGAAGCAAAAAATCTTTTAGAATTAGGTTTTTATTTCCTTGAAATATTGCAGCTAACATAATTGTTATTTTCTCTTAATACTCGAAGTTGAATCTCTAATAATTAACTCAACAGGAACTAAAATTTTTTTAGGTAATATTTTTTTATTCTTTAAAGTATTAACCATTAATTTTAACGCTTCACCCCCCATTTCTATTTTAGGAACCCTAATTGTTGTAAGCGGCGGACTTACCATAAGGTCTGCTTCAACATCATCAAAACCAATAACCGATACATCCTTTGGTACTTCGTACCCTTTATCATTTAGATAATGTAATACACCTATTGCCAATGCATCATTCCCAGCAAATATGGCGGTAATATTTTTGTTATTTGCAAATAATTTTTTAGCGGCATTGTAGCCATTAATTCTATCCGGATATTTAGCATCGACTATAATTGATTTGCTTTTTATAGAAATGTTTTCATTTTCCAAGGCTTGTTTGTAACCTTTTAACCTGTCAGATAAACTGGGATGTAATATATCGCCCCCAATGAATCCAATATCTCTATGTCCTAAACTAATTAAGTGATTTGTCGCTAACAGTCCACCTTGAATATTATCTATTAAAACAAGCGGGTAACTATTATTAGGAGGGATGTAATCAATAAAAACAGTTGGCAAATTAAAAATTGACATTCTATCAATAAGATTATCAGGAACTTTACCGGCAACAATAATTCCATCAACACTTTTGTTTAAAATAAATCTTGGTAACTGATCTTTCTCATTAAAATCTGAATTGATTGATGTAAGCAGTACATAATATCCTTCCCCCCTTGCCTCAAACTCGGTCCCTAAAAATATTCTTGTATAAAAGGGTTCAGTTCTTAGGAAGTGATCATCGGTAAGTATAAATCCGATATTTCCTGTTTTGCCAGAGACTAAGCTTACAGCGGACTTGGATGGATGATAATTTAATGATTTTATTGTCTTGAGTATGCGGTTTTTTGTTTCGGGCGAGACACGTTTACTGTTATTAATAACGAACGAAACTGTAGCAATTGATACGCCAGCTCTCTTCGCAACATCTTTTATTGTCGGTTTCATTTAAACCTTAGTTAAACGTTTAACCAAAATTTAATTTATTTAACCCTTTAAGTCAAATTAATTATTAAAAATAATTTATTGTGGCGCAGGATAGATTGTTACCGAGAGGTTAATTTACAAAGCGTGTCCGGTAATCTGCTTAAATAGTGTTTTGTTATTAGCAAATTTAAGAGCAGTTTCATATGTGATCTTCTTTGATTGATATAAGCTTTTTAAATCGTGTTCCATTGTTATCATCCCTAAATCAGCAGCCTGATTTATCATCATATAAATTTCGTCAGAGTTATTATTTTTTATTGCAGCTCTTACACTCGGAGTAACTATCAGGACTTCTTTTGCCATAGTTAACTGTCCTTTTAAATCGGGCACTAATTTTTGCGATATTACTGCTGTCAGTACATCAGCAAGCCTGTTCCTAACTCTGATCTGCTCTGATTCATCTACTTCAGCGATAATTCTATCTATGGATTCAACAGTAGAAGATGTATGCAATGTTGAGAATACTTTGTGACCGGTATCGGTTACTTCTAAAGCTGCTATGATTGTTTCTGCATCACGCATCTCACCTATAACCATTATGTCTAGATCCTGACGCAAAGCCTGAACTACACCATCACGAAATGATAAAACATCTTTGCCGACTTCTCTTTGCCTGATTAAACATTTTTTTGATTTGTGGACATATTCTAATGGCGATGCTATTGTTACGATATGAGCATTTACATTATCATTATGCCAATCAATAATGGCATCCAGCGTTGTTGATTTTCCTGTACCTGTAACTCCGGTTATAAGAATTAAACCTTGTTTGATATAATTGAAGGAGAGCATTTTGATTAAATTTGGATGAAATCCTAAAGCATCAAGTTTTCTTAGCTGAGGGAGAATTGAACGAAAATTTAATGCAAGCGTATCAACATCAAAATAAGCATCAGCTCTAAACCTGATTCTATCTTCGCTAAACGTCACTCCCTGTGTAATACCTTTTTTAGGATCAAACGAGTATGAAAAATCAAGATTTCTGTTTTTTAATAAAAGTGCTCTTTGTTTTTCCGTTATAATATTTAAGATAAGGATTGCAGATTCATCAAAAGTGAGTCGAGGCAATTCAGAAACATTATTTTTTGTACCGTAAATTCTCAGCCAAACATATCCATCGGATCCAAATCCCCCCAACTCCAGGTCAGAAGCTTCCCTGTCAAGCATAATTTTCAACAGGTAATTTACATAGCTGTTGAGTTTTCGTATTTCCTCAATGGACATTTCCTTTAGCATAGAATCTATAAATATTATTCTATCAATTCCGAAATAATGTTCCGGTATTCGGGATGAATATTTTTTAAGGATCTCATTTGTTTCGCTAATTAGATCCTCATCAATTTTAATTTCGTAAAGAGACATTTTATTTCTTCTTATAAAATTTTAAAATATGTTAGTCATCCATTGTGTTTGCAAACACTTCTTCTAAAGAAGTTACCCCAGCCTTAACTCTTTCTAAACCTGCTTCTCGCAAAGTTAATGATCCATCTTTTCTGGCAGCTTTTCTGATACTGTTTTCATCAATCTTATCGCCGGCATCTAAGATAATTTGCGCTATTTCTTTTGTAATATAAATTGCTTCATGTACAGCCATTCTTCCTTTAAATCCTGACCCGAGACATTTTTCACATCCAACGGATTCATATAAATCATATTTTTTCCATTCAACCGGATTTAGCCCTAAACGTTTAAAGTATTTTTCATCATGATTTTCGCTCTTCTTTTTGCAATCGCATAATTTTCTTATCAATCTTTGAGCTACAATAATATTAATTGCATTGGCTAATAAAAATGGCTCGATGCCCATTTTATATAAACGAGATACCGCACTTGGCGCATCATTTGTGTGAAGTGTAGAAAAAGTTAAATGCCCGGTATTTGCTAACTTTATTGCTATGTCTGCCGTCTCTTTATCACGCATCTCACCAACAAGAACAATATCAGGATCGTGACGTAATATATATCTTAATGCAACTTCGAAATCTAATTTGTGTCCAAGTTTAACTTGTCTTGCCCCTTTTATAATATATTCGATAGGATCTTCAACTGTTATTACATTAACTGATGGATTAATTACTTGATGTAATGCAGCCTGCAAAGTTGTACTTTTACCGCAACCGGTAGGTCCCGTTAAAATAACTAATCCTTGTGGATTGCTGATTGCTTTTTGAAAACTACTTAAAGCATAACCCGAAAAACCTAATGCACCTAAATCTTTAATTACTTTTCTATCATCCAAAATTCTTATTACAATACTCTCGAATTTATTTCTAATCTCTGTCCCGGCGATCGGAATGATAGAAACTCTAAACCTGATTATATGCCCGTCAATCTCCCTTTGAATAAATCCGTCCTGCCCGCTTTCTCTTTCAAAGCGATCAAGACCTCTTGAACGATCTTTAACAACTGCAATTATAGCTTCAGGCATTGTGTTTTGTTGTTTATGCCACAATATAAGTTTGCCGTCAACACGAAAATTTATTGAAGTTTCTGTTGAACTTTCAGGAAGAAAATGAATATCACTTGCACCTTTTCTAACTCCTTCAATCAAAGCGCCTTCAAACAGATTGATCAAAGCACTTTTGTTTATTTCGATTTCCAAAAGTCCTTCATCAACAGAGCCTTCTCCAGATGTAATCGGAGCTTGAAACTGATCTTCAAGTTCTTCTAAATTTTTTAGATATTCATTTTCAGGCGGAATTAAAATTTCAGTTAACTTTTCATAGCTGGCGGGAGGTAGATATGTTATCTCATATCTATCAATATTAATTCTTTGAACGATACGAAGTATTTCTTTATCAGTAGGATCGGTGGCACCAAGAATAAGTTTATTCTTATTGTTGGTGTCAAACATTAATGGTAGCATCCTGGCATGTAGAAGCATCTTTTTTATTTCATTATCATAAGTATCCAATAAATTTCGTATATCATTAATAATATTTTCGGGTAGGTTTTTTATATCAAGATCAACAGTACGAAATGCATAGAATGATGCTACTTCTCTAAAGATAAGGTCATGATCAAAATTTAAATCTTGTACTAAAATTTGGGCAAGATTCTTTCTGTTTTTACCCTCTTGCAAATATTTTTGTTTGAGAAAAATTGCTTTAGTAACTGTTTTAGAGTCAATAACGCCTTTTTTAAGCAGCAAATAAGCTAACTTATTTCCAACAAGTTCTTGGGAATATTCTTCATCGTTAATTTTGACGTCTATTTTGCCTTCTGTAAAAGTGATATTATTCATAAAATCATTACTCTAATTTTTATCCCCCTAAAGGTCTCTTTGGTGATATTACCGCTGTTTCTGCTGATATTAAAGTTAAAAGAATCATTAGAATTAGTATTATAAATGCTATAACAATCTGTATCCATTCGATAGCATTTTTTAATTTATAAACTGTTTCCCTTTCAAAATATTTTGCAAGCTGCATTGCTGTTTTCTTAACGTTTCCACTTTCTTCACCTTGTCTGAATTTTGATAATGCGGTTTCATTAAAAACTCCGGATGCCTGCAGTGCATCAGTAATGCCAATTCCTCTTTTCATCATCATAGGCAACGAAATAGTATTTATTTGTTTTTCAAAATATTTATTACCTGTTGCTTCTGCTGCAATTTTAATCGGTAAAATACTAACGGCTGAACCGCTGTACAATGTGTAAAATACCCGGCAAAATATTTCAATATAAGTTTTATGAAAGAGGTCTCCTAAAATTGGAATCCGCATTAAATATTTATCGAACAAAACTCTACCACGAGGATGTTTGTAAAAAATATATAATCCAACAAAGGGAGCTATTGCAATCAAAAAGAGAAGAATTGCATGCTCGCCAATAAAATCACTAAGTTTTAATGTAAAGGCTGTCATTGGAGGAAGTTTTGCACCCATCCTTAGAAAAAGTTTTGCAGTTTCCGGGAAAATATATGTTACATACCAAATACATGCAGCAATTAACACTATAACTGTGACAGATGGAGTAATAAGTGCACTGCGTAAACTCTTTTTAAATTGTAAAGATCGCTCAAGAAATTTTGCAGTTGCAGAATAAATCTCAGCCATATTTCCGCTTTTAGATCCAAGACCAAGCATATAAGCAGTAAATCTCCCAAAGACAGATTGATGCTTCATAAAAACCTTTTCACCATCAACTCCCTGTTTAAGATCTTTACTTATATCTTTAAGCGTTTCCTTTAAAACTTTGTTTGTTGTATCGTTTATTAAAAAAGTTAAAATTTCACTGAACGGTAAGCTTTCTTCAAGCATATCGGAAGTAATTTGGACAAAATTCAAAATTTCAGCATGACTTGGTTTTGAAGTGAACTCAAATAATTTTTTCCTAATACTTATAATTTCGTATCCAAGTAAACGAAATGCTTCGGCAACTTCATCTTTATTAAAAGCTCTCTGAAAACCAACTATTGGTCTTTCATTATTATTTCTGCTTTTAACTTTATATCTAAAAGTTGATTTTCTTTCAATTTTTTTTATTCTATACTTATTTTTTAACGCAATTTCTTTAACCTGTTTTCTTACTTCCCAATAAGATTCTTTTGAAAGTATTCCACTAATTAGCTGTCCATCTAATTTTTGCGCCGAAAATTTAACTTCTATCATTTAAACCCAGTGTTAACTTTGTATTATGAATAAATTAAAATCTGAAAGAAAGTTTACAATATTAGAATATCCCCAGATTATGAGTTAATAAATATTTTATAGATAAAAATAATTTTAATGTTAAGTATAACATGCTTTTAAATAGTAATGTATATTAAAGATAATATAGAATAAATATAAAATTTCTCGGAAATAATTGTATCACACAAATAATACGCCAAAATAAGATTAGTAATAAGTTAGAAATTTTAATAATTAAGCAGCTTTTGCTCAAAGCCGTTACTTGATTTTCTCAAAATGGAACCAAATAATATTTTTGTAGAAAAAGATACGGATGATAAAAATTTCTAAAACCTCGTAATTATAATATAATTTCAAATCCATTAATTATTCAAGGGAATATTCATCAGAATAAATGCTATTAAAAAGAAATCACCCATGAAAATTAAATGATGTGTTATCTAACAAAATGTTTCTTATTTTAAATTTAGAAATAAATAATAATAGGAGTTCTAATGCGTGATGTTTTATTAAAACTTTTGGTAGCTGTTTCTTTTCTGTTTCTTATCTCATGCGGTGAGAAGGAAAAACCAGTTAATGAAAACAACAATAAAAAAGAAATGAATACGATGCCTACAACTTCGGCAGCACATACTGTGGTTGTTGAGGAGAAAATGGATGCAAGTAACTATAGCTATCTTAAAGTAACTGAAAATAATAAGTCTTATTGGATTGCCGTACCGCAAATGGATGTTAAGCCAGGTGAAATTATTTCTTATTCCAAATTTATGGAGATGAATAATTTTAAGAGTGAAACATTAAATAAAACATTTGAATCAGTTTTATTTGTTGACGATGCTCATAAAGGTGGCAGCGATCCGAATATGGTATCACCTCACTCTAATATAGCAACACAAAAAGATTTATCTATAAAAGTTGAACCCTTAAAAGACGGTTATTCAATTGAATCTATTTATGCTAAAAAATCATCATTGCTAAATAAAGTTGTAAAAGTAAAAGGCGTTGTAGTTAAGGTTAATGAAAATATTATGGGAACAAATTGGATACATATCCAGGATGGTACCGGCAAAGAAGATAGTCACGACTTATTAATTACAAGTGATGCAATTGCACAAGTTGGAAAAACAATTATTGCTGAAGGAAAAGTTATATCAGATAAAGATTTTGGCGCAGGATATTTTTACCCGGTTCTTTTAGAAAATTCAAAAATTACAATTCTTTAATAATTAACCCGAAGCTATGTCTTCGGGTTTCTATTTTCTTCAATTCTACTAACTTTTTTTTCCAAAATACCGATATTTATTTTTTTTTGTGAATTATATTTATGTTTAGCATAGTCGGTAAAGTATTGATGCTGCTTAAGAAATGCAGCAGATGTTTTTAACCATTCAAGTTCAGTAAATTTTTTTATTCCCTTAAGTTCAATTTCCTGCCTCAATAATTCCCCTCTTTCTTCACTATCAATCAAACCAAAATGATGTAAATCAGCATCACACAAAATCTCTTCCATTTTGTTTGATGGAGACTGGGGTACTTTTGTAGCATTAATACAACCTACAACCATATCAATTTTATCCGAAGGATAAGATTCTTTCACTAAAAATTCCCGTGCGTAAAATGAACTCTGTTCTTCATGACCTTCACAACAGCAAAGATATCCCAGATCATGAAACCAGGCAGCAATTTTAATGATTTCAATCTCATCTGCATTCATTTTTTCTGCTGTAGCTATTTCAGCAGATACATTTACTACTTCCAATGTATGTGTTAAATTATGATAGTGCCTGTCATCAGGAAAAATTTTTCTTAGAAAAGAAAGAGCATGTGTTTCGACCTTATTTAAGATAGAATCTGAATGCATTGTTGAAGCCTTACAGTGTTATTTCAATACGATAATAAACTGAAAATGACATGAACTTTTCTTTCAAATTTTAGTTAAATTTAATTAGAAAGTAACTGATTACGGAAAGTAACATAAATCAAACAAGCAGAAACGATGGTGATAATTGTCACATATGTGATATTAATCTAAGAGGGCATATACTTGAAAAGTATTCTTTATTTGTTAAGACACGCTAAATCAAGTTGGCGAGATTTAGCAATAGATGATTTTGATAGACCACTTAATAACAGGGGTCTAAAAGATGCGCCATTAATTGGGCAAATGTTAAGTAAAAAAAATATAATTGTCGATGCAGTAATCTCAAGTCCTGCAAAAAGAGCCATAGATACGGCAAGAATCATTACAAACAATTTAGGTTACACAAAAAATATTATTTTAGATAAAAATATTTATGATGCTTCGCTTAGCACTCTTCTTTCTACAATAAGAAATTTTGATGACAATTTAAAAAAAATAATGCTTATCGGGCATAATCCCGGTTTAACAAATCTTTCAAACTATTTAACAAAATATTTTATTGAAAATATCCCTACTTGTGGAGTGGTTGCATTGGAGTTTGATAAATCGTGGAAAGATATTAATCCAAAAGATGGTAATATTATTTTTTTTGAATATCCAAAGAAAAATTTGGGATAAAAATATAAACCAGATATTATTATCAGAAACTTTAATGAGGTTGTCTTAAAAGTATCATACAATTATTCTTGCTTTTATTACAACCTCATTAGAAATAACTTCATTTTACTTTTTTAATCTCTGAGCTTCAACCACTGCAATTGATGTTACATTTATTATATCATCAACAGTAGCGCCTCTTTGTAAAATATGAATTGGTTTTTTCATTCCCATAAGTATAGGACCAATAACCGTAGCTTGTCCAATTCTTGCCATCAATTTATAAGCAATGTTAGCAGCATCAAGATTAGGAAATACAAGAACGTTTGCTCCGCCTTTTATTTCAGAAAAAGGAAATGTCTTATCTAAAATTTCAGGTATAACAGCCGTATCAGCTTGCATTTCTCCATCTACAATTAATTCAGGCTTTCTTGATTTTATAATTTTAACAGCTTCTTGAACTTTTAATGTTTCAGGATAAGAAGCACTACCAAAATTACTAAATGAAAGCATTGCAATTTTAGGAGCAACGTCAAAAGCTTTAACAGTTTCAGCAGTTGTTATTGCAATCTCAGCTAATTGTTCAACATTGGGATTAACATTTACTGTGCAATCAGCAAAGAAGTAAGTTTCTTTTTTAGTAATTACGATATACATACCCGAAACAACTTTAAAGCCTTCCTTAACTCCGACACACTGTAATGCAGGTCTAATTGTATTTGGGTAACTGGTAGTGTACCCGCTAATTAATGCATCAACTTCACCAGTCTCAACCATCATCGAACCAAAATAGTTTGGTTTGCGCAATAAGTCTTTAGAATCCCAAAGTGTAGCACCTTTTCTCTGTCTTTTATTAAAAAATATTTGAGCATACTCATCACATTTTGCACAATCTTTGGAATCAATAATTTCAAATTCACTTAAATCAAATCCTATTCTTTCAATTTCTCTTTTAATTACTTTTTCATCACCAAGTAGAACAGGAAAAGCTATTCCATCATTGTAAACAACATGGGCCGCTCTTATAATATTTTCTTCTTCACCTTCGGGATAAACAACTCTTTTTGGTTTCTTCTGAGCTTTATGAATCATCACTCTAAGAATTTCTTTAGACAGTCCAAGTCTCTCTTTTAATTTTTCTTCATAAATAGCCCAATCAATATCTTTTATTTTAGCAACACCTGTTTCAATTGCAGCTCTGGCCACGGCAGGAGCAACATACCACAAAACTCTTGAATCGAATGGTTTTGGGATGATGTAGTCTTTACCAAATTCAAACTCTTCGCCACCATAAGCTCTCATAACCATTTCAGGAACTTTTTCCTTAGCCAATCTTGCAAGCGCTAAAGTTGCAGCCATTTTCATTTCATCGTTTATTGTAGTTGCTCTAACATCAAGCGCGCCACGGAAAATAAAAGGAAATCCCAGAACATTATTTACCTGATTTGGATAATCACTTCTTCCGGTTGCCATAATTAAGTCTTTTCTAACAGATGTTGCATCTTCATAAGTGATTTCCGGATCAGGGTTAGCCATTGCAAAAATTATTGGATTAGGAGCCATAGTCTTTACCCACTCTTTTTGAACTACTCCTCCAATAGAAAGTCCAACAAAAACATCGGCATCCTTAAATGCAGCTTCAAGGGAAGGAAACCCTTTTTCCTGTGCAAATTCATCTTTGTACTTGTTAAGGTCCTTTCTGTCCTTTGTAATACAGCCTTTTGAATCAAACATATAAATGTTTTCTTTCTTAGCACCAGCACGCATATAATGTTTACAACAAGAAATTGCCGCTGCTCCTGCACCATTTACAATTATGCGAACATCACTCAATTTTTTCTCGGCTATTTCAACAGCATTGATTAAAGCCGCACAAGAAATAATTGCAGTTCCATGTTGGTCATCATGAAAAACAGGAATTTTCATTGTCTTTTTAAGTGTTTCTTCTATTTCAAAACACTCTGGAGCTTTTATATCCTCAAGATTAATTCCGCCAAAAGTCGGCTCTAAAAGTTCAGCAACACGTATTACTTCTTTAGGATCGTGAGTAGCAACTTCTATATCAAAAACATCAATGTCGGCAAATCTTTTAAACAGAACTCCTTTACCTTCCATCACAGGTTTACCTGCTTCAGGACCAATATCGCCAAGTCCCAAAACTGCAGTTCCATTTGAAAGCACAGCAACTAAATTTCCCTTAGCAGTATATTTATAAACATCTTCGACATTGTTGTGTATCTCTCTACAAGGTTCAGCAACCCCGGGAGTATATGCGAGAGAAAGATCTCTTGCTGTTAAGCAAGGCTTTGTAGCAATAACTTCAATTTTACCTTTTCGTTCGATGCTGTGATAATTTAGCGCATCTTCTTTAGTGATTTTCATTTATAACTCCAAAAACATTTATAAAATATGATATAGTTGTTGATTTGTTAGCAGCCAGATTGAAGAGTTTAAACTCATTAGTTTTAGTATGCAAGTAAGAATTGTCTGATATTTTAAAAGCCAAAATACCAGTTTTTTGATTGTCTTTTCCCCTTATATAATTTAAGCGAGACAAAATTTTCTCAAATTTATTTAGATTATTTCTTATGTCGTTTTTTAACAAACACAATGATTTACTAAATCAAAATTAGGGAAAATTAAATTATTGTGCCATGGAAAAAGTGGTTTTCTGAAACATTTATTGCATACTAATATTTAATCTGATGCAGCTTCAACCTGCAATTCCTTAGAAAGTTCCTTTCTAAATATTTATTAATATAATGATGAAGCAAGTATAAAAGAGGCGTTAAAATAACTGCGATGGAAAATTTATAGATATAATTAACTAAACCAATAACTAAAACTAACCTTAGATTCCATCCGGCGCCAATGTAAAATGCAATAAAAAGAACTACAAAGCTATCTACAAGCTACGAAACTAATGTTGAACCAGTTGCTCTTAACTATATTTTAGAATTGCCGGTAATGGTTTTGAAATAATGAAAAACTGTAACATCAACAAATTGCCCAACAAGAAAAGTAATTTAAATAATTTTCCTAACGATGACGCATTGAAAAAAACTATTTATACAAATTATTTTGCAGACTCGACTCAGAACATAGAAAAGAATTGACGGTTTGTCTTTTATATTTCACTCAAATTTTGATTTAAATTTATCCCAGATTTGTCATTAGAGATTTTCATTGGAGACAACAAAGGGCCAACTAAAAAGATTTGTACTTGACCAGATTCCTTCAAACCAGCTACGCTGTTTCATTGCAAGTGATAATTTTAATATT
>JBAQCL010000020.1:0-1582 GCA_049294175.1 Ignavibacteriaceae bacterium | reverse complement strand
CCGTGCTCCAGACCGATGTCGACGTCGTCACCGAACGCGGCCTCCGCGATCGCATCCGCGACAGAGTCCTTCGCGAGGCCGTGCCCCTGTGAGAGACGACCGCGAACGCCTCGCCGATATCCTCGATGCCATCGAGCGCATCGAAAAGTACGCTGTCCGGGGCCGGCGCGCCCTCCAGACCGATGAACTGATTCAAACCTGGGTCGTCCATCATTTGATGATCATCGGCGAAGCCTGTCGTGCCTTGTCCGCGGACTTCAGATCTCAACACCCCTCCGAGGTCTGGACCCTGGCCGCCGGCCTTCGTAACGTCCTCGTCCATGAGTACTTCGGCATCGACTTGGATGTCGTCTGGAACGTGCTCGATCACGATCTGCCCGACCTTAAACAAAGGGTCCAACGCATCCTGGCTAAACACCCCTAGCCTCTCCCCCCGTAGCGCGGACCCCCTTGTCCGCCGACTTGTGGGCCGACTTGTGGGTCGTCTTCTGGGTCGGCTCGTGAGCCGAAGCCGCCTCGGCGAAGGCTCAAGGAGGATCATGCCGCCACCCGCGGCAGGACCTCTCTCTCAATCTGTTCCCGCAACGTATCTTCCGCTGTCGCCAGTTCGTACTTCGCCTGCAAGTTCATCCACATCTGCGCCGATGTCCCGAAATAGCGCCCCAACCGCAACGCCGTATCCCCTGTGATGCCCCGCTGTCCCTTCACAATCGCCCCAATCCGGTTCGCCGGCACCCGCAACGCCATCGCCAACCCATTCACCGTCATCCCGCATTCAACCAGCAACTCCCCCAGTACATCTCCCGGATGAATCGGAGCCAACCGCTTTGTCTTCACTGTCGCCATCTCTTCCTCCTTCGCTCCGAACCTGCTCGCCTGGGCGGGTCGCTTAGTGGTAGTCCACAATCTCCACATCGTAGGCGTCCCCGTCCTGCCACCGGAAGCAGACTCGGTGCTGATCGTTAACCCGCACGCTGTACTGTCCCATCCGGTCGCCCTTCAAAGCCTCCAACCTCAGGCCAGGCAACTTCAGATCCGCGAGGCTGGTGGCCGCATCCAGCAATTCCAGCCGAATCCGCGCCGCCTTCTCAATCGTTTGGAGCCGCCGGCTGAACCTTCTCTCATACAACCGCTCGGCATCCTTGTCCCGAAATGATCGGATCATCCGTCCTTCATATTACGCTACTCGTACAACTCGTGCCACCCTTTTGGACTTCCGGGCCGACTCGTGGGCCGACTCGTGGGCCGACTTGTGGGCCGACTTGTGGGCCGTAGCCTTGGCGAAGGTCCAAGCCTTGGCGAAGGCCCATCACAGCAATAGCAAATAAATCTCGCATCCCATCAACCCAAGCCTTCTCAACAACTTCCAGACACCAACCCGCCTCGCCGCTCCCTTTTCTGACCTTGCGCCGGATTGCTCTGTGTATCTTGTTCTCGGGGGTATCCAAATGTCTGCCAGAGAATCCAATCCGTCCCGCACCAACGCCGCCAAATCCCGTTCTGCCACGAACGCGCTCAAACAGGGCTGCTATGCCGGCCCCAAAAACCAGCAAGACCAAAGCCGAAGACAACATTTTTCTTC
>JBAQCL010000019.1:0-88966 GCA_049294175.1 Ignavibacteriaceae bacterium | reverse complement strand
CCGTAATTATTTTTATTTATGGCAAAGCCATCACTATGTGAAAGATTTCCTTTTGTGTTTATTTTTATAAAACACTTTTGTTTAATAAAATCTAAAAAACTTTTTTGGCAATCCGTAACAACGGATTGAACAATATTTCTATATCCTCTTGCCTGCCCCTTCGGGGACTTTCTACTTACCTGTCCGCCTGAGGCGGATTAAAGAGGTTAGTTAGCGTTACATAAATTTTAAAATAATTACTGAAGCCAAAACGATAATTTGGAAAACAATTACAGTAATGAGCAATGTAGTATTTTTTGAAGCAACCTTTTTATTCTCTCTTAATTGTTCTAAAATGGATTTGAGGTTGACCTCAAGTTTTGCTTTCTCAATTTGATCAAAAATGCTTTTCCCGCGAGCAATTAATTGTAAAGAATTATTATTTGCATTGTCAGCAATTTTAGCTGTCTCACTTGATATTTTCTCAAGTTTATCTATCTGTTCATTTGCGCTTCTAATCTTAGATAGCTCATTTAAAAGATTGCTTACAGTTTCCTCTACTTTCAAGAAATCATCTGGCATTTTATTTACCTATATAGTGTTTGTTATAATTTATCGTGTTTTTTAAGAGAATGGATAATAATATCATTTCGCTATGCTTTGGTAATGAAGGATAAATTAGGCGCGCAATTTTTCTTGATGAGATTAAATCAAGCAACAACTTGCCAAACTCTACATTTATCTTTCCAATTTTTCTTTGATAGATATCAATAATATTTGCAATTATATTCTCTTGCATTTCAAAATCATATTGTTGTCGAATGAAATTAATACCAGTACTAAAGTCTTGGTTTACAAGTTCAATTTCGTGATTAGGTATTGACAATCTAGCAAACGCACTAAGAATATATAAACCAGAATATTCAGGATAGCTTTCCATTGTTCTACGACAACCTCCTAGTAGTTGTCTTGCTAAGTCAATATCTGTTACTTGTTCGAGAACTTCCCACCATTTTGTATGGTCATCAGACTGAACAATTTCTAAAAGAAGATCTGTGAAAATTGATTTTTCCAAATAGGCTAATAATTGCTCACGTATATAATTATTTCTATTATTTGGTGGCATTTGTGAAGAACTTCTTGAAACTTCTAAAATAGTTTTTAAAGCGGTTCTTCGTTTTTTCTCAATTTCATTGTAAGCAAAACGTACAATGTAGCCAAGACAACGTTCACGCATATTTGCTCCATTAGCATTGACTATTTGTGTTTCCGCTGTACGAATATAGTCGGGAGTTTTATAACGACTTAAATAAGTTTTTAAATTTGTCAAACATTCTTCATCCGATAATCGATTTAAAGTAACACTGTATTGGTTTGCATTCCAATCGATGGTATAATCTGAAACAATTCCAAGAATTGAAAGTCGATAGATCGATTTGTCTAAGTTATCATTCCGTGGAATTATTATTTGATGTGTTTGTCCAAGTTGCAAATTATTGTAAACTGGATAAATGTTATTTGTTAGCAAGTTATGAAGATTATTAATTTCGATATCAACCCCTTGAAAAGCATTCATATGAAAAAATAACATTCTATGAATATCGCCCTCTTGTCCAAATTGGGGCCATTGACCTTGTTGTTTTAGAATTCTCAAATCTTGTGCTGAAAGATTAATGTCTAAAAACTGATCAGCAATTGTAGAATTATCGTCAGAAAATATTATTGTACAGTAAGAATTATTCCTATCCCTTCCGGCTCTACCAGCTTCTTGATAAAACGCTTCTAGGGAAGCAGGGATTCCAAAATGTACAGTATATCTAACATTTGGTTTATCAATCCCCATTCCGAATGCTTTTGTAGAAACTAAGACAGAAAATTCGTTATTCTTAAAATCATTCTGAATTCTTCTTTTTTCTTTATTCCACTCTATTTCTCGCTGAACACGATGCAAATTCGGTTGAAAATATTTTGGTACTGAACCACTAAAAAATCCAACTTGTATATTTAACCTATTTTGCAAATCGTCTCGTACTTGGGAGCCAAACTTATTGTTTGTCCAAGGGACAAAGATCAAACCAGATTTGGTATTATTTCCATCAGGCTGAAATAATTCATTTTCATTTGTATCAAGGACTTGCGGAATCGTATTCTGTAACAATCCTAATAAAATATCTTTTTTGTTTGCGCTTGGTGTAGAATAAATATCGAATTGTAATTCATCTCTGTTAAATGTAGATGGATATATTTTAGCTTCTTCTTCGTCTATTCCAATTTCTCTTTGAACGTCAGTTAAGACAGAATAAGAGGCTGTACCAGTTAAAGCTAATACGGTAGGTTCATAGTTTTTGTATTTGCAATATTTTTTTGCTGTCTTTGCTAAATTTAAATAGGATGTTCTGAAATCGTGGCCCCACTCTGACACACAATGTGCCTCATCAATTACAAGATAAGGTATAGAAAAAGAAACGGTCATCTGAATTAAGGAATTTCTAAAGTTGTTATCTTGAAATCTTTCGGGTGCAATAAATACTAAATGATATTTTCCATTAGACATTTCGTTAACAACTTGCACTCTTTCTTCACTCGTTAATTCGCCGTTGATAAAGCTAATATTGTCAATAAGGTAATTGTTCATATTATCAGCTTGATCAAACATTAATGATCTTAGGGGATCAACGGCCAATGTAACACCAGGCTGTAAAAGTGCAGAAAGTTGGTAAGTTAGAGATTTACCAGCACCAGTAGGCAATAATCCAATAACTGGTTTTAATGCCAGGGAACGTTTAAGGATTTCAATCTGACCTTCCCAATAGTCTTCTTTTCTAAAAATACTTTGCAGTAAGAATAAAAGATTCTTTTCCTTGCTTTCATTTATTTCATAAGGAAAAGGAGTTATAGAATTCACTTTAAAATTATTATCAAAATAGAATCTAGATGTAACGACAAACGCTAAGCAATTAACTTTCTCCCGAATTTTTTGTGTCTCTTTGTTTGCCCATTTCTTTTTTAATGAAATATAAAATAATATCTCATTGCTACTGTTTAGATTGAAGTCATCAAGTGTTTTTTCAGTTCTGTATTGAATATTTGGTAAAGGTACATTATAAAGTGAACAAAAATTAGATAACCATACTTTTGAATCCTCAACTGCAAATTTTGCATATAACACATCTTCTTCAATGAAACAGAAATTCCAACTTTCTTGATCAAAACTTAAGTGGCCTTTTTTTAAAGCCCATAATAACACTTTTTGAAATCTTGCTACAAGTAAGGGAATATGAATTAACTGATCGGAAAGAGATGAAAAAGAAATTGTTTCGTTTTGATTTAGGTGACCCAAAAATTCACTATCAATTATAATATGTCGAAGCTCATTGATATTTTGTTCATTCAATCCTTCATTAATTTCCGTTGCAGTAATTTCAATTACTTTCCAGCCATTGTTTCGTAATGAGTTCCTTCTCTGATTGTCAAGATTCATTTGAACTTGATCTTGGAAATGTTGTAAGCCATCAATTTCAATAACAACTTTCACATCTACGGTTTCAATTGCAAAATCAACTCTTTGACCAAAATAATTTTGAACTTCATTAGCCGGAAGCATAGTTTCAATTTTTCTTTGTGGTTCAAAAAGTTGCGAAATATTCAATCCGATAATATTAGGTAGTATGTGACAATAAAATTTTTTCTCTTCTTGGCTGACAGTAAGATTATTTTCAGAATTATACTTCTTTTCAATTTCTTCAAATACTTTATTCGGATCAAACTTTTGGTCGAATAATATTAACGAGCCAGTAATGGATTTTATCCATTCTGCTTTATCCCGATTGTTAGAGATGCTATCATTAAACTTTATTGCTCCCTGAACAGTCGATTCTTGGATATCAAAATAATTTCCAATAATTCTTGATAAATCTCTTTCTAAATTAATTGAACAAAAGGTTGGGAATCCTCTACTTAGCAAATTGTCTAAAACATAAACTAATTGTATTTCCTTTTGCGATAGATTATTTGTTGGTGAATATGAAGATATTGTTTCTAATTCGAATGCAGATAAGGAACGAAATATTTCTTTGTTTTTATAGCGGCTATAATAATCCATTTCTGGCAGTAAATCTTTAATGTAGCTTGTTATATAACCACATTCCAACTTTTCAACCATTGAAATAATATCCTTTTTTACAAAGCCAACTAACTTATAATTATACAGAATCACCCGTTCATATCACCTGCGTGTTTTGCGGAATCATTTTTCGTGATACTACTAAGTTTTATCTGCCTTATTTAATTCATTTTGTTTGTTTATCTAACTATAAACAAGGTTTTTTATAAAATTCAATAAAATCTACATTGAGTGATATGCCGAATTATTTTCGGTATATCACTCTTGTACAATCTTGATTAAATTATAAAAAAAAATCTCCAGCGCCAAACATAAAGTCAGCCCCCGCCGGTAATGAAGTAAAAGGGGTAAGTAATTATAGAACAGCAATGTGTAATTATCAATGCGGTTACAACTTAAGTTATTATATAAAAAAAATCAATTAACAGTTAGCAATCTTACCGGTCCAATAGAACTTGTTGCAGTATAACTGCGGTTCATTTTGTCATTCTTCGATAAACCCAAAATGACAGATTTAAGATTGCGGACTACTCCCCGGGTATTTGTGTTCTCAGTTTAAGCGGTTCCACTTTTTTCTTTCTCATCTTAAGATTAAGCATTTCTACAAACACGCTAAACGCCATTGCAAAGTAAATGTAACCTTTAGGTATGTGCTGATGGAATCCTTCTGCGATAAGTGAAACTCCGATAAGGAGTAAAAAGCTTAGGGCAAGTATTTTTATTGTCGGATGATTTTCTACAAAGCCGCTTATAGCGCCGGAAAAAAACATCATAAATATTACAGCGATAATTACTGCAATAATCATAACTGCAAGTTCGTTTGCCATTCCAACTGCGGTTATAACGGAATCAAGAGAGAAGACAATATCGAGAAGCGCTATTTGAATTATAACTCCCCAAAAAGAAACTTTAGCTTTAACATTAAGATGCTCTTCTTCACCTTCTAACTTGGAATGAATTTCCATAGTGCTTTTTGCAAGCAGGAACAATCCGCCGAGAAGAAGAATCAAATCCCTGACGGAAATTCCCAGATTAAATACAGTAAAAAACGGTTCGGTCAGTTTAACGATTAACGAAATTGAGAAAAGTAAAAGAATTCTTGTAACCATTGCAAGTGAAAGCCCGGTTAGTCTTCCCTTTTTCTGCTGATCTTCTGGAAGTTTTCCGGAAAGTATTGAAATAAAAATTATGTTATCAATGCCGAGAACAATTTCTAAAACCGTAAGCGTTAATAATGCAATCAAAGATTGCGGATCGGTTATCCATTCCATTTAATTTTATCCTGTTGTTGAGATTATTGGATGTAAAATTAGAAATCAGTTTTATGAAAACGAAATTTGGGAGGTGAGATAGTTAAGAATATTATTACGGTGCCACCGCGAAAGCTATGAAATTAATATAAGTTAAATTTCTCCAACGCTATGTTTCATAATCCAGCCTACTTTACCGTCATCAAGTTTTATCTTAACCCAATTATCAACTCTGTCTTCAAATCTGACTTTTAAACCTTCGTGAATAACAAAAACATCTTTTTCTGTAGTATCGGGTCCATATTTTGCAGTTACTGCAGTTTCAAGAATTATCCCGTCTTTAATCTTAAATTCTTTGTTCATCTTTACTGTTAATAAAACAACCGAAATCAGAAGTAAAGCAAATAATCCTGCTCCGCTAAAGAATGAAATTCTTTGCTGCGTAGAATTTCTCGAAAAGAAATAAGCAATAACCGGGATAAGCAAAAGAATAAAAAAGATGTAAACAATAACAGTCCAGCCGGATATAGAAAATGAACCGAGTAAACCTTCCCAGATATTAAAAATAAAAAACGGCGGAAGAGAATCTACTTTATCTTTAAGATTTAATTTTGATAGCGTAAGATTATGTTTTATATCTTCATCTGAAGGGGAAAACTTTAATGCTTTTTCATAATACAAAATTGCATAACCGATTTTGCCTAAACGATAATGAGCATTGCCGAGATTATAATAAAGTGATGCGCCTTCGTATCCGCTGCTTACAAGTTTATCGTACTCATCAATTGCGGATTGGAATTGTCCGTTTTTGTAATACTCATTACCCTTTTGCATCAACGCATTAACATCGGCGGTAAACCCGGTTGATGAAACGAACAGCATTAGAACTATTATGTTTAATAAATGCTTTTTCATTTTACTATCGATCTTTCAATCTCAATAACAACTTCGGAAAGTGATTTATACATTTCATCCATAGCCTGTTTGGGATCGGTGCCGGGCGCAAAACGGATGTACTCACACTTTTCAGCGTTGGTTTTCATCTTTTCAATTAATTCTGTTGAGATATTCCGCACAGATAATTCTGATGCTGCTCTTTCAAGTGTAAATTCAGATTTGGGAATACGAAATTTATCTTCAAGATACCCGAACAGTGCATCGGAAATTTCCGAGTAGAAAAGTTCAACACTATTTGTTTCAAGATACTTTTTAGCTTTCTTAAATCTTTTGCGCGCAATTTTTTCCGCACGGGAATATTTAAGCAACTGAACATTGCCCGAAAGTTTATCCTGTTTTCTCTTCCAGCTAACCAACATTATCGCAGCAAGCAAAGGCAGTATGGATGCAATCCAAAAACCCGTTCTTTCAAAAAGTAAATCGCTGCTTTGTTCAATATCATCAAAAGAAGTTTTGATATAACGAATATCGCTGTCTAATTGTTCAACAGCTTGCTGATCGGTTGTACTTTCAGCGCTCGTTTGACCTTGTTCTATCTTAACACTGAATAGTTTTGATTTTATTGTTTGATAAAACCTTTTTGCCGGATCAAAATATGAAAATTCAATTGGCGGGATTTCACGCGAGCCTGCTATTCTTGGAATTAATAAATATTCAGCTTCTTTAAATCCGCTGATAACTCCAACACGATTAATCTGATCATTAGTTTTGGGATCATATTTCTCAACGCCGTTTGGCAACTCAAATGGTGGAAAATCTAACAGACTGATATTCCCTGTTCCGCTTATTTTTAATTTCAAAGATACAGGTTCATTGGTTTTTGTTGTTGACTTATCAAGTGAAGCAGAAAAATCAAATTTACCAACTGCGCCTTTAAATGAAGCCGGTTTATTATTCTCCGGAAGCGGTATGACATCTACTTTAAGAGTGTTGGATTTAGCGCTGTACTCAATAACTTCGGCACGCCCAAAAGGATCGCCAAAAAAATCATCCCAAACACTGTTCGGATTTTTTTTCTTTTCAACCTGAACCGGAATTTTTAACTGAAACGGAGTTACTTCTAATTTACCTGATTGCGAAGGAAACAATGCGGCGCGCTTTAATAACCCAACGCGGTATTGTTTGCCATCTATAACTTCTGTTGTAAATGAAATGTTTCTCGGAGTTTCAATTTCCTCAGCCCAAAAACCCTGGTACTGCGGAAGTTTATCAACAGACATTTGAGCGGCAATATTTAATCTTGTGTAAAGCTTGTAAGTAACGGTAACCTGTTCACCTTGATAAACTTTATTTTTATCTATCGTCGCGCGTATAAATAAATTTTTAGCAATTTCATCATTAGAAATTGCCGCATTGTTATTATCTTTTGGTTTAGGTGAGCCTTTTACAACAGTAATCTTCAAAGGATCGGTGGAAAAAGTTTGTCCTTCAATCTGGATTGATGCGCTGCCAATTGTAAAAACTCCGGTTGAACTCGGCATCAGAATATAAGATAATGCCAAAGATGAAGATGACACCCCATTTATTATTTGCATGCTTGTTGATTGATTTGGACCGGAAAGAACTCTGAAATCTTTGAAAGATGGAGGTGAAAAGTTTTTTACTGCATTTATGTTTTTACCTTCAAACGTAAAAGTAACTTCAAAGCGGTCGTTCTCGCCCACTTTGTTTTCGCTAACTGTGGCAACAAACGATTGAGCCCATAAATATGGGCTTAAAAAAAGTAATGTCAGTATAAAACCAAATCTTATCATAGTTAAACTTACCAATCTTTATCCGTGGGTCTAACTCTACCGACTTTCTTTCTTAACTTTTTTTGTAAATCTTTTTCATTGTTCTTCAAAGCATCAAGAATACGTTCAGCCTCATCTTTGGAAATCTGGTTATTTTTTGGTTGTTGTTTTTGTTTTGTGTTATCCTGCTTTGATTCCTGATCTTTTGGCTGCGGATTCTGTTTCTGATCCTGCTTATTCTTATCCTTGTTTTGCTGATCCTGATTTTGATTCTGTTTATCCTGCTTATTATCCTTATTCTTATCGTCCTTGTTTTTATCGTTCTTATTCTGCTGATTTTTATCTTTATTCTTTAACATCTCAAGCGCATAGGATAAGTTATACTTTGTATCGTCATCATTAGGATTAAACTTTAACGCATTTTTGTACGCTTCAACACTTTCCTCAATCTTATTCGATTTTAAAAGGGAGTTACCAATATTGTGATAAACCTTTGCTTTACTTTTATCATTCCCGGCATTTTCAAGTGCGCTTGTATAAGATTTTATGGCATCTTCATATTTTTTTTGCTTGTAATAACTATCACCAAGATTAAAATTAGCCTCAAAGTTTTTTGGTGAATCTTCAAGTGCTTTTCTGAAATTTACTTCTGCATCCGTATATTTTTGTTCATCATACCTATCAACACCCTTATTTATAGTGCTTCTGTTGGATTGAGCAAAACTACTTGTTAGAAATAGCGTTACAAAAATCACGGTTAAGATTAGAATATTTTTTTTGATTTTAACCTTATTCATTTTCTTCGGCTTCAAGTCCTAATTTTTTATTTAATCGTGTAAAAAACGGTGACCTTATATCAGTAATAAAAATTTCTAACAACAACAGCAAAAGTGCAGGCGCTAAAAAATAATAAAAACGATCTTCGTAATCAGTTACTTTTTTTACACCAAACTCAGCCTGTTTTAGCGTGGAAAGATCGGAATAAATTTTGTCAAGATAATCTTCATAATTATTGCCGCGATAATATTTCCCGTTTCCTTTTGCAGCAATATTTTTTAAGATTGTTTCATCAAGTTTGGTTAAAACGGTTTGCCCGCCATTATCCTGTTTAAATCCAACCTGGTTCCCACGATTATCATAAACCGGAATCGGAACTCCATCCGGTGAACCCAAACCGATTGTATAGATTTTAATATTTTTGTCTGTTGCATCTTCAACTGCTTTATCAATATCACCTTCATGGTCTTCGCCGTCAGTGATAAGAATGATTGCCTTATCGGTTGCAGCAGAATCGAAAGATTGAATTGCCATGTTTATTGCCGATGCAATTGCTGTTCCCGGTTGAGGTACGGAATTAAAATCCACAGCGGATAAAAACAAATTGGCTGCCGAATAATCGGTAGTTAAGGGAAACTGAATGTAAGCTTCACCTGAAAAAACAATCAAACCAATTCTATCGCCGCGTAATTTTTGTATAAGATTTGATATCTGGTACTTTGCTTTTTCTAACCTGTTTGGCTTTATATCTTCTGCCTGCATACTGCGCGATACATCAAGCAAAATATAAACATCAATTCCTGTCTGTTTTACTTCCTGCATTTTTGTTCCAACCTGCGGATTTGCAAAAGCAAGTATCAATAAAGCAAAAGATGTAAGTATAAGTCCAAATTTAACTTTAGATTTTACACCGCTGAACGAATACATAATAGTTTTATGTAATTCCCTGTCGGCAAATTTTTCTAAAAGTCTTTTCCTGTTACGATTAAACAAAATATATAACAGGATTAGAGCCGGAATTAACCACAGCGCCATCAGGTATTCGGTATTTGCAAATCTAAACATTACGGCAGCTTCCTTAAAATTGTTCTTGAAGCTACTAACTCAAGTAAAAGCAATAAAAATCCAATTTCCAGCCAGCCGGCAAAAAGCTCCTTAGCATTTTTATAAGATGTTATTTCAATCTTGGTCTTTTCCATCTTGTCTATCTTGTTATATATTTCTTCAAGTGCGCGGTTATTTGTTGCGCGGAAATACTGTCCACCGGTAAGGTCGGAAATATTTTTAAGTATCGTTTCATCAATTTCAACCGGCATCATTTGATACCTTATTCCAAACGGTGTTTGTACGGGATACGGAGCTTCGCCTCTTGTTCCCACGCCGATTGTATAAATTCTAATTCCAAATTTTGCAGCAATCTCCGCCGCGGAAATCGGGTCAACTTCACCGGCATTATTAACACCGTCTGTAAGTAAAATTATTACACGACTTTTTGCGTCACTGTCTTTTAACCTGTTTACTCCGTTTGCAATCGCGTTACCAATAGCAGTTCCGTCTTCAATCATTCCGCTTTTAATATCAGTAAGAAGATTTCTTAAAACAGAATAATCAACTGTAAGCGGGCACTGTGTAAATGCCTCTCTTGAAAAAATAACAAGACCTATTCTGTCAGTCGTTCTTCCGCTTACAAATTTATCAATCACATCTTTAGCGGCTTCCAAGCGGTTTGGTTTAAAATCTTCTGCCAACATACTGCCGGAAATATCAAGCACCATTGCGATATCAATTCCCTCAGCATTTACGCTTTGTCCTGCGGAAAAATTCTGCGGTCTTGCAAGTGCAATAATTAAGAAAACAAAAGCAAGCATTCTTAATGCAAACGGAAGATGTCTTAATCTTTCTTTAAGCGTAGCCGGGATCTGAGAAAATATTTTCAGAGATGAATATTTAATTGCTGCCTGCTTTTTCCTTCCTTGCCAGATATACCATGCAATCAACAAAGGTATTGCAATTAAGAAATAAAGTATCCACGGATAAGCAAATGTAACACCTTTAAACACTTGCCACCTCAGATACTGTTTCTTCCTTTTGAGCGGGAATCGTTTTTGTTACAATATCTTTTGCCTGTGTCATCATTTCACGATTAACTAATTCAAGAGGAGTAAATTTTGCAAACTTAACAAGGTCAGCATTGTTCAAAAACTGTTCGGTTATATCCAAAACCTTCGCACCCTGCGGATGTTTTTTTAATAAATCAAGAGACTCTGTAGTAGTTAATTCCAAAGCCGGTAAACCAAATTGTTTTTCAAAATATTCTCTGATAATGTCAGTAATTTTTGTATGATATTCTTTAACAAATCCATTTTGCCAAAGCTGTTTATGCTCAAGTTCATCAAGTTTGCGCAGAGCCAATTGATGTGTGCTTATCTTAACTTCTTTTGTTTTAATTACTTCCTCCGGTTTATTCTTAAAATATTTTCTATAAACAAAATAACCTATTGCTAAAAGCAACAGTGCAATACCAATTATTATCAGCCAGAGGTAATTGAATAATCGCACAGGCGGTTTAATATCTTTTATGTCTTCCTGCATTGATACTTTTAATGTGCTGACATTAAAAGTTACCGGATTGGAAAGAACACTTTTTAAAGTTGTATCGCCTTTAACTCTGTATTCTATTTTTATTGGAGGAATAGTTACCTGTGAGGAGTCAAATCTTGTAAGTATGGTTTCATACTTGATTATTTTTGCTGAGTTATTTTCTGTTACAACGGGACCTGAAATGTTTACCACATCAATATTTTTTAAAGAATCTCTAAAAAAAGGATTGATTATATAAACGTTTTTATCGGCATCAATTACCAGGTGATATTTTATGTGGTCACCAATTAAATAATCAGTTGTATCGGTTGATGCGGTTACCTTTATCTCCTGAGCAAACAGAGAAAAAACCGGCAGCATAATTATGAGCAATAAAAACTTTTTTACCATCTTTTCTCACGCCGTCTAAAAAATTGCACTAAAGGTTGAATATAATTAGATCCTGTTGTTACTTCTATTTTATCCAACCGGCTTGTTACAAATATTGTATTCCGGATTTTTTCTTTTTCTTTTCTATAAAGCAGCATTTGTCCTTGCACCCGCTTATTACCGGTATCAATCCATCTTTCCTCACCTGTTTCAGCGTCGCTTAATTTTACAAGTCCCAAATTCGGAATTTCTTTTTCTCTTCGATCATCCAAAACAATCCCGATTAAATCATGTTTTCTTCCAACAACTCTTAAAATCTTTTCATATCCCTCATCCATAAAATCGGATATTAAAAATGAAATTGATCTTTTCTTAATTGTATTGTTCATATACTCAAGTGCGCCGCGCAGGTTTGTTGCTTTACCTTCGGGTTCAAAAGAAAGCACTTCACGAATGATTCTGAGTACATGCTTTCTTCCTTTTCTCGGCGGAACAAATTTCTCAATTTTATCCGTAAATAAAATCAACCCTACTTTATCATTATTCTTAAGAGCGGAAAAAGCCAGTATGCCACTTAACTCTGCCGCTATTCTCTGTTTTGTTTTTGATACTGAACCAAACATAAGCGAACCGCTTAAGTCAACCATAAGTATAACTGTTAGTTCACGTTCTTCTTCAAAAACTTTAATAAAGGGATGACCGAACCGTGCGGTAACGTTCCAATCGATATTTCTTATATCATCGCCAAACTGATACTCGCGTACTTCAGAAAATTCCATTCCGCGTCCTTTAAAAACGGAATGATACTCTCCTGAAAAGACCTGGTTTACAAGTCCTTTAGTGCGAATTTCTATTTGTCTAACTTGTTTTAGTAGCTCTTTAGTAAGCATTATTATGGAACAACAACTTTATTCAATATTTCCTGAATTACATTCTCGCTGGATATTTCTTCAGCCTCTGCTTCATAAGTTACCGCAACACGATGACGCAAAACATCAAGACAAATCGCACGTACGTCTTCGGGAATTACATAACCTCTTCTCTTAACAAACGCCATTGCTTTAGCGCCTAACGCCAGATTAATAGTCGCTCTTGGCGAAGCACCGTAACTTATAAGTTCGGCAAGATTATTAAGTCCGAATTCTTTTGGATTACGTGTCGCAAAAACTATATCCAGAATATATTTCTCGATTTTTTCATCAATGTAAATTTCACTCAAAAGATTTCTTGCATTTAATATTTCTTCAGGTGATATAACAGGATTTATCTTTGTTTCAACAAGACTCATATTCTGACGCATGATAGAAAGTTCTTCTGCTCTTTCAGGATAGGATATTTTTATCTTTAGCATAAACCTATCCACCTGAGCTTCTGGTAAGGGATAAGTACCTTCCTGCTCAATCGGGTTTTGAGTTGCTAAAACTAAAAAAGGTTCCTCAAGTTTAAATGTAGATTCACCAATTGTGATTTGCCTTTCCTGCATCGCTTCAAGTAATGCACTTTGAACTTTTGCAGGTGCACGGTTAATTTCATCAGCAAGAATAAAGTTTGCAAAGATGGGTCCTTTTCTAATGAAAAAATTCCCGTCTTTCTGATTATAGATTTGAGTTCCGACAAGATCGGCAGGAAGTAAATCAGGCGTAAACTGTATTCTCTGAAATTTCGCTTTCATAGCTTGCGCTAAAGTTTTAATGGCAAGTGTTTTTGCAAGACCCGGAACACCTTCCAATAAAATGTGCCCGTTGCCAAGCAAACCAATTACCAATCGTTCAACCATCGCTTTTTGCCCAACAATTACTTTACCGATTTCATTCATCAGTAAATCAATGAAGGCACTTTCATTTTTGATTTTTTCATTTAAAGCAACAATATCCAAAGCAAGACCTCATTTATTATGAAATTAAAAACATTTGAATTTAATTGTGATTAGACGCCGCCAAACTTAAAAAGGTTGCGTTTTTAATGCAACATTTTCTTATTTCTATTAATTATCTGATATATTCTAATTAGTCGGGTTAAATAAGTGCAATTATTTAAACTTCGATCACTCAAATTTTAGTAAATTTGGTGCGATTAAAATTTAAATTAGTTATTCAATCTCATTTTAGTAATAAAACACAAATGAAAATCAAATCACTTTTAAAGTTACTGGCTGGTTTGTTAATCATTTTAAATGTTGAAGGATTAACTAAGAGTTACAGGCAGGTCGATTCAACTTTTCAATTTCAGGATTCAACTATCCAAAAAATTTGGGAGGTAAAAAATGATACAACTGCATCCGCAGAAATTTTAGTATCAAATAATAAAATATTTTATACTTTGGATGATGGTCTTGTATTCTGTTATGATTTTAACGGCAATGAAAAATGGATTGCTGAAGTTTTCGGCAGCATTAAAAATAATTCAGTTCAATATAAAGATTTATTTTTAACAGCAACTCAGGGTGGTGATTTATATTCAATAAACTCCAACAATGGCGATGTGGTTCAGGTTATCGGTGTTGGAGAAAACATAACCTCTGATCTTGTGCTTGTGGATGTAGCAAACTCCGGTTATGAAAGTAAAGGAGTAATTTTTGGAACAGGAGCCGGAAATATTTTTTGTTACGACATATTTTCATTCGAGATTGTATGGAAGATAAATCTTTCTAAAAACTCTATCATTTCAAAACCGCTATTTATTAACGATAAGATAATTTTTAAAGATGATCTTTCGTCACTTTATTGTGTTAATGCCAAATCCGGAATACTAATCTGGAAATATGATTTTGATGTTAAAGAAAACAAGAACAACAATAGCTTACTATTGGGCAGTGGAAATAAAATTTACGCACTATCGCCAAATGATGAAGTGCTTGCTATTGATTTAATGCTTGGCAAAAAACTTTGGTCAACTAAAAATTTAAATGTTTTCCCACAAATTACAATTTCCGAAGACAGACAGAATTTTATTCTCTTGGGCAAAAAAGGAGAATTATTATTTCTCTCATCCAAAGACGGCAAAGAAATAAGTAAAATAGAATTAATGAAAGAAAACATTTCCTCTTTTTGCTACAATGATTCAGATAAAATTAAATTATTTGCTTTTTCAGATGGATCGCTTTATAGAATGGATGATCAGCTTGTTTTAAAAGAATTACTTAGCACAAATGGTGAACGAATTACATCCATAAAATTATTACAGGAAAATCAATTTACTGCAAGTACAATTAAAGGAAAAATTACATTTTATAAAATAAATTAGGACGGTATGACATTAAGATATAAAGGAATAATATTCGACATAGACGGAACTCTTACCTATACAAACAGATTAATTTTTGATTCATTCAATCACATAACGGTTAAATACCTTGGCAAAAAATTTACGGATGAGGAAATTATTGCATTCTTTGGTCCTACTGAAGATGTAATCCTTAAACAACTATGTAAAGAAAATTACAATGATGCACGTAAAGACTATTATTCATATTACAAAGAGAATCATTCTATTGCGCAATTGTATGATGGAATAAGAGAACTAATTATTGATTTAAAGAAAACAAATGTTCTGCTTTCAATTTTTACGGGCAAAGGAAGAACTTCATCATTAATTACATTGGATGAACTTGGTTTAACAGATTTTTTTGATATGATAGTAACTGGAGATGATGTAGAAAATCACAAACCTTCACCTGAAGGAATAATTAAATTTTTAGAAAAGTTTAATCTTAACCCAAAAGATGTTTTGATGATTGGCGATGCACCTTCTGATATTTTAGCAGCAAATGAATGCGGAGTTGATATTGCTTCGGCAGTATGGGATAGTTATTCAGAAGCAGAAGTTAAAAGTTTAAATAGCAAGAATGCTTTTAATAATGTAAATGACCTAAGAAATTTTATTTTCAAAAAATAAGGAACGGTTTATTACTGTTCCTTATATCAAATAAAAAACACGATTTAAAATTTAAAGGGATAAATAAAAGAAACCCTCGGTTCAATTCTTTTCTGAGGTTTATAACCAACAATATTATCATCACTATCACGAACGGGTGCAAAAGTCCAGTTATAAACTATTGAAACAAGAATATATGGCATTGGTTTATAACCAACTTCTGTAAATAAGTAAGAACGATCATCTAATTTAAATAAATCCTTTTCATCAATGATATTTATTTTATCATAACCTGCACGCAAAACAAAAGGAGCTTCTTCCGGTTCTATTGCGGTTCTAAGATTTAAAATCCCGCTTTTCGGATTTTTATCAAGTCTTTGATAACTACCATAAATATCAAACAAGTTTAAAACTCTTATAAAAAGATCGCCGTAAAATCCGTTGGCATTTTCCGTAATGTTTGCAAGCTGAAGAGATTTTGATGTATATGTTCCGGCAGCGGAATCCGATTTAAATCTTTCAATTTCATAAAATGAATTAAAATAAGACGGAAGATATTTTCCATTGTTAAATCTTCGTTCAAGTTTTGCAGATGCCGATATTAAACCCAAACCTGCAAAATCAAATTTGATACCTGTAGCGACACCGCTTCCAAAATCAATAATTTTATTATAATCTGCATAAAGTGTTATAGTTGTTACGGAAGATTTTATTAATGGAAGTCCTACCTCTATTCCTAAAACTGTTAGCGCTCCACCATCTTTTACAACTTTAAATTTACCGGTCTGATCAAAATAGCCGGAATCAACACGGGCATACTCGTTAAAATCTGTAACATAGCTTGCACCAAATTCAAGGTTTCCAATAATTGGTATATGCCCAGCTTCAGTATATTGAAGTGGGCGCGCATACGCTCTCATTCCAAACACTCCTGATTGAGCAAATGATCCGTATATCGATTCAAATCCAAACTTTCCAAAATCAATATCAGCAACAAGTCCTATTCTTCTGGCATCGTAAGTAGGGCTGTTATTATATTGATGCATAATTGTTCCATGACCCAGCGTATAATAATCAAGCGCACCAAGTTTGATAAATACAGGATCATTTTTTAATCCGTATCTAACGTAACGTATGATGCTTAGATAATCTGTAAACTCATTAAAATTTTCTTTCCTTAAATTTCCATCGGAATCAAAATCAAGATTCAAATCAAGACCAACCCCAAAATTTGCAAATGAAATTTCAGGTCTAAAGCCTATCCGATAATATGGTTTCCCATCAATCCAGTTTAATCCAAGTCCACCCGAAAGATATCCTTCATCAGGTCGTGGATAATCATTGTATTGTGCAAAAAGTGGAAATGATATTAGTACAAGAAACAATATTTTTTTCATTTGATTTTCTTCGTTAATTATAAAATCTCTGTTTAATTAAAATTATTCAGATGATAATTGTAATTTTCTAAGGTTCAAATCTAACAAAGTATATGCCTGATTTGTAATGATTAAAATAAAGAGATAATTGATATTTTATGGTAATTATTTCATTTAAATGATAGCTTTTACTTGTCTGGAAAAACGTTGAATAAGTTTTTACTGAACGGATTTAGATAAATATTTCCGGTTTATCTTATTACTGCCAGCTTTTGAATTATACTTTTTGTCTCATTACTCTTTTTCAATATAACTTTATATAAATAAACTCCCGATGCAACCGCATCCCCTTCCTCATCTCTGCCGTTCCAGGCAATTTTATTAAAATCAAAATTTAATTGCGATGCTGTTTGCTTAATAATTTTTATAAGACGACCGGCAATGGTAAAAATTCTTATTTCAAGTTCATCGGGAATTTGAGTGAGTTTAAAAGTAAAAAATGTTTGATCTGAAAATGGATTTGGATAATTATAGACATTTAAAAGACTGAGATTATTATTAACGGTAAAAAGTCTTTTTATCGATTCATCCGGATTAATATTTCCATACCTGTCCCTTCCAAAGATTGTAAAGATGTGATCACCATTTGATAATTCTGGATTTATCTTGTAAGAAACAATTCTATTTGAACTATCCGCAAAGTTTAAGATATCAGAAGAAAGATATTCAATTCCATCGATCTGAAAATGAATTGCAGAAGTATCGTTAACCGGAAACCAAACCGGATATTGTAAATTTATTAATATTTCGGGTTTCGCCCCTACAAAATCACCATCGATTATCTCAATCCCGTCAAATGTTATTTTGATATTTGATTCTGTAATTGAAGTTATCGAAGTATCCTGAATTATATAAAATGATTTATCAAAAATATTATTGTCTTTATAAAACTCTTTAACCCTGGATTCGGGATCAATCTTTATTCTAAATTTCATATTGCCTGAACCATCATAAGCATTTGATAAATAGTTTATATTAAAATCAGTATGACTTGCGGAATCTAATTTTGTAATTATAGTATCATACAATTGTTTTGCGCTGTTGTTTGGTTTAATTAATTCAACAATTACATTAAAGGAATCGGCTGCTGCTTCTCCAATATTATAGACACCAAAAGACAGATTTATAGATTTACCCTGTTCAACTGAATCCATAGATGTACGAACAACTTGAAAATTTGTTCCCAGTTCAGGTAAGGCAGTAAAATCAACAGCAAGTTGATTGATTTGCGGTGAGAATTTTGTTGCAGATGAAAATAATTTTCCCTCAATCTTTATTTTCGGATATACTTTAGAATTAATATCACTTATATCAGTTTTCCCGTCACTGAAAATTAATGTCCTTAAAGTATCAAACTGTCCCGTTTCAGTTTGTCCTAAAAGCAGGTATTTGGTAGAAACACCTTCAGGTATTGATTCTTCTAACTGAATATTTTTCCATTTGCTTGCCACACCTATTAATGGTGTAATAAAAGAAGCCGAATCTGCTAAAAAAACATACGAAGTATCGAGGACAACATTTTCTGCGGAAGATGCTGATTTGACACCTTCCAGCACTTTTCCAACAGGTGCTCCTTTCCATCCGATTAAAGCCCATGAACCGCGGAACACAAGTGAATCAATCTTTGAGCTGCCCAAACTTTTAATTGCGTTTTTAAGATGAGTTGATAAATTGTTTTTTGCATCATCAGCAACACCGATAGCAACAATTTTACCATACGAAATTGAATCGATCATCGTTGCCAGCGCTTCAACATTTGCAGGAAGGTTAAACAAATTAAACCATGTAGAGGTATCAACTTTTAAGGTAACATTATCAAAAACCACTATTCCCATTCCTGCAAAATAAGTGTTTGATAAAAGGTTGACTCCATCTTTAGAAATAACACATGTTGCCCCTGCATTATATCCGGCTGAGAGCACTGATATTTTAGTCGTATCTGAAAGTATTTGCAAAAAAGCGTTTTTATAACCGGAATTTAGCCTATCTAATCTGGTAAATGATAAAGAATCGGCGAGCAAAAACTTGGATGCCGGTTTGTTATAAAATGATTTTACATCTGAAAAGTACGCTACAGGAGAATTGATTTTATATTTAAAATAATAGCGAGTGTCGGGCAATAAATCCGGTAAAGAAATTTTAGTAAAATAATTATCAATTGTATTTGTAAAAATTGTTGGAGCAGTAAAATCAATATTCTGAGAAAGCTGAAACTCAATTGAGTTGAAATCAGAATTAAGATTTACAGGATTTAAAAGATTCAATTCCTTAATAGCAGGATTTTCAAATTTTGATGTTAATAAATCACGTAAAGATGAAGAGTAAACATTGAATTGAAAATTAACCGAATTATCATTTTCATAAATTTCATCTATTAAATTGTCAGGATCAATCTGGATATTTAATAAATGAGTTCCCGGTTTATCTTTTGTTAAAACCCAAACAATAAAAGTATCCGCATATTCAGGAATAGGAATAATCTTAAATTCATTTTTTATATCAGATCCATCAAATATTTGTTTGATGTTGATTTCAAGATTACCGGTTTTTGAAGGTCCTAAATTTTTCAAAGCGATTTTAAATTCTACCGAATCAACACTTTCATTTAACTGCTGATCGCCTGTAATAATATCTGCACCCGTAATACTTAGGTTTGGTAGTTTCGGAATTTTTAATCGTACAGTTGGATCTCCCAATATTATATTTGTTAAAGCATAAAGCCGGTTTACAGATGTATTTCCATTCCGACCTAAAAGCTCTATCTTGGAATATAGACTGGCATTCCCAACCTCCGACAGACTGTCATTAAAAAGCTCTTCATAAAAATATAACGGCGCAGTTACGGCAGTAGATTGAAATCCCAAAGATGAATTTCCAACATATCCCAAAGCTTGCCCGGCTGAAGTAAAAAGAAATCTTTCACCAAAACAAACAATATTTGGTTCGGCATATTTATTTGTTGAACAACCGAAATCAGTAATAAGAGGATTTCTATTTACATTGTTATAAAGTTGATTTGTAGAATTTATACTATTATCCCAGGTTGATGTACCGCTGTGACCGATATACGAAATGAATAATCCTCCGGCAGAAATTGCATTGCTGATTTCTTGATTTGAATAAGGTCCAAAATCTGATTGAGGGTTTCTTGTTTTATAAAAGTGCATGTACTCACCTGAGATTGGAGATGGAGAAATAAATTTACTGATGATTGAATCATTAGGAGCCTTAAGGTATTCCAATTCGCCTGTTACATCAGTTCTTCCACCTGAAAATAAGAGATATCTTTTATTCCAATCGTCAAAAAATGTTGATTCGTTGTTTTGAATTTTACTTAAATAATATTCAATATCAGAATTATCGTTAACTGGTATTCTTCCAACCTTTAGTTGCGGAATTGGGACAGCTGCCGGATCCCAAACAGCAAACCAATTATCGCTTACCGGGTTTCCGAAAGAAGGGACATAATTCGTTCCGCCGGATTTTCCTATAAAATATTTGTAATCATAATTTGCATCACCTATCAATGTTAAGTATGAAGGTTTTGGCGATTGAGCGTTGTTATAAAGTATATTTGCAAATAATCTTATCGCTTCGGGATAAGGATAACCGAATGAAAATTCATCAAAAATATCTTCAACATTATAAACAGATGTTGTTAAGTTGTACAACTCCCCGATTGATTGGACATAGTTTTGAGTACTGTTTAAAAATTTGGGATGAGTGATTGAAATATAATCTGTTTGATCAGTAATGCTTCTTAAATTTTTAAAATCCTTTAGATAATAAAATTTAGGAGTTATATTTTTTTCATCACTTATAACAAAATATTCATTCCCCGGTAAAACAGTATCGGCAAAAAACAAAGTTGAAGATGACACAGAATAATTATTTATAATTTTAAATTCAGGTTTAACTTTATAAATACGATATTGACTTTGTGTGGCATTTCCAACTTTTAGAATTTTCAAACCTGATGAAACATCATCGGCAATTTTAAAGTAAAGTGAATCATTTATAAGATTTAAATATCGGGGATATTCAACATCATACCAATCTGTTATCAGTGAGTTCGGGCTGCTTCCGTTCGATAGGTTTTGCAACTTTATTTGATTTGTACCGCTTAAAAAGTTTGATGAATTAAAATTTCCTCTCATTAATAATTGCTTATACCTGTCCACCGAATTGGAATCAATTAAAGAATTATTAAGAAACAGTTCTACCTGATGAGAGTTAGTTAAGATGTTTGAAGCAAAACTTACAAGCTTAAAATAAATTGATGCATTCTTGTCCGGATAAACATCACTCAGGGTGAAATTAAAACTTTGCTGAGTTATTAAAAAATTCCAAAACCAACTTTTATTTTTTATCCAGTTGGGAGTCTGATTCGCCACTTCATCATTATCACAGAACTGAAAACTGGATTGTGTTTCAGAATGTATAAGTTGAGAATAGTAATCAATTGTGTCATTAACCGATAATTGAGAAACTGATAAACTATCTATCCTTTTACCTTCATTTCTATCCCAGCGTAAAAAATAAAAAGTGGTATCTGTATATCTGTTCAGATACTCGTTGTATTCTTCATTGTCAGGATTAACCGTTCTATAAGAAATTTCAGGATAATTTTTCTTTCCCCAAAATTCCATATAATCACTATTGTCAAAAATTCCATCATCCTGACCTTTTACTAACATTTTAATTTCATCACCTGACTCAAACAACTGAAATGTTCTCGGATCAACGACAGAAACAGGCACTCCCGCAGCACTCAAATCAGTTTTGGTAATTCTATAAATTCCATTATTTCCAACTCCCAGTTTAAGATAAGTAGAATTGTAATCAATCCAATTTCCTGTTGTATCATTAAGTATGTATGTAGTGTTACTTCTAAATTGTTCTGCGATATTTGAATTAGAAATTAATTTGTTAATCGCTTTATCAAAATCTGTTATTATTTTAAGCGGGGAAGCGGTAGAAAATTGAACCTGGTTTGATGAATTGATTTTAAATTTTATGTTCTTCAATATTTCAATTGAAGATGTTTCGCTATTGAAGTTAAAATTATTCACTTTTAGATGAACGATATAAAAATCACGGTAATAGAAATAGTTAACGATCTCTACCGGAGATTTTTCATCGATGACTTTAATTTTATTTTGATACTCATTTGGGATATAACTTATTCCCGAATCGTTTAAAGCCAGAGAGGGATTTATTGATGGAATAATTTTATTAAGGGTGATTTTATCAAAATTTAAATCGTTAATTGTAACTTTACTATTTTGTGGAATTGCAAAGTACAGATCAATAGCGGAAAGCTTAAAGCTAAGGTTTTCTGCCGGATCGGTAAATTCATAATAGTCACGGACTGTAAAATTATCAAACTTAGTATCACTATACTTAGGTTCGTAATTATAAATGGAAACTGAAAAAGAATTGTCAAGTGCTTCAATCTTAGTTTGTTGAGCAAATGTAAATAATGAAATGATTGATAAGAAAAAGAGTAGAAATTTTATCATAAATTTTATTGTAATCTCTGAAACAATTTATACTTAAATAATCTTAGAATAAAGATCGGGTTGCCGAGAATATACCTTTTCCAAAGACGCTTAGGCTCATAAACTAACCTTGCAAACCATTCCAAACCAATTAGTCTTATGATTTTTGGTCCACGTTTTTTTATCCCGGCAAAAACCTTTATCCCATCACCAACGGCTATAATAACTTTTGCTTTTATTTTTTCCTTATTAGAGACTATCCAATCTTCCTGTTTCGGAGAACCCAATCCAACAATTAGAATATCTGGCTCAGAGGAGTTAATCGTTTTTATTAATTCTTCATTATTGAAATCAAACCCATTACACAAACCTTTTATTTTTAATCCCGGATGTTTTTTTGAAATCTGATCTAACGTTTCTTTAACATCACCAAAGAAAAATAACGATAAACCATTTTCGATGGAATATTTTATTAGTCGGATGTAAAAATCAGAGCCTGTAATTCTTGATACAAAACCATGTTTACCAAATAAAAATCTTGATGCTAAAAACACCCCGATTCCATCCGGGTGAATAATATCAATTTGATTTAAGACTTTTCTAAACTTTATGTTTTTGGTCGATAAATTAATTGTGTGGACGTTTGCCCCGGTTAATGTTATTTGTTTCTTCTCTTTAAATGCAATCTTAATAGCATCCATCATTGCAGGATAGTCTATTTTATCAATCTGAAATTGAAGAATACCCAGCTTATTATTGTCCATTATATAACTCTAAATATAATCTTTCATATTCTGGTATTATTTTTTGAACTGTAAATTGCTGCAAAACTTTTTTATTTAAATTTTCCGCCAATTGATTTGCAAGTTTTTTATCATCAATGATTTTCAAAATTTTATTTCCTAAATCAATTGAATTTCCGGATTCAAACAACAAACCGTTTTCCCCATCATCAATAATCTCAGGTATTCCGTCAACATTTGATGCAATAACTGTTTTTTTCATCAAACCGGCTTCTAAAATTACCATTCCAAAAGATTCTATTCGTGACGGCAAAACAAACACATCAAAAAGATTAATGTAATCATAAACGTCTTCTTGTGCTTCGATTAATGTAGCCGGAATTTTTGAAATCGCGATGAAATATTCAATATTTTTTTTATCAATTCCGTTGCCCATAATAATTAGATGGAAATCATTTCTATCCTTTATAATATGTTGAAAAGCTTTAAGTAAAATGTCAACACCCTTTTCTTTAAAATTCAATCTGCCAACATATCCTATTATTAATTTTTCTTCCGGAATTTTTAATTCATCTAATAAATTAGTCATTGTTTTTCTAATTAGTACTTCGTCTGAATCAACAGGATTATATATTATACTTATTCGGCTCTCAGCTATTTTAAAATTATTTATTAAGTGGTACTTTATTGCATTACTGCATGCGATTAACACATCAGCTTTATAACTGAACATTTTTTTATCGTGCACTTTGCTATGAACAGAAGTTATTGTTTTTACATTCAGAAATTTTGAAACCAGATAAGATAAGAAATCGAAGTATCTATGATGAGAATGGATGATGTTAATTTTGTTTTTTTTGCAGTAAGTAAAAAGCTTTACAGAATGCAAAATAAATTTTAAAGAAAAAAATTTGTAGTCTTTCAAAATTAACGGTCTAACATCCAATGGATTAAATCTTGAAATTCCATCCCCGCCAAAACAAGCTAAAGTATGATGAAAATTCGGAGAAGTATTTTTTTGAATCAAATAAATAGTTTTTGATACTCCGCAAGAAATATTTATATAATTTTGCAAATGAAGTATTCTAATCATTTAGACAGAGACTTCCTTCAAAATATTTTTAAATTCTTTATCCAAACCATTATACTTTTTTGATTTATTAAAAAAGTAAGATATTCTCAATCGAAAACTTTGTTTCTTAAAATCATCCACAAACCTTTGAGGGAAATACGAAATTAAATAAGCTAATAGCATTTTATAATTCCAATCTTTATAATTTATCTTACGCCAATATTTACGCATATCATCTTTACTCCCATAGAAAAATTCACGCCAACCACACAGATATTTTTGTTTTTGTGGATCAAATATTTTAAAGGATTTGGATAAATCTAAGTAGTATGGTTTTTGTAAATTATAAATCTTTTTATTCAATTGTTCATTATTCCCTCTTGAAAGAGATTGGTTTCTTAGCCTTTGAAATTGTAAAACCTCATTTACAAAAATAAATTTACTTTTGTTTTTAATCTTTAACAATAAATCGTAGTCTTCAAATACATCAAGTGATTCATCATACCCACCATAATTTAGAATGTAGTTTTTATAAAACATAAATGTTGAATTTGTAAAATGCCCGTGTAAGGCAAGCATTTCATTTATTTCATTGTTCTTGAATTTGTTTTGTGAAATATATCTTATTTTATTTTTCGAGAAATAAGCTGCATCAGTAAAACATATTTCATTTTCTTCACCAGATAATAATTTAATCTGCTTTTCAATTTTTGAAGAATGAGCGACATCATCCGCATCCATTATTGAAACTAATTTGTGTTGACAAATTGATAACCCATGATTAAGAGCTTTACTTCTACCAATATGAGCAATTTTTTTATATACTATTCTATTATCATTAAACCTACAAACCACTTCCTCCGTGTTGTCAGTTGAACCATCGTCAATAATCAAAAACTCAAAATCTTTATAAGTTTGATTGAGAATACTTTTAATTGATTGTGCGATATACTCCCCGCAATTATAAGTTGTCATCAACACTGAAATCATTTGTTAATTATTTCTCTGTAATAAGAGGTGGTTTCACTCAACATTCTTTTGGTGCTGAATTCTGTTATGGCAAAGAAATACATATTGTCAATTAGGTCGTTAGTATCTTGAAAATTATTAATTGCATAATCCAATTTGTCAGATAATTCATCGGGGTCATTCTGCTTAAACACTAAACAATTTATGCTATTTTTTAACACAGATTCATATCCTCTAAAATCCGAACTAATAATTAAATTTTTTGCTAAAGCGGATTCAATTATTACCATTGGAAATCCTTCACTCTTAGAGATACTCGGATGAACAAAAACATGAGTTTGTAAAAGAGTATTTCTAAAATTATCTACTTGCTTAAGAAAAATTAATGGAACTTTCAGGGTAATTGATAGGTTTATTAAAGAATTTTCTTCTTCCCCTTTTCCAGCGAGATAAAATTCAGATTTTTGTTTTGTCTGATCACTTAATAATGATATAGCTTTTATATAATTTTCAAAACCTTTCTCTTTTACTAATCTTCCGGCAGCAATAACTTTTATTTTAGAGTTGTTCTTTATCGGTACATCCGACTGTAATGCAAATCCACTTCTAATTAATTTAATGTTTTTTTCTTTTTTTCTTTTATCATGAATCAGAAAACTATTAATGTGTTCATTTACAGCTATAAAATATTTAGCCGGATAATGGTTCAGTTTACCGATTGGCTCAATAATTCCGTGTACAGTTTGAAGCGCTTTAACTCCGCTTAATTTAGAAACGATATTTGCCAAATTAGCAGCATAATGATTATGAGAATGAATTAAATCAAATTTATATTTTCTTTGAAACCGAAGTAAAAACAGAATAAATTTTATAAAATTTTTTAACGATCTGTTTTCATGCTTTAATTCAGGATAAACAATTACTTCATCGCAAAGATTTTTATATTTTTCCGCAGCATCACCGCCTCCGCATACAATTGTAAAACTAAATTCTTTATTTATTTTAGCTTCGGTTAGAAAATAGAGCAAGTGTTTTGAAACACCGCAGGTTGTTAAAAGTTGGTTAGTAAGAATCAAGACCTTAATATTATTCTTCATTAATTATAACCCCAAAAATCTTCAAATATTCTTCACTAATTAATTTCCAATTCAATTCATTGAAAATTCTGCTTGCATTCTGTGAGATACTTTTTATTAGTCCATAATTATCTTTCAAATTCAGTAAAATATTCAACAATTTTTTATTATCACCATAAGAATAAACAAATCCATTTTGCTTATCCATAATGGATTTTGAAATCCCGGTTTCATATGTGATAACAGGGACAACTCCTGCAGCCATAGCTTCAACTACTGCAATATTGAAAGTATCGTTCGAGCTGGACGAAATAAATACATCCTGATCTTTCAGAAAAATTGCCAATTTATTTGTTTCCATTTTAGGAATAAATTTTATTGCGCTATACTTTAATAATTCAGTCTCTCCAAGAATATTTATATTAAATTGGTCTTGAATTGGGTTAATTGATTCTAAAAAAAAATTAAGACCTTTTTCAGGTCTGGAAGTGTCGGCTATCAAAACTATATTTAATTTTTCTTTCAAGGAGTATTTTCTATTTAGAAATGCCGTATGAAAAACTTCATCAATCCCATTTGAGATAAAAGTAATTTTATTACACGATATTTTGTAATATCTTTTAGCAATATTTAGTGATTGATCTGACAAAAAAAACAATTTATCTGAATATTTAAATATGAACCGCTCTGCAATTTTATCTTTAATTATCAAACTTTTTTTTAGATTTGAGCGAAATTTTTTGTTTTCATAAACGATAATACCATGAATTGTATAGCTAATTTTATAATGCATAAAAATCTTCAGCAGAAAGAAAATCAGGCTAAATCTTTGATATGATATGATATGGATTATCTGTGGTTTAAACTTTAATGTAAATCCGATTATAGAAAATACTCCAAGTTTTAAAACTTTTCCTTCATTTTCAGTTTGAACTTCAGTTTTGCCAAATAATTTTTGCCATATATTATATTTTGAACCGTCAGAAAAGTATTCGACAAAAACTGAATCTGTTTTTGAATCAAGATTGGTGAAGACTCTTTTGGCAACTTTTTCTGGACCGGTAAGTATTTCTGCTGAATTATAATCACCGACAAAAACTATTTTCAGATTATTAATGTTTGTGTTCATTTATTATTCTTAAAAGTTTTATCTATTTTTTTGACGGTTAACAAAAGTAAAAATATCAAAAATATTTCGGAGAATACAAGAGCAGTTGCTGAACCAAATGCCTGAAAATTATATATTAAGAGTATCGAAAGGAACAAATGCACAGTCAAAGTTGTGATCATTATTGAAGCATATTTTTTTGAATAGTTTAGCGGCAGTAAAATCTGTACTCCCAAAAAATTACTTATACCATATAAAAGTGGAACTATAGAAATTAATTTTAGAATAATTATTGAATCGTGATACTTTTCTCCTAAAACAAATACACCAAGATATTCAGAGCTAAAATAAAGGATTAAAAAGATTGAAGTTCCAATAACTAAAGTAAGTTTAAAGGAATTTTTGTTAAAACTATAAAATTCATCTAAAGATTTTTTTGCTAAGTTTGTTACATAAGGAAACGTAGATGTAAAAAGCGGACCAAGTAGTGATTGAAAGGCAAGTCTTATTTTATCAGCGGCGGCAAAATATCCGACTATATTTTTATCCGCGAATAAACCAAGAATAAAAACATTGGAACTTGTTACCACATTTATACTTAACGATGAAACAAAATAATTTTTACCATTTCTGAGCTGACTAAATACGTTTTTAAATTTGGGCAATGAGAACTTTAATCCGAATTTTATCCGAACAATTAACAAACCCACAAATCCATAAATCAATTGACCTGCAGAATAAAAAGCAATCAATAAGAGATAATCTGCTGAATATGTAATGAATAAAAATATTGTTATTACCGTTATCAATTTTATTATGAAATTGATAAAAAAAATAAAATTCATTTTTTCTGTACCCTGGAAATACCATAGCGGAAAAATAACTGTGCCCAATAAGCCGGAATAACTAACTATAAAAACAAACAAGTCGTTTTTAAAAACACCAAACAAAACCATACACATGATAAAAATTACAGTTGATACAGCGTAAAGGAATAGCTTGGCTGATAATACACTTGAAAATGTCTCAAGAATTTTTCCCTTATCCTCTCTGTTAACAGAAATTTCCTGCGTAGCGGAAAGATTAAATCCGTAATCAGTAAGAATTGCAAAATATCCTGTGAATGCTGCAGCAAAATTTATCAACCCATATTTTTCAGGTCCCAAAACTCTAACTAAATATGGGAAAGTAAGAAGCGGGAAAAGATAATTTGTAAACTGTAATAATGATAGTGAAGTAAAATTTTTTACTAAGACTTTATTTGAAAATATTTTATTTAAAAAATTCTTCAATTAACTGTAGCATTATTTTTTTAGCCAGAGCTCCGGATTTATATTTTGTCTGCCATTCCAAATTTCAAAATGCAAAATGTTTCCTTCAAGACTTTCATTGACTTTCCCAATCACTCCGCCTGTATTTACTTTATCTCCTTCATTAATATAAACTTCGCCCAGATGACCATAAACGGTTCGATAGTTACCCTTATGACTTATAATCAAAACAGTACCATACCCGGGAAGCCATTCAACAGCGGAAACAACGCCTTCGGCAACACACATAACACTTTGTTCGCCGCCGGTTTTAACATCAATTCCGTAATTAACCGTAACAGTATTTAATTTTTGATTTTTATTTTCCCCGAATTTTCTAACAACCTTACCCTTAGATATTGGCCAGTTTAGTTTACCTTTTAGTTCGGCAAAGGAAACGAATTTTGAAGTTGACAAATCGAAATTATATTCACTTTCGGCTGTTTCTTTTATCGTCCCTTTTTTATTAGATGCCACTGTTTTAGACTTTTTTAGTTCCGCTTCCCTCTTCCTTTCGGCTTCTTCCACTAGCCTAACAATTAAATCTTTTATCTTTTGTTCCGATTGCCGTTTTTCTTTTACGCTTTTGGCAAGTTTACTTTTATCTTTTTTTAATGTATTAAGAATTTTTTTCTGCTCAGATAATTTAATCTCTAAAGATTTTTCTTCTAATTCCTTCTGACTTGATAATATTTTTTTTTCTTCTTTTTCTTTTTCCAATTTTACTTTGGCAGTTACCAAATCTTCTTTATTTTTTTCAAACTCAATAAGATCTCTCTGCCGGTTTAAAGAAAACCGTTTCAAATATTCAAGACGAATAACAGCTTGCTGAAAGGAAGCTGCATCAAGAACGCTTTCCCACTCGGTATAATTTCCGTATTTATAGTTTGCAACAACGTATTTGGAATAATTTTTTTGGAGTAAATCAATTTCATTTTCAATCGCATTTATTTCCTTTAAACGATTGTCAATTTCAATTTGCTTTTGATTTTCTTCACTTCTCAGGCGGGCAATTAATTTATTAACTAAAAAACTTTGTTTACCGATATTTTCGTAATCTTCAATAGTTTTTTTTTCTCTGGCTTTTTTTTTCTCAAGTTCTTTTTCGAGCCGGGCAATCTCATCTTTTAAATTGCTGAGCTCACTTTTTTTCGCTTCTATTTGATAATCCTGCGGAAGTAACTGACAGGAAAAGATGAGAATAAAAAAAACCGAGATATAAATCCGTAATGTTACCATTTTATAATAGTTGCATCGTCCGGTAATTTAAAATCTATTTGAATATTATTTTTATTTACATTAATCTTTTTGTAATCAATACTGATTTTTTGATCATCAAATATGTTTTGTATCTGAATTTTATAAGGCACAGCAACATTTTCTAATAATTCAAACTTGCTATATTTGCCTTCCAAAGTCCGATCTCCATCAATAGAAAAAAGCTGGTAGTCGGTAATTCCAAGCTGTCTAACATCCACTTTATAAACGGTTTTATTCTGCCTTGCTGAATCAAGGTAAGTTAAAACATATTTATCCTCTTCCACAAAATAGTTATCGGGTGATCTGTATAAATTCTGAGTGAGGTTTACCGAGCCGACAAAAGCATCAAGCAGATCATCAAAAGAAAGATTAATTCTAAAAATACTTTGTAAAACATCCGAGTCCACAGTTCCTGTGTAGGCTGTATTCTGAAGTGCATCATAAAAGACAAATTTTTCTTTGGTTACCAAGGCTTGCGCTAACTCTATTCCAAATGGACCCATTATTGAAAGGTAAATCGAATCGGGCTTTTGCAATATGACTCTAAATGTTGCACTGTTATCCATCTCAGGTGAGTTAACTATTATAGTTCCGTTGCCTTCAAAGCTTTTTATTTTTCTTCTATTCGCTTCAAGTTTATTTATTAATCTTTCGGATGGCAAAAGCTCATATTCTTCTGTTGGCTGTGATGGCACACATCCATCAATAATAATTAGAGTTGTAAAAAAAAGTAATAGAACAAGACCTGTTTTTCTCAAATTGCACCTTTATCAATTTTAGTTTGTATTTCGGTTTTTGTCGGATCAAGTTCAAGAGCATTTTTCCAAAGGTCTATAGCTTTTTGCTTATTTCCCAATTTAGATTCGATGTCTGCAAGATGATCAAGCATTACAGCACTTTCACCGCCGGCTTCAATTGCTTTTTCAAGATATATTTTTGCATTATCATAATCCTCAAGCATAAAATATACCCAGCCAATTGTATCTAAGTATGATGAATTAAGAGAATCGGCAGCGATTGAAATTTTAACCATCTTTAAAGCGCGCTCAAGCTGAATACCGCGAGTAGCAAATGCGTAAGAATAATTATTATTTATCAGCGGATCGTCAGGTTTTAATTCAAGAGCTTTTTCATAGAGACTATCACTAAGTTCATACGATTTCATCCCATTATAAATCATAGCAAGCGTTCCGATTAACTGCACATCATCAGGTTCTAATTCCAGCGCACGTTTTAAATAAAAGATAGCTTTGTCATTTTCCTTAAGCTGACTAAGAGTAAAACCATAAGCCGAAAGCGCTGTAATGTCTGTTGGATTTAGTAATGTAGCTTTTTTTAAATACTTTTCCGCATCATTTTGCTTGGATTGCTGGGCAAGTGAGAGACCTAAAATCAGATTAACATAAAAATCCTCAGGAAAAGATTTGATGGCTTCGGACATTACTATTTCAGCTTTATCATATTTGTGGTTATCAAAATACAGCCCGCCTAATCTAATCCATGCTTGAACATTCCAGTTGGCATTTTGTGTTACGTATGTAAAATTTTCAATTGCTGTTGAATCATTTCTTTCACTTAGCGCAATTGCCCCAAGATACATTTTGATTTGCCAGTCGGTTGTATCTCTATCAAGTTTGGTAAAAATAGATTTTGCAATTGGTAAAATAGTTGAATCCGACATGGCTTTAGTCAAATAGTTAGCACCAATATTTATTTTATCCCCCAATTTGATATCGGGTTGATTTAATAAATATTCAAACTCTTTTGATGCTCCAATCCAATCATTTTTACCGAGCAAAAGTTTTGCTTTTGTTTCCCTTGCTTCAAGATCATAAGGCATTAATTCAAGTATTTCATCAACCAACTTAATTCCTTCGTCAAAATATCCGGCACGCATATTAAATTCTATTAACATTTTTTTTAGCGGAACATTTCCGGGATCAAGAGAAAGCAATTTTTCAATAGCTTTTATAGCATCATCATTATTGCCAAGCTTTTCATATAATTCAGCAACTCTTGATAAAACCGACCAATCAGATCCAAGCTGGGATAAAATTTTATTGTAAAGACCAATCGCCTGCAAAGGTCTGTCATCTTCGTATAATCGGGCAAGTTTATATATAAGTTCAATGTTTGAGGAATCTAATTTAACTGCTTTTTCAAGCGTTAGTATTGCAGACTCTTTCTGATTTCCGTAGTTATATATATCAGCCAGTAAATCATAATATTCAACTGTTGATGAATCAAGCTCAACAGCTTTTTGTGCGTTTGGTAATGCAAAGGAAAGACGATTTAAATAAAAATAACATTTAGCAAGAGTAAAATATATTCCTGCCGTTGTATCATGCTGAAGTGCTAATTCGTATTGTTTAACAGCAGATTCATAATCACCCTGAGTTTCAAAAACTCCGCCATTAATAAAATAATCCATCGCCATTTTCTTTTGTTGTTCTGAACCTAAGTTTACAGGACTTTCAGCCTCTTTTTCCTTTATTGCAGAAGAAGAGCCGGAACAATTTAATAGAAAAATTGTGGATACTGCGATTGCAAAGAATATGTATAGAAATCTTATTTTCACGCCTGTGAATATATTATCGATGCTTTGTAATAACAAGGCTAATTAAATTTTGCATACACTTAATCAAAACTTACTATAAAAACAGTTGATAACATTTACAGCATGGTATAAGTTTGTATAAAAGAAATTTTTGAATGAAAACTTTTGACCTCGCTTTAGCTTACGTATGGGAATTTGATGAGGAATTTATTTCCGAAATCGAAAAAGCCTTTCATCAGTACGGGCTAACTACATTTATAATTACGGAAAACAACATATCTGAAATAACTGAAAAAGTTAAAACCCGGCAATTAGTTTTCAGATGTTATTTAGATAGGGCTTCAGATGTAGATGATAATTTTTTAGAGCTTGCCAAAATTTTAACAAAACGCAAAACTCTTGTTTTTAATCCTTACAAAAAAGTTGAACACGCAATTGATAAAGCCACAATGCACCTTGAGTTTATTACAGCCGGAATTACTGTACCCTACTCTATAATTATTCCTCCGCACAGCCAATTGGAAGAAATTTTTATTTCAATAGACGATCTTGAAATTCTTGGAAGACCATTTATTATAAAACCCTGTAACACAACGGGCGGTGGTTTGGGTGTAGTTACCGGAGCAGAAACATTAAAAGAAGTTTTAACAGCTAGACTAAAACATAGCGATGATAAGTATTTAATCCAGGAAAATATTCATCCAAAGATAATTGATGGACATAGAGCATGGTTCAGATGTTACTGGTCTTTTGGAAAATCAATTTGTGTTTGGTGGGATGATCAAACTCATCTTTACTCTGTTATTCAGCCAACAGATATTGAAAAATTTAGACTGAAAAGACTTTTTCAGATCACTAAAACAATACAACACTTAACCGGACTTGATTTTTTTTCCACAGAAATTGCTATAACCACAAAAGATAGATTTGTTGTAATTGATTATGTAAACGATCAATGTGATATGCGGTTACAATCAATACACCCTGATGGTGTACCCGATGAAATTGTTCTGCAGATAATTAATAGTTTAAGATTATCTGTACAAAAAGAAAAACGAATGAACCAATGAGGCAAAAAATCATAACTGTTTACGCTTTTATATTTCTATTATTATTGATTATTCTATCTTATTATTTTCTGTATAATATTTATGGAAATGAAATTAGGAAAGAACCGGAAAATCTTTATGCTAATCCTGCATCGGAAATGAGAATTGAAGTTATCCCAGTTAACGCATTGGGATGGAAAGCAATTTTTAGAAGTTCATCGGCTGTATTTGATATTGTTGAAGGACAAGATTTGATTGATATTGTAAAAACAAACGAGGCAAATGGAGTTTTAGTAGTCAGATCAAAAGGTAAAGCCGGAACTGTGGGAATTAAAATTAAGTCAGATTACTCACTTGTTCCGGATTATATTGAAATTCATATTCTAACATTAACAGCTTAAAATATAAGACATCAGTTAAAAATAATTTTTATCTTGCTATGAGTTTTTTATTACACGAGGAAATATGAAAAAGTTTAGTTCAATTTTTATTCTATCATTACTTTACCTCCAGATAGCAATTGCTCAAGGTACTGCCGGGGAAGATGCTAAATATGAATATCGGAAATTAATTGATATGCCTACTGCAGGAATTCTGGATAAAGGCAATGTTGCAATATCTTCTGAATTATTGCCAAACGGAACATTATTAGCAAAAATAGAAGCAGGAATTTTTAAGAACTTTAATATTGGATTATCCTATGGCGGCTCAAATATTATTGGTTCAGGTTCACCTGATTGGTATCCTTTCCCTCCCGGAGTTAATTTAAGAGTAAGGTTAATGGATGAAACCGTAATAATTCCAGCGATAGCGATTGGTTTTGATACACAGGGTAAAGGAGAATATTTTGAAGATCAAAAAAGATATTCTGTTAAAGCACCCGGATTGTTTGCCGCAGCAAGTAAAAATTTTAGCCTATTGGGTTATCTTAGTCTTCATGGTGTAATTAATTATTCTGTACTCGAAGATAAAGACGGAGACAATTTTATCAATTTGATGCTTGGCGCCGAAAAAACAATAGGTAGTAATTTTTCATTACTTGCAGAATACAACTTTGCTTTAAATGATAATTCCACTTCATATTTTGGTGATGGAAAAGGATACCTAAACTTAGGAATCCGCTGGTCAATTGGTGATGGAGTAACAATAGGTTTTGATTTAAGAGATTTATTGCAAAACAAAAAATGGCACCCCACAGCAGCAGATAGATCGTTGATGATAGACTTTATTCAGCGAATTTAGACCTAAAAAAAGCAACTGTTCTAATTTTAGTACAATTTAGTTTACAGTAATATACAATGCTAAATCCTTAATCATCTAAATAATAAGTATAGGAATTTATTTTAGGCTTTTTTAAGGCTCGATATTTGCGAATTTTTAGGTGTCTATATTATAGAGGTTATTATGAAAACATTTAAATTATTTCTTATTGTCGGTCTTCCGGTACTTTTACTTAGCTTAACTGGTTGTTACACTCAAGTTGCCACTAAAGATTATGATTACGGCAATTGGAGTAGACAAGAAAATAAACCTTATTATGATTATGAAGATGAGAACGATACTACTTCGGAATCATATAATGATGAGGAATATTCTTACGAAAATGATGAGGATACTTACAACAATGATAGTGATAATGGCGAAACAAATTATAATTTCTACGGATATCCATCGTACAGAAAATATTTTTGGAATTACTATCCTTCAGTTTCCGTAGTTATAGATGGCAGCGGATATTATGATCCTTGGTGGTATTGGGATCCATGGTATCCGAGTTATTGGTATTATCCTACCGGTTTTTGTTATTACCCAACTTACTGGTATCCTAATTATTATTACGGCTGGTGGGATCCATATCCTTACTACGATGGTTATTATTCCTCTGTTTATAAATATCGTTCAAACGATGTTTATCAAACCAGGAATAACTCAGGTTTAAGAAATAGCGGTGGAGATAGAAATTTAGCGTCAACACGTGATCTTAACTCATCAGTAAGAAATCAACTTACAACAAGAGAAAAACAAATTGTTACAAACCGTGATGTGCTTAAGCGGGATAGATCAAGTGTTAATACCAATAGAGTACTAACTCGCGAAGGAACAACAACTTCCCGAGATAATTTAAATAAGACCAACCAAACAGTACGAAGCACAAATACCAGAACTAATACTAATAGAAATACGAACGTAAATAGTAATAATCAGACAAGAACAAATAAGAATACTGATGTAAAAAGAAGCAGCGATAAAACCAAAAGTAATTCTGGTACAAATTCAACAAGAGAGAAAAGAACGACAACTAAAAAAAGTTCGACAACAAATAGGAATAACAATTCGCAAATAAACCGTTCACCAAATACAAATTCGAACAGATCGACAAATAATAATAATTATAAAGCTCCTTCGAGAAGTAACAACACACCTCATGTTAGCAGTACGCCAAGGACAAACTCATCACCGTCCTCAAGAGGCAGTTCAAGTTCTTCCGGGAGTAATAGAGGAAGTAATAGCTCAGGGAAAAGAAGGTAAATAAAATGAAACCTTTACTAAAATTATTCGTATTATTTTTCGGATTAAGTTTTCTTTTTACAGGTTGTTATACAATAGTTTGGGATCCGTCACAGGAATTGCCAAGTGAAGAAACTTATTCTGATGACAATGGATTTTATGAAACAGAATACTACGGCGGTTATGGCAGTTATTATGAAACCCCATGGTGGGTTGGAGCTCCGACTTATATTATGTCTCCCGGAACTTTAATCGATAAAAATACAACCAAAGAACGAAATTCCGGCAGAACATCCGGTACAGAAAATATTCGTAATGTTGATGGAAGAGGAAATACCGACAGAGATGCCGGAATCACCACTCCGGTACCCACAACTACTAAGAGTTCAAGTGGTTCTACTTCAAAAACAACTTCAACCACAAAAGACTCTGGTTCGGATAATAACAGATCTTCAAATAGCAGTAACACTACTAGCAGTTCATCGTCAGACAGTGGAAGAAGTTCAAGCGGTAGTGATACAAGAAATAATTCCGGCTCAAGAAATTCCGACAGCGGAAGGAGATAAAAATGTTTAAGCATATTCTAAAATTCAGCTTAATATTATTTTTAATTTTTATTACAAATAATTACGCACAAAACTATAACGATGCTATACGTCTTGGTTTTCCGGGTTTAGGTTCAAACGCAAGGGCACTTGGAATGGGTAATGCGTTTAATGCCTTAAGCGATGATGCTTCAGCAGCATATTTTAATCCGGCGGGACTCGGATTGCTAAGGAAACTTGAAATTTCCGGTGGATTAAATATCCTTAGTTATAAAAATGACACTGAATTTTTTAATAAGAATATTGAGGCTACTAATACAAATACAACTTTTAATAGAATTAGTTTTGCTTTCCCCTTCCCCACATTTCAGGGAAGTTTAGTATTTGGTTTATCATATCATAAATCAAAGGATCTTTCAAGCATCATTAAGTTTGACGGATTTAACTCCAGAAGTAACTCTAAAATTCAAAGTTTACTTGATACTGATATTCCTTATAATCTTTTTCTCACAGATGATAATAATGTTACACCGATTGACGGCTATTTAAATCAAAGTGGTAACACTTTAAATTCAGGTGGAATTGATAATTGGACTTTATCGGGCGCGGTTGAAGTTCAGAAAAACTTTTTTGTTGGCGCAAATCTATCAATTCTGAGTGGAAGCTTTGATTCAAATAGTGATTATTATGAAGATGATACAAGAAATTTTTATCAGGGCGAAACTGCACCAGGCGTACCTGAAACTGCTGACTTTCAAACCTTTTATTTTAATAATACAATAAATTGGGATATAAGTGGATGGAATGCAAAGGCAGGGTTCCTTTATCAGTTAGAAGATGTTGCAAGGTTTGGAGCCACAGTGCAATTTCCCAAAACTTTCACTATTGATGAAAATTATTCGGAAATTGCTTCAAGCTTATTTGGGACAGGACAAACTTACGAATTAACCTATTCTGATAAAGTAAAATATGATATTAAAACTCCATTTGAACTTACAGGTGCGTTTGCTGTTAATTTTAAAGGAATAATTTTAAGTGCGGAAGCAACGTGGATTGATTATACTCAATTGGAATTTGATAATGCTGAAGGATTCACAGATCCACAACTGTTTATTTCAGATAACAATAAAAACATAAAAGATATTCTAACTTCTGTTATAAACTATAATCTTGGATTTGAATATACAGTTCCCACAATCGGTTTACGTTTAAGAGGCGGATTTTTAACTCAACCATCCGCATTTAAAGATGATAAATCTGATTTTGACCATAAATATATTACCGCAGGACTTGGGTATCTTGCAAACGGGCAAATCGGAATTGATGTTGCATACGCTTACGGCTGGTGGAAAGATATAGGGGATAATTACGGTGTAAACGTATCAAGAACTTTTCAGGATATAAAAGTCCATAATGTGATGTTAACAACAACATATCACTTTTAATAATTGATAATTGCTAAAAGTACAAAAGCACCATATTTTCGATATGGTGCTTTTTTTATTTTAAACAGGAGTTTATTATCCAGGGAATAGTTTCTCGAACAGAAAGTAAGGATTATTACGTTTTTTCAGGTGAAAATCACTCACTTGTCCGTTGTTCATTAAAAGGCAAATTCAAAAAAGATTTTAATCTGAAAAAAGATAAGCTTTATCAAACAGATATGGCTATTGTTGGAGATTCTGTTTTATATGATTTAAATGAAGATGGAAGTGGTGTTATTTACGAAATTCTTCCGCGAAAAAATCACCTTTCACGTAAAGCAATAAAAACACGCGGAGCTAGTTATCGTGGTGAACGTCTTGAACAAATAATTGCCTCTAATCTTGATAATATTTTTATCGTAACAAGCACATTCGAACCAAATTTCAACAACAAAACTTTAGACAGATTTTTAGTAACGTGTGAAAGTACCCGCATCAATTCAAGCATAATCATAAATAAAATTGATCTCGCAGATGAATCATCAATTACAGATTGGACTGAACTATACAAAAATATTGGTTACAATGTTTTCTTAACATCAATAACAAATCCTAACTCAATACATAAATTACTGCCGTTTTTAGAAGGAAAGAAAAATCTTTTTTGGGGACAATCGGGTGTCGGAAAATCATCAATATTAAATTTATTATTTCCGCAATTAAACTTAAAAGTTGGCGAGATAAGCAATTATACTTCAAAAGGAACCCACACCACTGTTACAAGCACTATGGTTTATGTTGGCAAAGAAACTTATATTATTGATACTCCAGGTGTTCGTGAGATTGATCCATTTGGAATAAGAAACGAAGATCTCGGTCATTTTTTCAAAGAATTTGCGGAATTTAGCGAACATTGCAGATTTAATACGTGTACTCATCGTCACGAACCCGGTTGCACCGTCATTTTAGCAGTTCAAAATGGTAAAATTTCTGAAGAAAGGTATGACAGTTATCTCAGAATTCTTGAAACTGTGGAAAAAGACATTAATTTTTAATTTCCTTTTATGAACTTTTCATTCAATCTTGTAATTTTACTTCCGTAAAGAATCAATATTATGAACAAGACCTCACACACAGATACTATCCATCCAGATAACTTTTTGGAAAGCCTTGGCAAATCTAAACAGGTTTTCTTGAGTTTTGCGGCGCGGATTAGTCCGATTAATTTTAATTTATTGCTGGATAATTTTGCTCTAAAATCAAATGATGTTTTTTATTTTAGCCAGCCCGATAAGAAAATAACTTTTCTATCATTCGATGAACTCACAATTCAAACATTTGAAAGCGGTGAATTCAAAACAATTAGTAAAGAGATCGAAGTTCTTAAGAAAAAATTGATTTCAAATCATAATGAATTTCCTGATGTAAATTTTCCTGTTTTTTTAACATGTGCAAAATTTCCGGTAAACAAATCAGCAGATGAATGGAAAGATTTTGGAAAAATTGATTTTATTATTCCCAGATTTTCTTTGTTCAAACAATCTGATTCATTTTACCTTTTATATAATGTTTTAACTGAAAGTTTTTCAAATAGTGAAAACATAGATTTACTTCTTGGACAACAGGCTGAGAAAATTTATCAATTGGAAGCCAGACTTAAAGAAAAGAATAATAACAAGGGTGTTATTTCTTTAATTGAGCAAATGGATGATGAAACAAACTGGAATAAAAAAATTTCTGATTCCATTGATGCTATCAAACAAAAAAATATAGAAAAAATAGTTCTGTCAAGGCGACTGAAATTCGAAATACAATCAGAACTAAATTGGCAAAATACTTTTAAACAACTTGATGAAAAATATCCCAACTGCACAAACTTTCTTTTAAAATCCGGCGATTCTATTTTCTTTGGTTCAACGCCGGAACTGCTTGCAGAATTTTCTGGCAACCAGTTTTTCACTGAAGCCCTTGCGGGTTCAATAATGCGTGGAATAAATGCTGAGGAGGATAATAGCCTTGAGAATGAACTGTTGGAAAGTAAAAAAAATAAAGTTGAACATGATGAAGTAACAAATCATATAAAATCATCTTTAAAAAACTTTTTAGAAAATATTGAGATTGATGAAAACCCGGTTGTTAAAAAATTTTCAAATATCCAGCATCTTCAAACCGGGATAAGGGGCAAACTGAAAACCGATGCCGATATATTTGATATAATAAATTCTATGTTCCCTACTCCGGCTGTTTGCGGAATTCCAAAAGAGAAAACACTACAACTAATAAGAGAATTTGAAGATTTTGATCGCGGATTATATTCGGGATTGATTGGCTGGTTTAATTGTCAAGGATCGGGAGAGTTTAATGTAGCTATCCGCTCTGCACTGATTAATAAAAATTTGATGTATGCTTATGCCGGCTGCGGAATTGTTGAGGATTCAAATCCGCATGAAGAATTTGAAGAAACAAAATTAAAACTAAAACCTATTTTATCTTTATTCGATAATGCAAATAAAAGTTAACAGAAATTATGTTTGGGTAAATATTTTTATCGATCAGCTTGCTGAATATGGAGTTAAATACGCATGTATTTCCCCGGGTTCCCGCAGCACTCCTTTAACATATGCTTTATCGCAAAACAAAAAAATAAAAACATATGTAATTGTTGATGAACGATCTTCCGGTTTTTTTGCGTTGGGAATCGCCAAACAATCAGGTACGCCTGTTATTGTTGTAACTACTTCCGGTACAGCTGCTGCAGAACTATATCCCGCAATTGTTGAAGCTTATCAAAACAGAGTTCCATTAATAATTTGCACTGCAGACAGACCTGCTTATTTAAGAAATTCCGGAGCTAACCAAACAATCAACCAGGATAATCTTTACAGAAATCATATAAGGTTTTTTTACGACACAGGATTACCAAAACTTGATGCAAAAAAAATAAACTTGCTCAAGAAAAACTCCTTAACAGCTTTTTCTATATCATCGTTTATTAATCGCGGACCTGTACACATTAATTTTCCATTTGAAAAACCCTTAGAGCCAGGCTCATATACAGATATTGTTGAAGAAAAAATAATCAGCGTTTCTTTGCCTCAGACAAGTTTGGAATTATTAAAAAAAGGCACAATTAAATTTTCAAATAATGATTATAACTTAATTGCTTCACAAATAAAAAAAGATGGCTGCAATTTAATTACGGTTGGTCCCGGTAATTTTAGTAAACAATTTTTAGACTTGCTTGAAACTTTTTCGGCCAAATTTTCTATACCGATTTTTGCCGATTCATCAAGTGGATTAAGCTTTAGATCAAAAAAACTACAAAATTTGATTCCCAATTTTGATGCTTTGATTAGATGCGAGTCTTTCAAAAAAATATTTTCTCCTAAAATAAATCTTCATTTTGGCAGAACAGCTACATCTCCAAGACTTGAAAATTTTTTAGCAGAAACAAAAGCGAAAAGATTTGTTATCAATAGATATGGGGATATGTTTGATTCGTCCCGTAAATCTAAAGTTGTAACGGCAAATGAAGAAGAATTTATTCAAGCTTTAATTAATACGGATTCGGGGATAAAAGATAACTCTTTAACTACGCTTAACCGCATTAAGGAAATAGAATCCGAAATAGAAAAAATAAAGACATCCATATTTTCAAATCCTAACAAGTTAAATGAGCCGGCAATTTTAATTGATATTCTAAATTGTATTCCGCCGGATTCAAATCTAATGATAGGTAATAGCGTTCCTATCCGCGATCTTGATTTTTTTTCACCGGCTATTAAAAAAAATATTAATGTTTATCAAAATCGCGGAGCAAGTGGAATTGACGGAATTACTTCCACGGCGCTGGGAATTTGTTCTAGTTCTAAAAATCCAACATATCTTGTTACAGGCGACTTATCTTTTTATCATGATATTAATAGCCTGTTAATCGCGAAACAATATGATCTGCCTTTAATCATAATTCTTATAAATAATAACGGCGGGGCTATTTTTAGGTTTTTACCTATCGCGGAACATAAATCCGTGTTTAAAAAATATTTTTTAACTCCTACAAATCTTTCCTTCAAAAAAATTACAGAAGCATTTGAAATTGATTACAGAGAACTAAAATCACATCAGGATATTTTAAATCATATTAAAGTTTCTTCTGTAAGAAAAAAACCTGTCGTTTTTGAAATCAAAACCAATTCGGAGTTTTCATTAAGTATCAGAAAAAAATACTGGAAGAAAGTAAATAAATTTATAGATAATTTTTCGAGAAACTATGAAGCTTGACGTTAACGGTGTAAAGTTGAATTTAGAACATCCGAAAGAAATTGATCCGGCAAAAGATTATGTTTTATTTTTACACGGTTTTACAGGTCGTGCTGAGGATTGGTTTCCGGTTTTTGAACAACTGCCCGATAAATATAATCTGATTGCAATGGATGTTATTGGTCATGGTAAGAGTGATTCACCGTTGGACACTTCCTTTTACACAACTGAATCAATTGTTAATCAAATTAAATTTGTCAAAGATCATCTAACATCTGAAAAAATATTTGTAGCAGGATATTCTATGGGTGGCAGGATTGCTCTTTCATTTGCAACTACCTACCCAGAGGATGTCAAAGGTGTTATTCTTGAAAGTTCAACAGCAGGAATTAGAAATGATGAGGAAAGACAAAAAAGATATGAACTTGATTTAAAACTTGCTGAATTTATCGAAACACATACTTTGGATGAATTTATTGAAATGTGGAGTGACCAGGAACTTTTCAATACACAAAGAAGATTTTCGAACGAAAAGCTTAAGAATTTTAAAAAGAAAAAAGCTGCGGGAAATAAAATCGGATATGCAAATTCTCTAAAGGGATTCAGCACTGGAATTATGCCTCCGTTACACGACAAATTAAAAAAATTTCCTGTAAAGGTTTTACTAATATCCGGAGATCTCGATACAAAGTTTACAGGTATTAATGCACGGCTTACAAAAAGATTTTTTAAAGCAAAGCATAAAATTGTTAAAAACTCCGGGCACAACACGCATCTTGAAGAACAAAAAAGATTTATTGAAATTGTAACAAATTATTTAGGACAGTTTTAACATAAGGATTATAATGAGTTTTAATTGGATAAAAGCAAAAAACTATCAAGACATCATTTACGAAAAAATGGATGGCATTGCTAAAATAACCATCAACAGACCTGAAAAAAGAAATGCCTTTCGTCCTGAAACTGTATTTGAAATGTATGATGCATTTTCTGATGCAAGAGAAGATCAAACTATTGGTGTAATTTTGTTTACCGGCTATGGTCCTGCAAAAGACGGCAAGTACGCTTTCTGTTCAGGCGGTGATCAAAGCATTCGCGGCGATATGGGTTATGTTGGTAAAGATGGAGTTCCAAGATTAAATGTTTTGGATTTACAAAAATTAATTCGCAGCATTCCCAAAGTTGTAATTGCACTTGTTGCAGGATATGCACTCGGAGGCGGGCATGTACTTCATGTAATTTGTGATTTAACAATTGCGGCAGATAATGCGATCTTCGGACAAACTGGACCAAAAGTTGGCAGCTTCGATGGTGGGTTTGGTTCAAGTTATCTTGCAAGAATGGTTGGACAAAAGAAAGCCCGTGAAATTTGGTATCTATGCAGACAGTACAATGCACAGGAAGCTTTGGAAATGGGACTTGTAAACAAAGTTGTTCCGGTTGATAAACTTGAAGAAGAAGGTGTGCAGTGGGCAACAGAAATTTTACAGCACAGTCCAATGGCAATTCGTGTTCTCAAATCTGCCTTTAATGCTGAATTAGACGGACAGGCTGGAATACAGGAGCTGGCTGGCAATGCAACTTTACTTTATTATATGAGTGAAGAAGCACAGGAAGGAAAAAAAGCATACAATGAAAAACGCAAACCAAATTTTAAAAAATATCCAAAGTTGCCTTGATGAGTAAACAAACAAAAAATATTTCAAAACTACAAAGCTGGATTCTCGCAATAAGACCACACACTCTTCCCGCAGCAGTTGTACCTGTTATAGTTGGTTCTGCTTTAGCAATTTATTATGGAATATTTTATCCTTCTTTTTCAATCATCGCGCTTATATGCTCATTATTAATTCAAATCGGAACAAACTTTACCAATGATCTTTATGATCACATCAAAGGTGCTGATACAAAAGAAAGAAAAGGTCCAACCCGTGTTTTAGCCTCCGGTTTGATTTCTGTTAATGAAATGAAGTGGGGAATTTTTCTGGTGTTTTTCACAGCTTTTCTACTTGGAATGTATCTTGTTTATTCTGTTGGCATTGTAATTTTTTGGATTGGTATTTTTTCAATCATTGCGGGATTAGCTTATACAGCAGGACCATTTCCGTTGGCTTATAACGGACTCGGAGATTTATTTGTTTTTATTTTCTTTGGTATAGTCGGAACGATGGGAACTTTCTATTTACATATCCAGCAATTTACTTTTCTTGCTTTTTTAATTTCACTTCCGGTTGGTGCATTAATTACAAATATTCTAATTGTAAATAACTACCGTGATATTGAAGAGGATAAAGCTGCCGGTAAAAAAACACTCGCTGTTCTTTTAGGAAAAGAATTTTCCAGGTTTGAGTATGTGTTTTTTATTTTACTTTCTTTCTTGGTCCCTTTTCTTCTGCATTTTAAATATGGTTTTAGTTTTTGGGTTTTCCTTCCATATATAACTATGCCGCTTGCAATAATGCTTGTAAAAATGATTTATGCATTAAAAGGACCTCAATTAAATAAAACTTTAGAAATGTCCGCTAAATTTTCTGCTTTGTTTGGGTTTCTACTTTCTATCGGCATTGCCTTATAAAAATTATACAGATAATTTTCTATTATGATAATCAAATCCACAAATAATTTTTTTAATTATTCCGGTAGAAGTGATTTACTTGCTATTATTAAATCTGATCAAACTTTTACGTACAGAAATCTATTCGAAAGAGCCGCACAACTGTCTTCTAGTTTTTTAGATAAGGGAGTAAATAAAGGCAATTACGTACCTATATTTTTTGAAAATAATCTAAGTTTCATTCAAACAACAATTGCACTTTGGTATTTAGGCGCAGTTCCGGTTCCATTAAATACAAAGGTTCTAAATGAAGAAATTTATACAATCATCGATGATTATAATTTTAAATTCTTAATTACGGATAAAGAATTATCCCTTAACATCATAACCGAGAAATTAAAAATTATCTGTTTCGATAAACTATTTGCTCATTCCTATAAAACTAAAGCAATTGAGTTCCCGGCTTTAGACGATGAAGCAGTTGTTGTCTTTACTTCCGGTTCAACCGCAAGACCAAAAGGAGTTGTGCATACTTTTGCTTCTTTGATAAATAATATTGAAAACGGGAATCAAATTTTAAATCACAATGAAAATGATCGCTGGCTGGCTTCACTTCCATTTTATCATATTGGTGGATTTCAGATTATTTGTCGTTCACTTTTTTACGGATGTTCAATCATAATACCAAAATCTTTACAGACTATTCACCTTGCCGCCGCAATTTTAAATTATAATCCCACGCATATTTCACTTGTTTCAACACAATTAGAAAGATTAATGAATCAAGATGTTCCGCCAAATGAATTACTCAAAGTATCCTTAATTGGCGGCGGATTTATAAATGATGATTTGATATTTGAATCTGATAAACTTGGCTGGAAACCATTCCGTGTTTATGGTTCCTCTGAAACAGCATCAATGGTTACTGCAATTTCACCGGATGAAATAAAAAACAAACCGCAATCTGCCGGGAAAACTTTTAATAATGTTGAAATTAAAATTTCGTATGATTCGGAAATACTTATTAAATCCAATAGTTTATTCAGCAAATATCTTAATGATGAAAAAGAAACTTCATCAAAAATTAAAAATGGTTTTTATCACAGCGGCGATTTAGGTTTTGTTGATGATGAGGGATATTTATTTATAGAAGCAAGAAGAAATGATTTGATAGTTACCGGTGGTGAAAATGTGAATCCGATTGAAGTAGAAAAAACTTTACTTGAATTTCCATTTATTAAAGAAGCTTGTGTTTTTTCAAAACCTGATAAAACGTGGGGACAAATTGTTGTTGCTGCTATTGTTGTAGACAATTCATCTTTTGAAGAAACATCAATTAAAGAAATGCTAAAACAAAAACTGGCAGGATATAAAATTCCCCAAAAGTTTTTATTTGTTGATAAATTACCAAGGACTTCCCTTGGTAAACTTGAGCGAGAGAAAATTAGGAAAAAATTCTAAACTATATGTTTCTTTAGTCCTTCAGTCAAATCTTCAAACATCTCTTTCTTTTTCCAGCTTTTTTTATCAACAAAAACATGAACGGTTTTTGCGTGACAGCATAAATTCTTTTCACGTTTTATTGTATAAGTAAGTTCAAATGAAGAATTTCTTAACTGTGAAACTTGAACAACTACTGAAATCTCATCACCATATTTTATAGGCTTTACGTATTCACTTTCAGAATGAATAATTGGAACAACGTAATCTTCATTCATCCAGTAATTTTCTTTGAGATTAAAACTGGAAATCATTTGTTCATAAGCTGAATGACAGAATTCAAATATCCTAGAATAAAAAATTATTCCCGCCGGATCGCAATCGAAAAAATTGATTTTTCTTTTTATAGTAAACATGATTAATGAATTATCAACCCTTCTTTTTTATCTTTTAGTTCTTTGGGAATTGATGAGAGAATTTCTTTTTTGATAGCATTTATAAGATGTTTTTTGATAAATGATTTACTATAAACAAGTCCGATTTCTCTTTGCGGAACGGGCGGATTAAATTCACGTACTAATTTAAGTTGCGAATCATCATTCATATACCGAACAGATAAATACGGAAGCAAAGTGATTCCAAAATTTTGCTGAACCAAATTGATTAAAGTATCAAGGCTTCCAAATTCAAATAATATTTTGTTATGGTCATCGCGCCACTCTTTTTCAGATGTTTTGCAAACTTTTAATGCTTGTTCACGTAAACAATGTCCTTCTTTCAATAGCAGCAAATCATCAACATTAAGATCATCAACATTCAGTTTTTTTTTACTAAATAATTTATGCTTTTCCGGAATAAATCCCACAAAAGGTTCAAAGTATAAAGAATCTTCAACTATTCCGGAATCAACAACCGGGAATGCAAGAATTCCCAAATCCAAAGTTGATTTATGAATATTTGCAACTATCTCACCTGTTGTCAGTTCATCAAAAATTAATTCAACTTTGGGATATTTATCTAAAAAGGATTGAACAAAGAGCGGCAGCAAAAAAGGTGCGATAGTAGGAATGATTCCAATTCTCAAAATTCCGCTAAATTTTCCTTTAGCATTTTCTAAAATATTTTGAAAGCGATCGCGTTCCTCCAAAATAATTTTTGCTTGCCTTATTAGCTGTTCGCCAATATCAGTGGCTTTAATAGGATTCCGGCTTCGATCAAAAATCACAACACCAAGTTCATCTTCCAGCTTTTGAATCTGCATACTAAGTGTTGGTTGTGTTACAAAACAATGATTGGCTGCTACAGAGAAACTTTTATAGTTATAAACTGTCGTAATATATTCTAATTGCGTAATAGTCATTAATAATTAAAATTAATTATAAAATACATATAGATATTATTTATAGTGTTATAAATTAAATCAATTTGATATAGTAATCCAATATCTCGATTTTAGACTCGTCTTAAAGAAACCATTTTAGTGTTACTATGAATGCAAAATCCAATGAAATTACAATCAACATTTCTCCGTTATTAAAATATTTTTATTTAACCAGCGGATTTATACTTGTTGCAATTGGAGTAGCTGGAATTTTTCTACCGATTTTACCAACAACCATTTTTCTGATTTTGGCCTCTGTTTGTTTTCTTAAAAGTTCCCCCAAAGCAAATGATTGGTTAAAAAGCCATAAATTACTTGGAGGCTACATTGATAACTATCAGAACAAAACCGGGTTAACACTTAAAGCAAAAATGTCAAATATTATTTTACTCTGGTTATCAATTTCAATATCGGCATTCTTTTTAATAGATAAACTATTTGTCCAAATAATTTTATTTGGAGTTGCTATTAGCGTCACAATACATATCTTAATGATTAAGACAAAACAATTAGAAACAAAGAAATTAATTAAATCTAACAAGTAAAAGGAGAAATATTATGAGTGATGAAAACAAGTGTCCTGTACCTCACGGGGCTCACAACCATACTGCTGGCAAAGGCACATCTAACCGAGATTGGTGGCCAAACCAATTAAATCTTGGAATACTTCACCAACATACTCCAGCTTCCAACCCGATGGATCCTGATTTTAACTACGCTGAAGAATTCAAGAAGCTGGATTTGACTGCTTTGAAGAATGATCTATACACGCTAATGACAGATACAAAGGAGTGGTGGCCTGCAGATTGGGGTCATTACGGTGGTTTATTTATTCGTATGGCATGGCATAGTGCTGGCACATACCGAACTGGTGATGGACGCGGCGGCGGCGGCACAGGCAATCAGCGTTTTGCACCTGTAAACAGTTGGCCTGATAACGTCAACTTAGATAAAGCACGCCGTCTGCTATGGCCAATCAAACAAAAATATGGAAATAAGATTTCGTGGGCTGATCTCATGATCTTAGCCGGTAATTGTGCAATGGAATCAATGGGATTTAAAACATTTGGTTTCGCTGGCGGTCGTGAAGACATCTATCAACCTGAAGAAGACATTTACTGGGGTGCTGAAAAGGAATGGTTAGCCACAAGTGATAAACCCAAAAGCCGTTACTCTGGTAATCGAGAACTGGAAAACCCTCTGGCAGCAGTTCAGATGGGTCTGATCTACGTTAATCCTGAAGGTCCGGATGGAAATCCTGATCCTGTTGCTTCAGGTCGTGATGTGCGGGAAACATTTAAACGCATGGCGATGAATGATGAAGAAACTGTTGCACTCACTGCCGGTGGACACACGTTTGGTAAAATGCACGGCGCAGGTGATCCAAAGTTAGTTGGCCCGGAACCGGAAGCTGCTCCCATCGAAGAACAAGGATTAGGATGGATAAATAAATTTAAAACAGGCAAAGGTGCTCACACAACAACCAGTGGATTGGAAGGTGCATGGAAACCAAATCCAACAAAATGGGATATGGGTTACTTTGACATGCTTTTTGGCTACGAGTGGGAAAAGGTAAAAAGTCCGGCTGGTGCTTGGCAATGGCAGGCTAAGAATGTTAAACCTGAACACATGATACCAGACGCTCACGATCCATCAAAAAAACATCCGCCTACAATGACTACCGCAGATATGTCTCTACGTTTCGATCCTATTTATGAACCAATTTCTCGTCGATTCCACAAAGATCCTGAAGCATTTGCTGATGCGTTTGCAAGAGCATGGTTCAAACTTACCCACCGCGATATGGGACCAAAGTCTCGCTATCTCGGTCCTGAAGTTCCGAAGCAAGATCTGATCTGGCAAGATCCGATTCCTGCTGTCAATCATAAACTTATCAATAAAAAAGATATAGCAGGACTCAAAAAGAAAATATTAGATTCAAATCTATCTATTGAAGAACTTATTTACACTGCATGGTCTTCTGCATCAACTTTCCGTGGATCAGATTATCGCGGTGGAGCCAACGGTGCGCGCATTCGATTAGAGCCACAAAAAAATTGGGAAGTAAATCAACCTGCACAATTAGAAAATGTTATTAAGAAACTCAAAAATATTCAAAAAGAGTTCAACAGCGCGCAAAAAGACGAAAAGAAAATATCTTTGGCAGATCTTATTGTACTTGGCGGATGTGCTGCGGTTGAAGCTGCTGCAAAAGATGCAGGCTACAAGATTGAAGTGCCGTTTACACCAGGACGTACGGACGCATCACAAGCACAGACGGATGTAGAATCATTCGATGTTATGGAACCGGAGGCTGACGGTTTCCGTAATTACCAGAAAAAGACTTACACACTTTCAGCCGAAGAAATGCTAGTTGATAAAGCACAATTACTTACCTTAAGCGCGCCAGAGATGACAGTATTAGTTGGTGGTTTGCGTGTGCTGGGCGCTAATTACGGTCAGTCTAAAAACGGTGTGTTCACAAATGAAGTTGGTAAACTCACAAATGATTTCTTTATCAATTTACTTGATATGGGAACTACCTGGGAACCAACTTCTGATGCTGGAGATATGTTTGAAGGAATCGATCGCAAAACAGGTAAACAAAAATGGACGGGCACACGCGTGGATCTTATTTTCGGATCAAACTCACAACTAAGAGCATTAGCTGAAGTTTATGCACAGGATGATGCAAAAGAAAAGTTTGTGAAAGATTTTGTTGCAGCCTGGAACAAAGTTATGAACCTTGATCGTTTCGATCTTAAGTAAATATTAAACTGAAATTTTTCCAATTATTAATTTATAATTAAGGACTCGCAAGAGTCCTTTTTTATTAGCGACCTATTAATAAAATTATTTTTTATGGTGATTGTCAATTAAAAAAAATAATCAGTGATGAAAGTATAAGACAAGTTCTACTCACATTTTTAGGAATCATAATTTGTTTATTATTATATATGTAAGTTGCATACGATAAATAGATTGTAAATTAACTGATGGCTGTACAAAATATTTTATTCCTTTTTATCAGCAATAATGTGATTCCTCTTTTCTCTACAAACTTTTCTCCCTCGTGCTCATCATATAATATCACGAAAATCAGCAAGGTTATTTCATCAAATAATTATAGTAAACAATCTTATATAATTAATTACGCTAAAAGCGCTATCCTTGAAATAAACCTTTACGATTTATTTTACCGTACAAACATAATTACAGTATTAACTAAAGTAGGAGAGAATTATTAATGAAAAAGTTACTTTTTGTTTTCGGAATGTTGCTCTTAGGCTTAACCAGTAGTTTACTGAATGACCAGACTGGCTGGATGCAACAAACAAATCCTCTTGGAGATGGAGATACATCTATGGTTGGTAACATTCAGTTTGTGAGTTCAACCGAAGGCTGGATTTCAGCAATTGGCGGAAGTCTATTACATACAACAGACGCGGGTTCAAATTGGTCAGTTGTAACTCCTTTTCCTAATGATACTGTTCGGTCATTCTCTGATCCAGATTTTAATATGAGTTTTATAAATCCTTCAACAGGTTGGATAATGAAATCACTTGGAAGCGGATTTGATGATGCGCATGGTGCAGTTGTTTACAAAACAACTGATGGTGGAAGTGTTTGGGAAAAAATAATTATTGCTCAAAATCCGGGAAATATTGGAGCACAAATTCAATTTGTTGATGAAAATAATGGTTATGCCTCATTCTTTAACATGCAAACAGGAAATGGCTACCTATCTAAAACTACAGATGGCGGTACAAACTGGAAGTTATAAAATAATTCAGGGATTGGTATTTATGCAAACAGCAAGTGCCTTTTCTTTTTAGATGAAAATATTGGTTGAATTGGGACTAATATAAATATACCAAATCAACAAACAACACATCTTATTCTTCATACTACCGATGGTGGTAATAATTAGACACAAGAACAGATTCCATTTTCGCACGATGCTGTATTCAGTATCTACTTTTTAACTCCACAAAATGGTTGGTTCACGGCAGATTACGGTGTAATTGCTCATTATAATGGATTCACTTCAGTTGAAAATGAAAACAATATTCCAACTGAATATTCACTTAAACAAAATTATCCTAACCCTTTTAATCCAACTACAACCATTAAGTATTCAATAGGAAGTAATCAATTTATAAAAATAAATATTTATGATTTACTAGGGAATGAAGTAGCATCATTAGTTAATGAACAAAAAACTTCCGGGGAATATGAAGTTAATTTTGATGCTTCTAATCTTTCGAGCGGAATTTATTTCTATCAACTTAAAGCTGGAACATTTATTCAAACTAGAAAAATGCTACTTCTGAAATAATAAAACTGCAAAAATTAAATTTATACTCAAAGGGCTCGCATGAGCCCTTTATTTATATTAATCTTATATCTTCAAGAAACGGAAATTTCTTTCTTACTTCATCTACCTGTGATTTATCAATTTCTGCAATGATAATTTTTTCTTCATTCTCCACACAAACAATTTCTTTTCCCACCGGGTCAAACATAGAACTAAACCCGTTGTAATGAAGTTTTAGATCATCACCAACTCTGTTTACTCCGGCAACATAACATTGATTTTCAATAGCACGAGCTTTTAATAAAGTCCGCCAGTGTTCTATTCTTGTATCGGGCCAATTTGCAATATCAACAATTAAGTGGACTCTTTCTTTGCCATAATAACGATATAACTCGGGGAAACGTAAATCATAACAAATTGAAAGTCCGGTTTTTATTCCTTTAACTTTTGTTATTACGGTTTCTTTTCCTTTCCCATAATAAACATCTTCAGTTGAATATGAAAAAGGATGAATTTTTCTATAAGTGCTAAATAATTTTCCCTGGTTATTAAGATGAACCAAAGTGTTAAAATTTTTCTTCTTCCCTTTTTCAATAAAACCATATATAACTGAACATTTTTTTTCTTTTGCGACTGAAGAAAAAAACAAATAGCTATCGCCATCCAACTCTTCAGCAAAATCGCTCGACTTCATTGTAAACCCTGTTAATGTCATTTCAGGAAATATTAAAAGATCAATTTGAGGAATTTCTTTTATCAAACTTTTAATCTTACCAGTGTTTGCAGATTTGTCTTCCCAAACAGTATTAAATTGTACCAATCCAATTTTAAAATTTGCCTTCATCTTATATTCCTCTTAATAATATATTGATTTCAGGATCAGAATTGTTAACGCTATTAAAATTCCAACTATTGCTTGAATTACGATTTCCCATCTCGTTAGGTTGCCTTTTAAAAAGCCAAGTGGAGTCCATTTCATCCACGTCCATTTTTGTGGAAGTGATGCTTTAAGAAATACATAGTAAAACACGTCCTGTAAACCGAACAACTTCATTATCCAGCCACACAATGCGGCAACCCAATCAAACTGAATTCCAATTAAAATTAATAATAATAGATCAAATAAAAATTGGTTAATCCGGTATGATTTAATAATTATCTTTTCCGGAAGTTGTGTGCTTCTACGGATTAATGAAAAATGATAACCTAATATATCAAACAGGTTGCTTAATACTACAAAAAGAAATGCCGATGCGGCTGTTTGATAGAATGATAAAATCAGCAAAATAACACTAAGCAAAATATTCAGCCATACCAGTTTATATTTAAAGATATTACTTAACTCATCCATAATTAAAAATAGTTAAATCCAAGTTTCAGAAAAAATTAAATTTTTATAGATTTTGTTATAAAATTTGAAAATAGCCAGTCATTTTACATTTATTAAATACCTTCATTTTGTGTATTTTAGAACCACAAATTTTAAACTAATTCGAATTAATGAATAATAATCTTTCTTTTGATTTTACCTTATTTGATTATTTCCCGGATATGTGTTTTCTTATCACCGAGAAACATGAAATTAAGTTATATAATAAAATTGCTGACAAACAATTGGATTTAGGTAGTAAAAAACCTGAATTATTTTTTGATTATGTAGAATTATGCGATAGAAGTGATGCCGAAGAAATTTATAAACAATCGCTAATAGATAAACAATCAGGTGAAATTGAAACAAGATTGTTTTTTCAGAAACAATTTATAAATGTTAAACTAACTTTTCTCCCTTTTTTCAATAAAGACCTGGATGAAAATTTAATCCTTATTATAGCACGCGATATAAGCGAAGAGAAGAAAAAAGAAATTGATTTAATTAGATTTTTTAATGTTGCAGAAAATACCGTTAATCCTCTTCAAATAACTGACCTGAACGGAAAAATGATTTACGTTAATAAAGCCTTCGAGATTGCAAGTGGTTATTTGAAAGAAGAATTGATAGGTAAAAATCCACGTATTTTTGGAAGCGGAAAAAACTCTTCCAAATTTTGGGATAAAATGTGGAATGCAATATCAAGCGGCAAAGAATGGGTTGGTGAAGTTGAAAATCAGAAAAAAAACGGTGAACCATATTTCACTCAACTTTTAATCTCTCCTATTTTAGATAAAGAAGGAAAAGTATCGGGCTACTTTGGAATTCATCGTGATCTTACGGAAAAACGCACACTTGAACGACAATTAATCCATACCCAAAAAATGGAAAGTATCGGAACACTTGCTGCAGGAATTGCACACGAAGTCGGAAACCCGCTGGCATCGATCTCTGCGTTAGTACAAGTAGCACAAAGAACAAGTAATGATCCATTTGTAAATGAAAAACTCGGTTTGGTAAAAAGCCAGGTTACACGTATTTCTAAAATCATACGTGATCTGGTAGATTTTTCAAGACCTTCAAATTATGAACTTCAGCTTACAGATATAAATAAAGTTATCAGAGAAGCTGTGGAAATAACAAAAGTCGGCACAAAAGTAAAAGACATAATATTTGAAACAAACCTTAATCTTGATATCCCAATGCTTCCATTAATTGCCGACCAGATACAACAGGTTTTTGTAAACATATTACTTAACGCTGTTGATGCAATTGTAGAAAAGAAAAAATTAAGTCCAACCGAAAAAATTTATGTAAAATCTGAATGCGATGGTGATTATCTAACCTTAACTTTTTCCGATACCGGAGTTGGGATAAAGGAAGAAAATCTTATAAAAGCTTTTGAGCCTTTCTTTACTACTAAAAAAGAAGGAAAAGGGACAGGACTTGGATTGTGGGTTAGTTATGGTATTGTAAAAAGTTTTCAGGGTGATATAAAAATTGAAAGTAAGGTAAACGAGGGAACATCTTTTATTATAAAATTACCCATACAGTAATAAAATTTTCTAAGGATAATTATGGCGTTTAAAATATTAGTTGTTGATGATGAAGAAATAATTCGTGATTCACTTTCTTACGTACTGGAAAAGGAAGGATATGAAGTTGCGAAAGCTGAAAATGGAAAAGTAGCTTACGATAAAATGGTAGAAAATCATTTTGACTTGGTAATTACCGATATTGAAATGCCGGTTATGAAAGGAACTGAACTACTTGAAAAAATAAAAACTTTAAGTTCCCAAACTTCTGTAATTATCATTACCGCATTTGGATCGCTGGAAACTGCAATTACCGCATTAAGGAATGGTGCAAGCGATTATATACTTAAACCGGTTGAGTTTGATGAACTGCTTTTTAAAGCCAAAAAATTATTTGAAGTTAGAGATTTACTTCTTGAAAACAGGGTGCTGCGCGAAGAGATTCATAGAAAATATGATTTTGAAAATATTATAGGGAAAAGCGCCAGCATAAAAAAAGTTTATGAAATGATTGAAGCAGTAGCCGAAACAGATACAACAATTTTAATTAGTGGCAACAGCGGCACTGGCAAAGAGCTTGTTGCAAGAGCACTTCATTACAAAAGCCATAGAAAAAACAAACCGTTTGTAGCCGTTAATTGCGGCGCTATTTCGGAAAATCTTATTGAAAGTGAATTATTCGGTCATAAAAAAGGAGCATTCACAGGCGCTATCTCTGATAAAGACGGATATATGAAAGCAGCCAATGGAGGAACTTTATTTCTGGACGAAATAAGTGAAATGCCGCCTCAATTACAAGTTAAATTATTGCGTTCGATTCAGGAAAAAGAATATACTCCGGTTGGAACAACTGTATCACTGTCTGTTAACACACGCTTTATCGCAACAACAAATAGAAATCTTGAAGAAGAAGTTAAAGCGGGCAGATTTAGAGAAGACTTATATTATAGAATAAATGTTGTGGAAATTCATATTCCATCTCTAAAAGAACGTGAGGAAGATATTCCCCTTCTTGCAGATCATTTTTTAAATAAGTATAGAAAAGAATTAAATAAAAATATCCGCGGTATTGATAATGAAGCAATGAGAGCTTTTTTAACTCACGAGTGGAAGGGCGAGGTTAGAGAACTTGAAAACATTATTGAAAGAGCGGTTATCTTTTGCAAAGGAGATTTAATTTCTTTACCAGATTTACCTCCCTCTTTTAGACCCCAAACCGATGAAATGGAATTTTCATTTTCCGGCTCGCTGGATGAATCTGTTAGAAAATTTGAAAGAGATTTTATTCTTCGTGCCCTCGAAAATAACGATAACAACAAAGAGAAGACTGCCGATGCAATGCAGGTTGGGTTATCTACACTTTACAGAAAATTAAAGGAACTAGATATTAAAATTTAGAAAATCTTAATATTTGATTTCTCAATATTTAAAATGCTATACTCTGTACTTTCCAAATGCGAGAATGGAATAGTTCCTTTTTAGCTAATAATCAATAATAAAAGCCTTCCTTGTTATTTTTTTTCAACCACATTTCTGGCACACAAATAGCCAACTTTAGCGGAACCTTCCCGCACAGGGGAAAGAATTAATCTATAAATAAATGAAAAACGTAGTAATATATAGCCCCGATTTTAGCTTGTGTTACAGTCTGTTAATGTACCTACAGACTCAATACAAAGTTGTTGCCACAACAGACCTTGAGGTTGTTTCATCCTTAATCTGCAGTCATTCTACGGATTTAGTTATTATGGATACGGAACCTACTGCCGAGGTTCAAATTAAATGTGAGCAATTCAAAAAATGCCAGGCTGATATTCCATTGATTTTAACTTATGTTTACAACAACAGAATTAAAGACAGCGAAAATAGAATTAAAAGATTTGTAAGTGAAATTTTTTATAAACCATTCGATTTAAATGAGATATCACAAAAAATTCCTTCTTTGCTTACCACTGCATAATTTTTTAACCTGTTAAATCTTAAATAATTTTACTATTGTTATTTTTAAAGTAGATATTTATTATATACATCATTGTATATTTTGTTAGTTATTAAAGTTTAACTCTATTTCTCAAATCTTGCGAAATGTCAACTAATTTCTTCCCAAAGCTGAGAATCTGTGATGTTTTAACAAAATTTTTATTGATTTTTTATTGATTAAGATAAAAAATAAATGGTACTGTAATTGTAAATAATTACGCATCAATATCTGATTACAAAAACCAAAAGGATAAAAAATGAAAAATATACTTATATATCTGGGTTTAGTAGTAACTATCGTTGCTCTTTATGGGTTTGCTTTTGCATTTGCCACTAATCCTGAAGGCGACGGCAAAAAAATATTTACAGATAGTAAATGCAATATGTGCCATACTATAACAACCCAGGGAATTGAATCCAAAAAATCAGACGCTGTAGATCTTTCAAATGTTGGTAGTGACAAAACTGCTGAATTCTTAAACAAATACTTAAAAAAAGAAGCGAAGATAAATGAGAAAGATCATAAATCTTCTTTTAAAGGCAGCGATGAAGATCTAAAAGTATTAGTTGATTGGTTACTAACATTAAAAACAGAAAAATAAATTTTGATAAAATCATTTATGGCACATTTGTTCTCATCAAGCGAAAAATTAAGATGCTTCCCAAACATCTTAAAATATACTAAAGCCCTCCTTATAATCGGATTAGTTATTCTACCCTCGTATATATATGCTCAATCGGTTGATGATTGTCTAATGTGCCATAGTGATGAAACACTCACTATGGAAAAGGACGGGAAAGAAATTTCCCTGTTTGTAAAAGAAGATGTTTTTAAAAGCTCTGCCCATTCTAAACTTAGCTGTGTATCTTGCCATAAAGGATTTGATCCTGAAAGTATGCCTCATGCAGAAAATATTCAGGAAATTAATTGTGTTAGCTGCCATCAAAATGTATTAACAAAACATTCGTTTCATCCCCAAATTTTAAAATCAAAAGGGATGGGAAAAACTATTGATACATCCTGCAAGGGATGCCACGGAATTCACGATATTGTATCACCAAAAAATTCTTCCAGCAAGTGGAATAAGCAAAACCTGATTGTAACCTGCGGAAATTGTCATAAAGAGCAAAGCGAAAGTTATTTAAATTCTAATCATGCTGCCGCTTTCAAAAGCGGTGATAAAAGCGCACCAAATTGTATAACATGTCATAAATCTACTATAACAAAATCTGCTTTTGGTGAAAACAAAGTTGAGATGAAAAAAGCACAGGAGAAGCTTTGCCTTTCCTGTCACTTAGACAACGAAGATGTAAAACAAAGGACAACACCATCTGCAGGATTTATATCCACATATGAAAATAGTGTTCATGGTTTTGCATTAAATAAAAAGAATAACGGAAATGCTGCAAGCTGCACCGATTGCCATGGTTCTCATAAGATTATTAAAGGTTCTGATTCAAGATCAAGCGTTTACAGAATGAACATTCCTCAAACTTGTGGCAAATGTCATTCAAATATTAAAGATGAATATTTGGGAAGCATACACGGGCAATTAGTGATGAAGGGAAACGGAGATGCTCCTTCCTGTACAAATTGCCATGGCGAGCATAATATATTAAAAACTGATAATCCAAATGCGCCGGTTGCTTTTAAAAATGTTGCAAGACAAATTTGCTCTCCTTGCCATGAGTCAGTTACTCTTTCTGAAAAATATGGAATGACGGCAGATAGATTTAAAACATTTTCAGAATCTTATCATGGTCTTGCATTAAGCGGTGGTTCTGTAGCAGTTGCAAACTGCGGCAGTTGCCATGGTATTCACAATATCAAACCATCTTCTGATCCTACTTCTACCGTTAATAAAAAGAATCTGGTAAAAACTTGCGGTACATGCCATCCGGGAGCAAATGAAACTTTTACACAAGGCAGCATTCACGTAACACTGCAAAAAGAAGATGAACCAATTCTTTATTGGATTTCTGTTACGTACATTTTTCTGCTCATAACTGTTTTAAGTGGAATGTTTTTACACAACGCGCTTGATCTTGTTAAAAAATCCAAAATCAGAAAATTAAAACAGCTTGGAAAAATTGTTGAAGAAAGGCATGGTCATTCATTATACTTAAGAATGTCTGTAAATGAAAGAATTCAACATGCAACAATGGCAATAAGTTTTATTGTACTTGTTATTACAGGTTTTATGTTAAGATATCCAAACACTTGGTGGGTAAGTCATATAAGAGATTTGTCGAGTCACGCTGTTGAGTATAGAAGCTGGATACATCGAATTGCAGCAGTAACGATGATTATGGTTAGTTTATATCACGTTTACTATATCTCGTTTACACAAAGAGGCAGACAGTTAGTAAAAGATTTATTCCCAACATTAAAAGATTTTACGGATGCAATCGGTGTTGCGAAATTCAATCTTGGTATTTCCAAGCAAAAACCAAAATTAGACAGATTTAGTTATGTGGAAAAAGCTGAATACTGGGCTTTGGTTTGGGGAACTATTGTTATGAGTTTAACCGGATTGCTGATGTGGATATACATCGATTACATCGGCGTATTTTCAAAAATTGATTGGGATATAGCAAGAACAATTCATTTCTACGAAGCCTGGCTGGCATTTTTGGCTATCGTTATCTGGCATTTTTACTTTGTAATTTTTAATCCTGATATTTATCCAATGAGCTTGGCATGGTTTAAGGGAACAATTACAGAAGAGGAAATGGTTGAAGAACATCCTCTTGAACTTGAACGAATAAAAAAACAACAAGCTGAAGAAAGACGTAAGTCTGAAGAAGAATCCGATCAAAAATAGATTAAGATAAAATTCTTTTTTATACGAATTACATATCAATTTTCTTTTATTCCGTGAGATTATCATGAAAAAAAGATTCCCACATTATGTTTATAATCCTATTACTATTACCGGAGCAGCAATTGCTGTTATCTGTTCTGGATTAATATTTTTTCTGTTTATTCTTGATTTAACAAGTCCTACTGAAAACACTTACTTGGGAATTCTTACATACATCATTATTCCTAGTTTATTAATAATGGGTTTATTATTAATTGCATTTGGAATAATCCGCGAACGGAAAAGAGAACATCAAGGTAAATTCAGAGATTCAAGATTACCGGTTATTGATTTAAACGATCCAAAAAAAAGAGCAATGTTTGTAACCTTTTCTGTGGGAACAATTTTACTTTTAGTTTTTTCTGCATTCGGTAGTTTTAAAGCTTATGAATACACTGAAACAGATGCATTTTGCGGAACGATTTGCCACAAAGTAATGGAACCTGAATACACAGCTTATTTAGATTCCCCGCATTCCAGAGTAGGCTGCGTTGGATGTCATATTGGTTCAGGAACAAGCTGGTATGTTAAATCAAAATTTTCCGGTGCATATCAAGTTTACTCAGTAATATTTAATAAATATTCACGTCCTATTCCAACGCCTGTTCACGCTCTTCGCCCGGCTGAAGGAACTTGCGAGCAATGTCACACTCCATCACTTTTTTATAATCAAAAAAGAGTGGATCATACTTATTATTTATCCGATGAACAAAACACTAAATCCAACATGAGCATGATGATTAAAATCGGTGGTGGAAAAAGTGAGCTCGGTTCGATTGAAGGTGTTCACTGGCATACAAATAAGGATAATAAAATCAGCTATATCTATACTGATGAGAGAAGATTGGTAATTCCCTGGGTAAAAGTAACTTCAAAAGATGGCAAAGAAACTATTTTTAAAAGCAAAAATGCTAAGTTTGATGAAAAGAATTTTAGCCCGGATAATCTTAGAACTATGGATTGCATAGATTGCCATAACAGACCATCTCATATTTATCATCAACCCGATAAAATGATGAATGAAAATCTTGCAAGTAAGCGAGCAGATGCCTCCCTTCCTTATATAAAAAGTATTTCTGTAGAAGTTCTTGAAGATACTTATGTAACCAAACAACAAGCTCTGGAAAATATTCAGCAAAGAATTAATGATTTTTATATGTCTAATTACCCGGATATATACAAGACTAAAAAAGAATCAATTCAAAAAAGCATAGAGGAAGTTAAAAAGATTTATTCCAGAAATTATTTTCCGTACATGAATGCTAACTGGAAACACTTTCCTGATAATATTTCCCATATTTACACACCCGGTTGTTTCCGCTGCCACGATGGAAATCATGTTAGTGAAGATGGTAAAGTAATTTCAAATGACTGTAATAGCTGCCATATTATTATTTCGCAGACAGATAATAGCGGAAATACTTCTGTCGATTTAAACGGATTAAAATTCAAACACCCGGTTGACCTTGGTGAATCTTTAAAGAACCGTCTATGCACTGATTGTCACTCTAAAATTGATTAATTGATTAAATTAGGGTATGAAAAAAATTGCGTTAATATTTTTTCTTACTCTTTCAATAAATCTTTTATCTCAAGAAATCCCTGAAGGATTTGTTGAAATTCGGCAAATAATTCCCGATATAATCTTAGACCTACGTTACGCAACTAATCACAATTTTCTCGGAGTAAAAGTTGACGGATACAATGCTGAAAAATGTTATATCACAAAAGCAGCTGCTGATTCTTTAGCAAAAGTACAGACGGAATTAAAAAAATTTTCTTTGTCACTAAAAATCTATGATGCTTATCGTCCACAGTGTGCTGTTGATCATTTTGTAAGATGGGCAAAAGACTTATCTGATACTTTGACAAAAAAAGAATTTTATCCTACTGTTGATAAAAGCCGGTTATTTATTGACGGTTACATTGCTCAAAAATCAGGACATAGCCGCGGCAGCACTGTTGATCTTACAATTGTATCTATGCCACTTGGCTCTCAACCGGAATTTGACGCAAACAATCAATGTGAATGTTATAAACCTGTTGACCAAAGATTTAAAGACAACAGCATTGATATGGGAACCGGTTTTGATTGTTTCAATTCATTATCGTACACAGAAAATCCAAATATAACTCCACAGCAAAAAGCTAATCGTTTACTTTTAAAATCTCTTATGGAAAAATATGGTTTTAAAAATCTTGCTGAAGAATGGTGGCATTTCACTTTAAGGAACGAACCTTTCCCGAAAACTTATTTTGATTTCGAGATAAAATAGGTCAAAATAATTTATCCTTTCAATTTCTCTCTATATTACTGGAACAAACAATCAATCCACTTAGTTAAAGCGTATGTTTTAACATTCATTAAAGTTTTATGGAGTTTGAAATGAGAACAACAATTTTTGCCATAATATTTTTTACTTGCTCACTCTCAATTTTTGCAAACCAGGTTATCGATAAAAAATCATCTGTAACAAATTCAATTCAACTTGCACTGCTATTAGATACAAGCAATAGCATGGATGGTTTGATAGATCAGGCAAAAAGCCAGTTGTGGAAAATTGTTAATGAACTTGCAACCACAAAAAAGGATAACAAATCCGTTGAACTTTATGTAGCACTTTATGAATATGGCAAAGACGCAATTCCTGCACAGGAAGGACACTTAAGGAACATTGTTCCATTTATACAGGATTTAGATAAAATCTCAGAAGAACTTTTTAAGCTAAAGACGAATGGCGGAGAAGAGTTTTGCGGAAAAGTAATTTTAAATGCTGTTAATAATCTTCAATGGAATAAATCTAATGATGAGTTGAAAATAATTTTCATTGCGGGCAACGAACCCTTCACTCAAGGTGATGTTAATTATAAAGAAGCCTGTAAAAAATCAATCAAAAATGGAATTGTTATAAATACAATTTTCTGTGGAAACTATGATGAAGGCATTCAAACAATGTGGAAAGATGGCACCGATATTTCTGATGGGAAATATATGAATATTGATCACAATGCCAAGATTGTACACATTGATGCACCTCAGGATAATGATATAATAAAACTTGGGCAGGAACTGAATAAAACTTACATCGCATTTGGAAATGATGGCGAAAAATATAAAATGCGCCAATCTGAACAGGATGCAAATACAATGAGTTTGAGCAATGAAGTTATGGTTCAAAGATCAGTTACAAAATCAGGCGCGCAATATAAAAACTCAGGTTGGGATTTAGTTGACGCAAAAAAAGAAGGCAAAGTAAAAGTGGAGGAATTAAAAGACGAAGAGCTACCTGATAATATGAAGAAGATGACTGTACAAGAAAGAAAATCCTATTTGGATAAAATGGAAAAGGAACGTGAGCAAATTCAGGAAAAAATTACTAAACTGAATGACGAAAGAAGTAAATACGTTGTACAAAAGATGCTTGAAAACAAAAATGAAAATACTCTTGATGCCGTAATGATTAAGACAATTCGTGAACAGGCAAAGCAAAAAAATTATTCTTTTGAAAAATAACCTGGCTGTCACATTAAGCTTTTCGAAGTTTGATCCTCATTCTTCGACAGACTTGGGATGACAATGAAAGGAATATGAAAATGTTTAATAAACTATTAACAATAACATTCACAATATTACTCAGCATAAATGTTTTTGCCGATGGATTTATTGTTATTCCAAAACCTAATCCATTACCAAATCCTTTTCCTTTAGAAGTTGTATATCATAATGTTGATGTAAAAATTGATGGTCAAAGTGCTGTTACAACAATTGACCAATCATTTTACAATCCGACAAATTATCAACTTGAGGGATATTACATTTTTCCTATTCCCAAAGGCGCCGTTATTAATGATTTTACAATGATTATAAATGGCAAAGAAACAAAAGCCGAATTGCTTGATTCCGATAAAGCAAGAAAAATTTATGAGGATATTGTCAGACAAATGCGCGATCCTGCTTTGCTGGAATACAGCGAACAGAACATTTTTAAGTTGCGCATCTTCCCTATCGAACCAAGGAGTGAAAAGAAGATATCAATTACATATACACAAATTCTTGAATCAGATAATAATTTGTTAGAATATATTTATCCGCTTAACACGGAAAAGTTTTCGGCAAAGCCATTAAAGAATGTGTCTGTAAAGATTGATTTAAAATCAAATGAAAACCTTAAAAACATTTATTGTCCGACTCATGAAGTTGATATAGTAAATAAAAGTGATAATCATTCGGTAATTTCTTATGAAGCAGAAAATGTAAAACCTGATATTGATTTCAAATTATATTTTTCAAAAAATCCATCAACCGTTGGATTGTCATTATCAACATATCAATCCCGAAATGAAGACGGTTATTTTTTGCTAAGTGTTTCACCTTCAATTCAAATCGATAAAAACAATATTGAGAATAAAGATATCACTTTTATTCTTGATGTTTCAGGAAGCATGTACGGTGATAAATTAGATCAGGCAAAAAGGGCTTTGCTTTATTGCATCGGCAACTTAAATCAAAATGATCATTTTAATATTATTCGTTTTTCTACTGAAGCATATTCACTTTTTAGTTCTTTAGAGAATGCTGATAAAAAAAATATAAATGAAGCAAAAAGATTTATCGATGATTTACAGGCAATTGGCGGAACAAACATTGAAGAAGCTTTTCAACTTGCTTTTAAGAATTATCAGACAACTAATCGTCCACACTTTGTGGTTTTTCTTACCGATGGAAAACCAACAATAGGAGAGATGAACGAGGAAAAACTCGTAAAGAAAATTTTGATCGCTAATAAAAACAAATCGCGAATTTTTACATTTGGAATTGGTGACGAAATAAACACACATCTGCTCGATAAACTTACCGATGAAACAAAAGCCTGGCGAACTTATGTTAGTGATGAGGAAGATATTGAAATTAAAGTATCAAACTTTTATGATAAAATTCAATCCCCTGTTCTCAGTGATTTGAAATTGGATTTTGGAAACAACATCAAAGTTTACCAGAGCTATCCAAAAGATTTACCTGATTTATTTAAAGGTTCAAACCTTCTTGTTTTGGGAAGATATAAAGGTAAGGGAACTGCAAAAATAACTTTATCCGGCTTGCTAAACGGACAGCAAAAAGAATATTTTTTAAAAGAAAATTTTAAGAGCGATAATGACAGATATAATTTTATTCCTACTCTCTGGGCTTCAAGAAGAATTGGTTATTTGCTTGATGTAATCAGATTAAATGGTGAAAACAAAGAGCTGATTGATGAAGTTACCGCGCTTGCAAGAGAACAAGGAATTATCACTCCTTATACAAGTTATTTAATTATGGAAGATGAAGACTTAAGAATTCGTCAAGGAAGACTTGTTGACGGTTTACAAACACTTCCTCAAAGACCTGAACTGAAAAGAAAAAATGAAGCCGACTATTTTATGATGAATGATAAAAGTGGAAGCGGTAGTGTTAAGGTAAGCGAAGAATTTCAAAGTTTAAATTCAGCTTCAAACTTCAAACAGACACAACAGGGAAATGAAAGATTAAACTATATCGATTCAAAAGGAGTAAATCAAAATCTTTCTCAACAGGTAAGAAATGTTTTAGGCAGAGCGGTTTATCAGCAAGATAAGTTTTGGGTCGATAGTGAGTTACAAAAACGAGAAACGAAAAACGTTAAACGAATTCAATTTGGTACCGATGAATACTTTAAACTACTAAATAAGGAACCTGAAACAGCACAATTTTTAGCACTTGGACAAAATGTAAAGTTTTTCTATAACAATACATTTTATGAGGTGTATGAGTAATACAAACTTAATTTTCGATGGAGGATAAAATAAAACTGTTAATTACTATTTTATTTTGGGGAGTGTCAATTACATTTGCACAAAATGACACTACAAAAGAAATTACAGAAAGGCATCTTATATGTTATGTTGTTGAAAAAATGCCAGAAATTATAGGCGGTTTAGATTCACTTCAAATAAATCTTCAATATCCTGCAGAATCACTAAATAATAAGATTGAAGGTAAAGTTTATGTTTTAGCATTCATTGATACGATCGGAAATGTTTCAGATGTTGAAATAATTAAGGGAATTGGTTATGGGTGTGATGAAGAAGCGCTACATGTTGTAAGAAATGCAAAATTTACTCCAGCAACAACAAAAGGCAAAAAAGTAAAATGCCCAGTCTCATTGCCAATTATATTTAAACTGCCAAAGCAGGAATAGTTATCTTACAATTTAGATTCCACAAATTTTAAAACTTCTTTAAGTTTATTTTGTGCTTTATCTTTTAATCCCTTGCAAATCATTCTCATTTCAGAATTAAATTTATCATCTTTAATATCTTTAAGATTGATAAGAACATTATAGATTCCGCCAATAACTCCCGTGTAAGCGCTTTGTGCACCCACACCAACATCAGTAATCGAGTTTTGGTTTCCAAACTTTGCAACCGTTTGTGAAATTTCAATTGCTTGAAAACTTAATCGAGCAGTATTTAACGGAACTCGAACTGCCTGCTTCAATCCATTCTGCATTGCTTCTTCGCGGATTTTTTTTTCTTCAGCAGTTTTATTTGGTAATCGTCTGGCAGCCATATAATCGTTAAAGGCGTTTGTGTCATCATCAATAGCTTTAAGCAAAGTATTTTTTATTTCCTGGCATTTGCCCGCGGCTTCATTTAAGATTTTATCTGTTTCAGGATCACTGCCGCGTTTGTTTGCAGTTAAGTTGCTAACCATTGATGATAAAGAAGCACCAAGTGCACCAGACAAGGCAGCAATAGAACCACCGCCAGGAGCCGGAGTTTCTCTTGATACTTCATCAGCAAAATCTGTAAGCTTCATTTCAACAAGTGCAGTGTCTAAATTTTTTGGTAAACCCAAAACTCTTTCTTCAATTTTAAATTCAGAGACATCATTTAATCCAAGTGATTGAACTGCAGTGTTTAAAATATCACGGATCGGAATTCCTGTTGAACGATGTTGTTTTGTAAGATAATATTTTCCTGTTTCAATCAAAGCGGGATAAGGAACCATTCCAACAACTTCACTTCCGGTAACACGTAACCCTCTTTCTACAGCAAGCTTTTCTGTTTCATCAAATACGTGATGCATTGAAGTAACTTTGTAGTTGGTAAGATTAATTGAAATTTGTGCGCGATCATATTTATTAACCATCCAGCCAATTGCTTTACAATATTTAAACTTACCCGGAATTTTTACTGATTGCCCTTCGGGTTTTTTCGGATTAATTCCATTTAAATCTAATAGTTCAGCTAAATCATATCCGAATTTTTCTTTGCAATATTTAATTGTTTCATCAATCGTTTTTCCAATAAAATCATCAAGCCCGCTGGGATAAGAACCCTTTTCATATTTTAAAATATCATTTGATTTAAAATAGAAAGGTCCGTCTCCACCTTTACGCGCACTTCTTCCCTTTTCTCTTAATTCAAAAGCGATATCAGTTGCATACTTTTCTTCACGAGTGTTTAAATTGATATTGTAAGCGATTAAAAATTCTCTTGCGCCAATAACCGTTGCGCCTGCTTTTGCATTAAATCTGGCTGGGCCAAAATCAGGTTTCCATTCAGGTTTTTTTAATTTTTCTTCAAGCGCTTCATATTCGCCCTGTCTTATCTTTGCAAGATTTTCTCTTTCAGGTTGGGTTGCGGATTTTTCATAAAGATAAACAGGAATTTCAAGTTCATCGCCAACTCTTTTTGCAACTTCTTTTGAAAGTTCAATACATTCTTCAGTTGTTATTCCGCTTACAGGAACAAATGGGCAAACATCTGTTGCACCCATTCTTGGATGCGAACCTTTATGTTTACTCATATCAATAAGTTCAGCAGCTTTTCTAATCGCATTAAATGCGGCTTCTCTAACACCTTTTGCATCCCCAATAAAAGTTACAACAGAACGGTTCATATCATAACCGGGATCAACATCAAGAAGTTTTACGCCTTCTACCTTTTCAATTTCATCAGTTATTTGTTTGATGATTTCATGTCGTTGACCTTCGGAAAAATTTGGAACACATTCAATTAACTGTTCGTTCATAAAGCCTCAAAATATTTTGCTTAATTATTAAACTTATTACTGTAAAATTAAAGTAAATCTCCTGAATTCTCATTAATTTATAAAATTATTAAAAAGATATAAAATTGTGCAAATTTATAGATAATGTAATTGCAAGTAGTTGAATTATTCATTCTGACTTGTGCTCACACTTCATTAAATTAGCACCTCGAATTTTTAAATAAATGGAGAATTAGTGAAAGAATTAAGAAATATAGCAATTATTGCACACGTTGATCATGGTAAGACAACACTTGTAGATCAAATACTGAAACAATGTGAGGTTTTTAGAAAAAATCAGGTTGTTAGAGAAAGATTTTTAGATTCAAATGATCTGGAGCGTGAACGTGGAATTACAATCCTTGCAAAAAATATCAGCATTCCATTCAGGGACTATAAAATAAATATTATTGATACCCCCGGTCACTCGGATTTTGGGGGCGAAGTTGAACGTGTATTAAAAATGGCAGATGGTGTGTTACTTTTGGTCGATTCATTTGAAGGTCCAATGCCGCAAACAAGGTTCGTACTTGAAAAAGCGTTATCACTTCATTTAAAACCAATTGTAGTAATAAATAAAGTAGATCGACCGGACAATCGCCCCGAAGAAGTACTTGATGAAATTTATGATTTATTTATAGAATTGGATGCTCGTGAAGACCAATTAGATTTTCCAATAATTTATGCAAGCGGAAGAGATGGTTGGGCTGTGAAAGAACTTAAGGATGATAGAAAAGATCTTACGCCTTTGCTTGAATCAATCATCAAGGATATTCCTGCACCGCCTCATAATGTTGGTCCGGTTCAAATTCAGGTTACCACATTGGATTATAATGATTATGTTGGAAGAATCGGGATAGGCAGAGTTTTTCAGGGAACATTAAAGAAATCAGAAAAGCTTTGTATAATTAAAAGAAACGGATCAGTTCATAATATTTCTATAAAGCAACTTTTTATCTTTGAAGGATTAAATAGACTTGAGGTAGAAGAAGTTGAATGCGGAGATATTTGCGCAATAGTAGGAATTGAAGACGTTGATATTGGGGATACAATTGCAGATGCAGAAAATCCGGAACCATTACCAATAATTTCAATTGACGAGCCAACAATCAGTATGACATTTACTGTTAACAACTCACCTTTTTATGGAAAGGATGGGAAATTTGTTACTTCACGTCAGCTTAGAGACAGGCTTTTTAAAGAACTTGAACATAATGTTGCATTAAAGGTTCAGGAAACAAGCTCACCTGATGCCTTCAAAGTATCGGGCAGAGGAATTTTACACCTGTCTATACTTATTGAAAATATGCGTCGTGAAGGATATGAACTTCAGGTTCGGGAACCAAAAGTTATATATAAAACAATCGATGGTAAAAAAGCCGAACCAATTGAAGTTATGGTTGTGGATGTTCCATCCGATCTTGCCGGAAAAGTGATTGAACTTGTTGGACAGCGACGTGGTGAACTAATGAAAATGGAAAACAAGGGAACAATGAATAAACTTGAGTTCCATATTCCTTCAAGAGGAATTATGGGATTAAGAACAAAAGTTCTAACAGCCACTTCCGGTGAAGCTGTAATGCATCACAGGTTTTATCAATATGAGTTTTTCAAAGGAATCATAAACAGAATTAAAAATGGTGTAATGATTTCAATGGGTGAAGGAATAGCAACTGCTTATGCAATTGATTCACTTCAGGACAGAGGTAAATTTTTTATTGAACCCGGAGAAATAGTTTATGTGGGACAAGTTGTCGGTGAACATACAAAAGAAAATGATATTGAGGTTAATGTGCAGCGCGGTAAAAAACTTTCCAATATGCGCGCCTCAGGTTCAGATAAAGCCGTAAAGATAACTCCCGCTATTAAGTTTTCTCTTGAAGAAGCTCTTGAATATATTGAAGAAGATGAAATGGTAGAGGTGACGCCAAAATCAATAAGGTTGCGTAAGTTACATCTAAATCCTTTTGATAGAAAAAAATATAATCTTGGTAAAATGACAAGTTGATAGATTTTAGATTAGAGATATTTCTTCAGCTTCGTAAATAATAATTTTTTCTTTTGGAGTTTGATTTGTTGATTTGATCATTGCTTCTGCAACTTTTTCAGCCGGAATAGGACGATATTTTTTTAGAGCCGGAATAATTGTAGTAATTGCTCCGGCTATTTTTATTCCTAATGTTTCTCCTAACCTTCTTTCACTTCTTTCTCCAGATAGAATTGAAGGTCTGAATATGAATATTTGATTGAAGGGTAGTTGCTTAATTGCTTCATCCAAATCCCCTTTCATTTGTAAATAAAAATTCCGCGAACTCTTATCAGCACCTAAAGAAGAAACAAGGGATAGCTTTCCGACTCTATTTTCCGCAGCAAACTTTGCAACTTCAAATTGATATGTAAAATCAATTTTGTATTGAGCTTCTTTACTTCCGGCTTTTTTTATTGTAGTTCCTAAGACAGAATAAAGCTCATCACCTATAATCTTTTCTTTCCAATCGTTTATATGATTAAAGTCAACAATATATTCTTCCAGTTTTGGATTTTTTAACCCGAGTGGTTTTCTAATAAAAACTTTTATCTTTTCATATCTAACATCATCAAGTAATTTTTTTGTTACAATATTACCAATCAATCCTGTTGCACCAATTACAATTGCAGTTTTCATAAATAGAATTATTCTACAATTATTTCATCAGCCATCAACCAGGGACTTCCACCATATGCGGGATGCCATGAAGGAAGGCTATCTAAATTTTTAGCATATATTTTGATGTACCTGGCTTTCAAATTATCAGAAGTTGCAAAAAAATCTTTTTGTACCCAATCAGGATTTTTTAATGTTGGGGTATTAATAATTTTGTTAACAAGACTATAATTCACTCCATCGTCCGAAGTATAAAACTCAACGTATTCAGGAAAGACAACCCAAGACGATGATGCCTGAAAGAATCCGATGGATATTTTATTAAAATCAGTTAATTCATCTAAATCAATTACGGCTTCAAAATTAGTTCCCTGAAATCCTTGCCACGATTTATTGCCACCACGAAAATTATCTGATCCACGCAAACCATCGGTTAAAGCATTCACTCCGCTTGCAGGATATTTTTCATTGAATGGATAAGTAAGTTTAACAGTTTTTCCGGTAGCTTTATTAAATGTGAAGCCTGATTCAAAAATTTTTCCAACGTTTTTATTTCCGCGTGTAAAATACAGCTTAATATTATCTGAATGATTAACTACTATATTATTACCGGAATCTGCCGACAATATTTTATGATCAATCTTATAGCTGACTAAATTTAAATCAATATCCTTTTGAAGCTGTTTAATTTGGACATTAAAAACATCCTTTGTTGGATCAAATTCTTTTTTTATTTCAAATGGTTTAGTTTCTAACCCATAACTAACGCCAAGCATCTCCAATTTATCATAATGTTTTTGAACTCTTTTACGAAACTCTTCATAATTTCTTTCTGCCGGATAAGTCCAAACAACTTCCGATAAAGCAAGTAAACGCGGAAACAATCTATCAGCAATTTGTTCTTGCGGCGCATATTCAGACCACATATTTCCTTCACTGCCAAGAACATGTTTTCTTTCTTCAACAGTTAATTCCTGCGGCACAGGATCAAACAGGTAAACTTTTTGTAAATCAGTAACATCAACAGGATAATCAAAATAACAGTTTGTCGTTGGAGAAACGATTACATCATGCCCTTGTTTTGCAGCATCAATTGCACCTTTTAAACCACGCCACGATTGAACAGTGGCTTCCGGTGCTAATCCGCCTTCAAGAATTTCATCCCAGCCAATAATTTGTTTGCCTTTTGAGTTGATAAACTTTTCCATCCTTTTAACAAAATAGCTTTGCAACTCATGTTCATCTTTTAGATTTTCAGATTTGATTCTTGCCTGGCACTTGGGACAATTTTCCCATCTCTCTTTTGGTACTTCATCACCGCCAATGTGAATATATTTTCCCGGGAAAAGTTCAACTACTTCACCGATAACATCTTCTAAAAAATGAAATGTTTTTTCATTTCCGGCACAATAAATATCATAATAAATTCCCCATAAAGTCCCAACATTAAATGGTCCGCCTGTGCAGGAAATCTCGGGATAACAAGAAATTGCAGCAGTTGAATGACCAGGCATTTCAATTTCTGGCACGACTGTAACAAATCTGCTTGCAGCATATTTAACAACTTCTTTTATATCTTCCTGCGAATAATACCCGCCATAAACTGAATCATTATCATATTTTCTCCACGCACCTTTATTAGTAAGTTCAGGATATTTTTTAATCTCAATTCGCCATGCCTGATCTTCAGTTAAGTGCCAGTGAAGAATATTCATTTTGTGATAGGCAAGTAAATCAATATATCTCTTAACAAAATCTTTACTCATAAAATGACGGCAGCAATCAAGATTTAAACCTCGCCAGACAAATTGAGGCTTATCTTTAATTTCAACACAAGGAATTTTCCAATCAATGGATTGTACTTTGCTTTTTGATTCTATCCCAACAGGTAGTAATTGGCGGAGAGTTTGGATTCCATAAAACAATCCATTCAATTCGTTTGCTTCAATTACCAATTTTTTTTCAGTTGATTTAAAAACATAACCTTCACTTCCAAGTTCAGGATTTGAATTTGATAACTTTAAAACTATTGAGTTATCATCATGCTCATCATTTAACTGTTCTAAATTAAACTTGTAACCAGTAGATGGTTGCAAAATATCCAGTAAATAATTAACAACAATTTCGGTTGATTCATCAAATACAATTTTGGTTGATTCATTAATTGTAAAGTAGCCTTCGTGCTGAATCAAACTTGCCGGGTAAGGTATGATGTCTATTTTTTCAACTGATTTTTGAGCTGATAATTCTATATTGGTCAGGATTGAAAAAAGTAGTAGAAAAGAAACAAAAATATTTTTCATAATTATTTTGAAATCAAATCTGATTTTTATTCTTCAAAAATTTTTTTTATATAGTTAAATTCTTCTTCGGTAAGCGGGTTATCTGTACCGCTTAAATTTGATTTAACCTGGTCTATATTTCTGAAACCGGGAATAACTGCCCCAACTTGTTTATAGAATAAAAGATATTGTAAAGCAGCTCGTGATAGTTCCTGGTTTGATGGTCCGAATTTATTTTTCAGTTGTTCAATTTTAGGTTCCATTTTAGCAAGGTTTTCGGGTTTAAATCTTTCCGCGTTTGCACGATGATCGCCTGCTTCAAATACGGGAGGATTACCGGAATGATATTTACCAAGTAACAAACCCTGTGCAAGCGGTCCAAATGCAATAAAAGAAATTTTAAATTCATCCAGCATTTTACGTGTCGGTGAACCGGGTTTTAAAAATCTGTCATCAACTGCACTAGCAAAACTTTGAATGACATCCGGTTTAACTTTAGGAATTAGTTTTACAAAATCATCGTGATTATATGCCGATTGTCCTATCAACCTTATCTTTCCTTCTTCACGCAATTTATAGATTACTTCAATTGCATCATCAAGATATTTATCATTCTCACCAAAATCTCCGTGATGGAAATAATAAATATCAATAAAATCTCTTTTAAGATTAATTAAAGATTGCTCGCACTGATGACGAATATGTGCCGGTTCATACGCGTGTTCTGCGGTTCCCGGGAACCATCCTATTTTAGTGGCAATAACAAGATCTTTTGTCCGCGTTCCGAGAATCTTTGCAAGCATTCGTTCTGCTCTTCCATTACCGTAAACATCAGCATTATCAAAATGATTTACACCATGATCAATAGCATAATTGATTGCTTCAGTAATCTCTTTCTCATCAACATTTGCCCATCCATTCGGAACTCCATTTACCCAATTAAGTCCGCCTAATGTCCAGCAACCAAGACTTATTTCCGAAACGGCAACATCGGTTTTTCCAAGTTTTCTGTATTTCATAATAATCCTGTTTAATTGTTTAAATGATGTTTCTAAAAATATAAAAGATAAGAGGTAATAAATAGTTAAGTAAAATCTTTTTTATTTGATAGCTGAGACTTCTAAAAAATTAAACAGATAGTAAAAATTAATTTTAAAAATTCGATAAATAAAATGCTGCACACATTTCTATCACAAGATTATATAATCTATTAACAATTAAATAATATTCTGTTAATATTTTAATAACATCTTACTACGATTTTTATGGTGTATAATAAGGAGTTTTGAGATGAACAATTCAACTATCTATTTATCTGGAATATTAATATACCTTTTATCTATGCTTTACTATTTATTTAAACTTTATTTCAAAAATGAGAAAGGCAATAATTAAAAAAAACGGCAAGTCATTTAGTTACTGCTGACTTGCCGTTAAAACGCGATACTCATTTGTTCTCCCCCATTAGAAATCTATAAAATATTCTGTTCCGTTTAATATATGATAAGAATAATATAGGTTTTTGCAAACCTGACTTACTTTTTCATTATCATCAAATTGTGCAACACCTCTTAAGCGATAAATTCCAATTCCATTTCCAAGTTTATACAAAGCTACTGCGGCGGCAATTCTTTCACACTCTGTTTCGCCGTTTTCCAGCATCCTTAATAATGGAATCATTGCTTTAGATGCATCATCACTTTCGAGATATGAATTGTTTATCAGGTCAGACAGCACATTTGCTGAACCTGTACGCAGCCCGCAATTTTCTGAAACAATCCCCTCTGCAAGATTATCAACTATTGCTGATTTTTTTTCTTCGGTAAACTTTCCTGCATTAGCGGACATAGCCGGAAATAAAACAAGTGCAATAAGCACGATTATTAAATTTTTCATGGCTTGCTCCTTTTTGGTTTTTAATGTAGTTAATTTTAACCTCGGTACGAAAATAAGATATTAAAGCAGGCTTGTCTATTAAGTTGTTATGAATGGTTGTATATAGATACAAGTAGCATTTTTTATCGGAAGAACTGAAAAGAAAAAAATTTTCCGGTTGAGATTATATATTTTTTATAAATTCGACCGGATAATAAATGGTATTATGAAATACCGGATTTTTTAATCTCCAGATTCATCAAGATTTCCATCCCAAAGATATTTTTTTGTTTCACTTACGATTACACCACTTAGCAGAAGCAGTGAAACTAAATTAGGCAAAGCCATTAACGCATTAGTAATATCTGCAAAAGTCCAAACCATATTCAAAGATAACACTGAACCGATCATCACGAATATTACCCACATATAACGGTATGGTTTTATTATCTTTGAGCCAAAAAGATATTCAGCGGCTTTTTCGCCATAATATGACCAACCGAGAATTGTGGAAAATACAAAAGTCAATAATCCTAGAGTAAGAATGATTGGACCGACAATGTGAATATCACTAAAAGCCTGTTTGGTTAAAGCCGCACCTGAGTAACCATGCATCCACTCTCCTGAATTGACAATAGTCAATCCTGTTACTGCACATACAACAACCGTATCCCAAAACGTTCCGGTTGAAGAAACTAACGCCTGTCTTATGGGATTTTTTGTTTGGGCGGCGGCGGCAACTATTGGTGCGCTTCCTAATCCGGATTCATTTGAAAAAAGTCCTCTTGCAATACCAAAACGAATTGCTTCTTTTGCCCCGGCACCTAAAAATCCGCCAACAACTGCATGACCGGTAAATGCACTTTCAAAAATCAGAACAACTGTAGAAGGAATAGTGGCATAGTTCATTATAAGAATTACTAAACACCCAAAGAAATAGGTTATTGCCATAAAAGGAACAAGTCTTTCACAAACACCGGCTATTGATTTTATTCCACCAATAATTACAACTGCAGTTAGGATGGCTAAAATTGCCCCAGTTATCCATGTGGGGATCTGAAATGTTTCATTAACAAGTGTCGAAATAGAATTTGCCTGAACCATATTACCAATACCGAATGCAGTTACAGAAGTAAACGCTGCAAACAACACAGCAAGCCATTTCATTTTTAATCCACGCTCAAGAACATACATTGGACCACCAGCCATAGAGCCATCATCCATAGTTACACGATACTTTACCGACAGTAATGCTTCACTATATTTTGTTGCGATTCCAAATACACCTGTAAGCCACATCCAAAGCACAGCCCCGGGTCCACCTGCAGCCACAGCGGTGGAGACGCCAACAATGTTTCCGGTTCCTATAGTTGCAGCAAGAGCAGTAGTTAAAGCGCCAAACTGACTAATATCCCCACTTCCCTCTTTGTCTCTTTTTAAAGAAATTTTTACAGCCTTAACAATAAATCTTTGTATAAATTTTAATCTGATTGTTAAAAAGATATGAGTGCCAAACAGAAGAATGATTAAAGGATAACCCCACAACAAATCACTTATTTGAGTCAGTATTGATTCAAGAGTTTCCATAAACTTCCTTATTAAAGTGCTACAATAAGAATTATAATGTGGAGTTCAATTTAAAGAATTCTTTTTTGATTCAAACTAAAAATGTATTTCTTAAATATTTATGAGTAATGTACAGTTAAAGGATTTTTATTATTAACCAATACTTTTAGTATCCTGATTCAACCGGTGATTTCATTTTGTCTAAACCAATTTCATTAATTAAATCTCGATAGTTAATCAGCTTAATATTATTTTTCACAAAAATGTTTTGCTCTTTAGCTGCTATAAGCGCATTTAATTCTGCATTTCTATGCTTACTCATTTCACTTAAACCAAAAGAGTTCATATCAATCATTGCCTGCAATTCGGGATTGTCTTTACCGATATGACAAACTAATAAATTTATTTTTCCGGGCTCAAGTTTTTCAACCAGATTAAACAAAGAATCTTTCTTCTCAGCAATTGGAACAGAATACATACTTTCAACATCTTCCTCACCGAAGTATCTTGAAATTGCAAGACCGAATTCTTTAGCAAGTTTTTCAACAATTTTCCTAAGCTCAGGTTTATCAACAGCGGTTCCCATATGATAATCAACATAAGAAATTTTTATTCCGCTATTAATTGCTCTTTCAATCTGGGCACGCAATTCAATTTCAACTTCTTCGGGTTTTGGATTGTTAGCAAAAAAAGTTGCTCGTGATGGAAAAAAATATCCATCCTTATCGACAAGTGAAGGAACTTTATCTCTGCCGGCAATCGGTCCCCAACGATAATTTTTCCATTCGGCATTTAAAGTAAGATGCACGCCAACGGTTATTTCCGGATGATCTTTCAATATATCCACTCCTTCCTGATACCAAGCACAAGGAAACATAACCGATGTTGAAAACATCAATCCTGTTTCAATCAATTCTTTTACAGCCATATTGACTGAATGCGACATTCCGAGATCATCGCAGCGAATAAGAAAGGTTTTAATGTTTGGATCAGTTTGAGGCAAAATGGTTAGAGTTAGAAAAAATATAAGCAAGAAAGATAATACTTTAAATTTCATAAAATTTCCTTTTCTTATTTAGGCGAACAATCGAGATAAGTTTAGTAATAATTATTATAAACAAAAGTATTAATTGTTAAATTATTTAAACTTCCTAAACTTTTTACACTTTATACTTACCGTTAGGAATCTTAAATTTATTTGTACAAATCAAAGCAAAAATTAACTATGAATATAGGTAACTTGAAGTATAATTATTAAATTCCAAATAGTACTTTTCCTCAAATATTGTGTAATAGATAATATACAATTACATAAAATATTAACAATCAACCAATAAAAACTAAAGGAAAACTTATGAAAAAGACATTGTTCATTGTTCTTGCACTAATTATTTCAACCTCTTTTGCAGGCGATGGAAAGAAATATGGAAAAGAGATCACTTTAAAAGAAAAAACCAAAGTATCGGATATTCTTGCTAATCCTGAAAAATACGTTGGTAAAAAAGTTCTTATCGAAGGTCCCGTTGTTGATGTTTGCGATAAAAGAGGCTGCTGGATTGAAATTGGTAGCGATAAACAATTTGAGAAGATAAAAGTAAAAGTTAAAGACGGTGAAATTGTTTTTCCGATGGAAGAAAAAGGTAAGGATGCAGTTGTTGAAGGTGAAGTTTATAAGATCAGCTTAACAAAAGAACAAGCGCTTGAAAGAGCTAAAGAAGAAGCTAAAGAACATGGAACCAAGTTTGATCCTTCATCTGTTACAGGACCAGTTACTTTTTATCAGATTAAAGGTATTGGAGCAGAAATAAAGTAATAAAGATTATGATAAATGCTAAACTCAGAAAATGGATACGGATGAGTCTGTAAAATAATTTGTGTAAATGGCATACCTCATTAGAGGAAAGGATCCAACCTTTCCTCAAAAATAATTGAAAAATTAAAAAGAACAACAGACCAGTTTCTTATCGGCATAGTCCACTTTTTTTGATAAATCCCTGTAAGCAAGATAAAGCATTTTTTTGAGAGCATCATCCCCGATGAATCGGGGCAGGCTATTCGAGAACAGTGATCTTGCCTTGGTTACTTTTCTAAATTGTCTGTGAACAGATTCTACGGCATTAGTTGTATAAATTATTGTTCTGATTTCTTCCGGGTACCTAAAGAAAGTTGTAAGGTTATTCCAGTTGCCTCTCCAGGATTTTAGAGCCAGTGAATATTTTTTAGACCAGTTATCCTCCAGTAAATTTAAGTTTTCTAAAGCTGCTACTTCAGTTGGCGCAGAGTATACAGTTTTTAACTGCTTCATAAATTCTTTCTGATCCTTAAAGGCAATATACTTTAATGTGTTTCTGATTTGATGTATTACACAGAGTTGTATCTCTGTTTTTGGGAACACAGTATTGATTGCATCAGGAAAACCTTTCAGTCCGTCTATACAAGCAATTAGAATATCCTGAACTCCACGGTTCTTAAGCTCAGTTAAAACACTCAGTCAAAAGTTTGCTCCTTCGGCTTCACCAACCCAGAGACCAAGCAAGTCCTTTCTGCCGCTTAGTTCAACACCAAGGCACGTATAGGCTGCTTTTGATACTACTTTTCTTTGAATCATCCCTTACTTTGTAATGAATAGCGTCAAAGAAAACAATCGGGTAAATACCCTCAAGAGGTCTGTTCTGCCATTCTGTGGCTATGTGAACTATTTTATCAGTTATGTTTGAAATTAGTGTTGCTGAGACATCCAGACCATACATCTCCTGAATGTGTGACTGTATATCTCTGATTGTTATTCCTTTAGCCTACATTGAAATTATTTTATCTTCTATTGGACCAATGGTCCTTTCATATTTTTTGACAATGACCGGATCAAAGTCTCCGTTGCGATCACGGGGAACAGTGATTTCAATCTCTCCGTTATCGTTCTTAAGTGTTTTGTGTGTTCTACCGTTACGACTGTTACCTGTGTTTCTGCCTTCGGGAGAATGCTTTTCATATCCAAGATGTTCGGTAAGTTCACTCTCAAGCATTTGTTCAAGGGATTGAGCGATGAGTTTCTTTATGCTCCATCTTTGCCCATTAAGTCTTCGTAGTTCTTTGCTTTTGATAGATCGGCTTTTAACTGCTCGATCATCTTATCGGTGAGATCCATAGTGTAAATCCTCTACATAATGGTTAATGAAATTGTTAATTAAGTAAAACAAAATCAAGAACTTTTGCACCTACCTATCGTCAGGCAGGGAGGATAAGCTTCGTTCGGCGGAGTTTATCCCGCTTACTTGCGGGGCCTCACTTCGCTTATCCTCAAGTTCTTCATTAACCATTTACACAAAATTATTTACACTAATGGGGTTTCTAATAATTCTATATTAAGTTCTATAAGAAGAATATTATTTAATTGAAATAAATCTATCCTTCGGAGTCATCGATATTCCACATCTGTTTGGTGCTTCACCTGCATAAGTATTGCCGCAAGTTGAACAAACAAAATAATTAGAGGGCAGTGTGTCGGCTTTTTTATTATTTAATTTATCAAGCGCATCTTTATAAAGTTCTTTGTGTTTCTTCTCTGTCTGATACGCATAATTGAAAGAGATTACAGCCAAATTTACATTATTGTTTGTAGCAGTTTTTATAAAATCTGGATACATCGTTGCAACTTCGTACGATTCGCCGTTTATAGCATCCTGTAAATTTTCTTTAGTTGTCTTTACTTCATATTTCGGATTTACTTGTTCCATTGTAATACCAATCTGCTCCAAAACAGACCTATGATTATTTGCATGAATTCCCTCAGATTTTGAAGCTGCCTCAAACAGAAGTGCTATTTTGTTTAAACCTTCTTCCTTTGCCTTTTTAGAATAAGCAAGATATTTTGCACTTGCAGTTGTTTCGCCAATAATTGCTGATTTAAGATTATCTACTGTTTTAGAATTTGATTTTTCCATAAAGGTAAAATTATAACTAAGAACAGCAATAAGTACGACTGAAAAAAGCACAACAATTTTCATTTTCATTTTTAGTTCCTTTCGATAATATAATTTTGAGTTATTATTTAATCAAAATTAGGAAATGAAACTAAAATGAGTCTTAACCATTTCTTAAAATATGCTTAAAATTTTTTATTTAAAATTTACTTACTTATTTGAAGTGAAAACGAAGTGCCTTGTAGTGGAATGCTTTTAACATCAAGATGAATATCCTGCAAATCACATAACTTTTTTACTATAGACAATCCCAGGCCAAATCCACCAACTTCAGAATTTCTTGATTCATCAGATCTATAAAATCTATCAAATATCTTTTTTATTTGTTCTTCGCTCATACCAATTCCATTGTCCTTAACTTCACATTCGATTGAAGAAGAATGATTTTTTATTGTAATATCAATATTTGTTTTACTTTCTGAATATTTAACAGAATTAGTAATTAAATTTTCAAAAATCATTTCTATCATAGAAATATCTGCAATAGCAAAAGTATTACCGTCATCACTTAATTTAATATTTATTTCTTTATCTGCAATCAGCGGGGATAATCTATTAATCACATTCATAATTATTTTTTTAATATCAATATTTATTTTATTTGGTAAAACTTTCCCCGAATCATATCTTGCCAAAAGCAATAATTGATCAATCAACTTTGTCATTCTATCAGTTTCTTTAATGCAATAAGATATTTTTTCTTCGTATTGATTTATTTCCCTCGGTTTTCGTATTAATACTTCCAACGTCCCTTTAATTACAGAAAGTGGGGTTCGTAACTCGTGTGATGCATCTGATGTAAATTGTTTTTCACGTAAAAGGTTATCTTCAAGCCTGTCTAACAATTCATTTATGGTTAAAATAAGTTTATAAATCTCATCTTTGTTTTCCGGTAATTTAATTCTCTCATTCAAATTTTCGCGTGTTATCCTGTTGGCGGTTAAAATAACATTATTAATCGGAGAAATTGATTTTCCTGCAATGTACCTCGTTACTAAAAAAAGTATTATAAGTATTATAGGGAAAGAAATAATTAGAGCTTTTTTAAGATTTTGTAAAACTATTTCTGATTCCTCAAGTGGAATGGCAACAAGTAGAAACCCAACATTTTTTTTATCATTATTAATAATAGGATATTGAACCTGGTAAATTGAAGATCGGGAAAGATGAGTAATGAAGTAATGCTTTTTTGTATTGTTTATATTTACTTGTAAACTATCATTCAGTAGGTTTAAAGTTTTTTTTAAGGTTACTCCTGCTGCGTCGGTAACCTGAATAAAAGTAGGATTAACTTCTATTTGCTTATGTTCACCTTCATTCCATTCAAAAGGATTAGCAAATATAATTTTATTTACATCTGACACAACTATACTATTATTTAATTCAGCTAATTCTGCATCTAAATCTCCTTGTAAATGTGAATAAACGGTATTAAAGACAATAAAATAAATTAAAATAAATACTAATGTAATTATGGAAGCTGTAGTAAAAAGATAGTACGATGCTATTCTATTTCTAAATGATAAATTCAACTATTCTTCTTTCGCTATATAGCCAACGCCTCTTAACGTATGGATAAACTCTTTTGAGCCAATCTCTAATTTTTTCCTAATAAAGTTTATATAGACATCAATAACAGATGTATCAGCGTCGAAATGTATATCCCAGACATGCTCAATAATTTTGGTCCTTGTGCAAACTCTACCTTTATTCCTCATCAAATATTCCAATAGTGAGAACTCCTTTTGTGTTAAAATAATTTCTTCTTCATTTTTGAAAACCTGATGTGTGTCGGGAGATAATCTAATATTTCCTAATACAATATCTCCATTTTCCGAATCCTTACTTCGCAATTGCACTTTAATTCTTGCTAATAATTCAGCAAACTGAAATGGTTTTTTTATATAATCATTAGCTCCAGTTTCCAAGCCAAATATTGTATCATCAACTGTATCTCTTGCAGTAAGAAAGATAACAGGAATAGCAAAATTTCTTTTTCTGATTTCACGGACAATTTCAATTCCACTCATTCCTGGTAACATCCAGTCAACAAGAAGCAAATCATATCCATTGGATAATGCCATTTGCAAACCTGTTTTACCATCGTATGCAATATCAACCGCAAAATATTCTTCTGTTAGTCCATCACGCAGAAAATTTGCAATCCCTTTTTCGTCTTCAATAACAAGTATGCGCATTTTTAAATTTATTAATCTTCGTTATTAATTTCAGAATTATCAGAATTCGATGATTCTAAATTACCAAATCCTAAATCAAACTTAACACCGGCAGCATGTTTATATACAAGTTCTCCTCCATAAAATCCTGTTCGCGCAATTGATAGCACACCTAGAAAAAATATCAAAAAGGCTACCCAGCGATAAACTCCGACATACTTTTTTAAAACTACCATTGCAATTCTAACTAAAGCGGCTCCTATCATCAACCAAAGGGTAAGCGTTGCAGCTTCTTCATGAGTTTCAAGGGCTTGTTTTAAGGCTCCGGCTTCTGTAACACCTGCCCCAGCATAATTACCCGAAAGATACGCAGCGACAACACCGAGTGTACCAAAAATCAATAAATATAATCCGGCTTTTATAAAGAAGTCCTTCTTAAATATTAATCCAATGGCATCAGCCAAAAATCCAACGATTAATAGTGCAATTGGAAAATGAACTATCATTGGATGTAAGTGAGTTAAATCTAACATAATTTTTCCTGTTTTTGATGTTAACTTACTTTTGGTTTCTTAAAACTGACTAAGAGTTTTCTTAAAATTAGATTAAAATTTCTCTTGTTTTTTCAGATATGTATATGGTTAGCTTTTTACTTTACGATTATACCATACCCTCCCCCAGAAAGGTATGGCAAAATGTATTATTGTTTAATATAATTCATTAATTAAAACTTTATGATGAACTTAGTATTAAAATATTTGGATACTCAAAATATTTTTCTTCTTTTTACCAAATAAATTTTACATCTATCAATTTCTCTTTAATATTAAATTCATCGACGGTGAGAAACCTAACTCCTTTAGGTCAGAATAAAATCAGTATATATACGTATTTTTTAAAAAAATATTATACGTATAAGTACTGATGGACATAGAGTAGATTTTATACTATGTTTATATGGGAGTTAGGGAGGTAATTGTATGATAAATAAAAACGAACTAAGGAACTTTGTTGATAGAACTATCCGGATTAATGCATTCAATCTTAGGGAATATCAAGATAAATATTATTTCCCAAAAAAAATTCAAGAGAAAATTCCCGAATTTTCAGATAAAGAAATATATTCAACCATCGAAAACTTATTAACAAAGGGAAAAAAGTTAAACAGCAAGTTTTTTATTAATGAGTTGAGTAATGAACTGTTTTTAATTTATCTATCAAAAGGAAATGATACTTATTGCTGATAATATTAGTTCACGTTTTTTTGAAATCCTGTTTAGTTGGTCAAATCCCTTTTTTTTAATAATTTTCGTTACACTAATTATCATTTCCCTCGTTTTTTTATCAACCGTTATCTTGTCAAACCGCTTGAACAAAAGCATATTCAGGAAAAAAAAGAACTTGAATTTAGAAACAGCAGGATGATGGCTTTGTTTGCCGAATTAGATCCTGATCCTGTAATAAGAGTTGACATTGATGGTAAAGTAAATTTCTTTAATGAAGCTGCTGCAAAGCTTTTAAAGATTAATCTTGGCGATATAATCCCGGAAAAAATTTTTAATATTAAGCTTGCTGATTTTAGTAATAAAATTCTGGCAAATGAAAGTTATTCTTTCCCTTTCCAATTTAATGGTGTTTATTACAATGTGTTGATGAAGGGAAACTCCGGTCTTAGAATTGCGCAATTATACCTCCGCGATATTTCAGAAATTAAGAACTTTGAAATAAAATTAAAACAATTATCAAATTATCTTCAAAATCAGATTGATGATGAACGATACAGAATTGCTCATGAACTACATGATGGAATTGTACAGGATTTATACCTCGTTCAAATGGGATTAAGAAAGTTAACTGACGAATCTATCAGAATATTATTCCACTTCTTAAGCCAATAAAATCCCAGCTTGAAAATACAACTATCAAGTTAAGGCGAATTATATATAACCTTAAACCAAAAATACTGGAAGAAATTTGATTGGAACCCGCATTGCGAACCTTATGCAACAATATTAAAAAATGATGATGCAAATAAATAATTTAATTCCGGATTAGAAGTCATCTTTTCAACTATATTTTTCTAAAAATTATAACAAAAAAAGATTTGAAATGAAAAAGACATTATGTATACCCGTATTATTTATTTTAATAAGTTTTCAAACTTATTCACAAGGTAAGATAATAAGCAAAGAAAGTGCAAATGAATTATTTGACCCGGTTTTGATTTCAAAAGAAATACCAATGGAAAATCTTCAAATGATTATAGATAAGAGTAAAGAAGTAGTTATATTTAAAATTAAACATAATGAAGTTTATATTTTAAATAATAATCGTGATGTTTTAATACCATTGGAAACAACGATCGACAGTTCTGAAGTTTTTTCAGTTTATGCAATATCAGTTTTACAAGAACTATTAAATAAAACAGTAAAATGAATACGCTTATAGAAAGCCGGGAAGAAGTATTAACAATAACTAATGGTGATAAGATCATAGAATTTTCAGATCCTTGCCCACCATATTGTAACTAATGAACTTCAGATGATTAATAATAATTTTTATTACATTTATCCGGATATTAATTCCACTAAGGCAATATAAAACCAGATTTTTTGGCTATTTTTTAGTAACCACAGTTTTTGAAATGCTAATGGGATTATTTTTTATACTTAAAAATGAAATCAATAGTGCTGAATTAAAACTGTAAATTAGATATTTTGTTGAATACTGCTATTTTGAGCTAAACCATATAATTACATTTCAAATAAGTCTAAGTGTTTCTATACAATAGATGAACAAACGAAAATAAAAAAGCCTCAAAAATTTTGTTTTGAGGCTTTTAGAGAGCTGGTGAACGGATTCGAACCGCCGACCGGCTGATTACAAAGCTGGGAAAACGCAATTTGTCACAAACATAAATTGCCGTAATCAATTATTATATATATACTTACAGAGATGTTAGTTTAGAGAAATTATCGCTGAAGTACACACTGAAGTAATGATTTTTTTTGCCAAATTGTCATATTCAAAAACATGAATTTCCACTTACTTTTTAACAATAGGGCATCTCTAAAAACAACATTTCGTAAATCCACCATCTGACTTCAGAAGAAGTTTGTTATCCAGAAGGTTTTTCTATGTTGTTTTTACTTTTTTGTTCTCTTGTATTTTCGTTTTATTAAATTATCAGAATCATTATCGTTCAACAGATCATCCTTCTGTTCATGCAGAAGCATATCCGAGCTGAATAGCACGAAAAATATTGTAGGTTAAGTTCATCAAACCCACAACAGCAGTAGCTCGTTTTATCCCGATGGTTCGGATAAACGAACCGTGCATACTGTTCTCTATAAATCCGAAAATATGTTCCACCCGCGCTCTTGTTTTTGATTTGTGATGATTACTTTCTTTTTGTTCTTCGGTTAGCGGAGTGTTTTTGTATCCTTTTTCGTGAATGTGATTTATCATCTCGTAATCTTCTACAATTTCTTTTATCGGTTGACCACTGTAAGCGCTATCTGCAGGAAGCCCTTGTCCTTTGTCTTGTTCTTCAAGTAAATTTTCTGTCTCTTGCGAATCATGGACGCTGGCATCTGTGACCGAATAAGAATCTATCAGTTTACTCTTTTCGTCTACTTTGATATGATCTTTATAGCCGTAATAATTCTTTCCGTTCTTTTTTGTCCATCTCGCATCGACAGCTTTCTGCTCCAATTTATTGGGATTGGTTTTCCACTTATCGGGAATTTCCCCCTCTTTTATTTGTTTGTTTTCCTCCCCTTTGTTTCGTTGTATCGGGACTTCCACAAAACTGGCATCTACTATTTTTCCTTCGTTAGCTATAAGATGGTTTTTCTGAAGTTCTTCTTTGAATCGGTCAAATAGTTTTCCGACTATTTTCTTTTTAACTAATTGTTCTCTGAAATGCCAGATTGTTTTCGCATCGGGGACTTTATCTGCCAGCGTTAAGTCCAAGAATCGCATAAAGGATAGACGATCCAAGATAGCGTATTCCATCATATCGTCGCTGATGTTGTAGCAGCGTTGCAAGATCAATATCTTAAACATGAGCACATAATCATACGGACGCGCTCCTCCGATTCCTTTTCCTTCTTTATACAAAGCTTCTTCAAGCTGTGGGCGGAACAGTTCAAAGTTGATGCGTTCTTTTAGTTTTATCAGCGGGTCTTTGCTTGCTGTTAGTTCCTCTAAGCGATGTGATTCGTCAAAAAATCCTTTTGCTTGTTTGTGTTTGTATTTTCTGTGGCTCACTAAATATCTCTCATTTATTACTACTGTAAAAATACAACTTTACTTTTTCTCTTTGGCTTTATCATATTCTGTTTTGCTTTTATTTGAGTTTTTAGAGATGCCCTTAAATGTCTGCCATTATATAATTGAAACATTGATTGAGTAATATATTCAGGCGGATAATTTCCGTATTCGTCAAGATGTCGTTTAGCTACAATTCTTTTTATATCCCGTATTAATTTCCCCCCATCTATATTATCTTTCCAATTCCATAACTGGCGTTCTGTCGCCGCTGGACCATCTAATTGCATTACTCCATATCCATTGTGACTACCATATATCGGCCAATCAAATTCGTTATATGGCCACCCAGTTTTACTTGAATATGTAAATTGATGCGCCTCTGTTTCAGACTCAGCTAAAGCAATAATTTCATTATCATTTGCATAATTATATAGGATTTCTTTACTCGGGTTAGTGCCAATTATCTTACTTAGCTGGACGGTATCAAGTCTTGCTATAATATGGTCATATTGATTCTTTGCAATTATAGTAATTATAACTTCACCACCAGTAAAAATTTCATCATTTTCATCATACCAATAGTTTATTGTTTTATCGCATCCATATCCTGGTATATTTTTATTAAGATAGGTTAACGATATAAAGCTAAAAATCCCACTGTCTTTAATAAAAGGGACAGTCCATTCAGTGTATCCACCTGAACTGGAGTACGAAAGTCCCTGCTTTTACTAATACGTTCGCATATTTGTTTACTAGAAACTGTGCGTCTTTCATAAGTCTTATTGACAATATATTTCCACTCATACTTAATTAGACCTGGGTAAAACTTTTTAAGACTTGCTTTGCAGACTACTGTCGGCATTTTTGGTTCTTCAGTAATTCTCTCAACGGTTAAAATTGTTGGATAAATGATATAAAGTGGATTATCAACTGTCATACTTGCTTCACTATAGTCTTGTGAAACAAAATTACCGGAGAAGCAATAGTTAGATTGAATCTCTGTTTGTGTACTGGTTTTATTTAAGGGTGTTTCTTCAACAATCCCAACTCTTAATAATACAGAACCGCTATCAACAGCACCTGTATCAGCAATAAAATATATTGGCTGTTGAACATTATTTAAATATGCCCCGGTATCGGAACCTGCCACAACATGTCCGTAAATGCATCCATCGAGCATGCCAACTTCAAATTTTTGTTCTGGAGGAAAATCAATCAATATTCCATCAGCAAGTCTGTTTTTAATTATTATATTTGCCGTATCTCCTGGGAAAATAACGGGTGGGTTAAGTGTTATAACAATATCAACTGGTAAAAATTTTACAGATATTATTAAATCATTATAGTCCCAATCTATACCACTATCTTCAAAACTCATAGTATATTCCGTTGGACTTATCTGCGTTGTAATTACACCCGCCTCTTTTCCCTGATAAATTGTCCCCCAATCATTAAAATACCAGTCAATTCCAAATTCTACAGGTGTTCCCTCATTATAATTATCAGAAGTCGAAGTAAACCCGATATTTTTGTTCGCATATTCACATAGCATCTGATATTCCGGTTGTCTAATTTCAAGACTAATTCTCGCGCTTGCAGCTGCATCACTATATATTACTTCTACCTTTACCTTTCCATAGAACGGCATAAGCAAAGTTGATTGAGCATTATTTGGTGCGACGATTTTGTTTTCGGTTAAACGGGCAAGATTTTCTTTGTCTAATAAAGTAGTATCAGGATGAACTGGTCCCCCGTCAAAATGATTTTGAGGACTTATTTCTACTTTTTCTTTTATTACAACTTGTGCATTAACTCTCACTAAGAAAAGGGTAAGAAAAATTAAGACAAAGTAAATTAGAAATTTAAGCAAAAGATTTTTTTATTAAGACAAGATTTGATTTTACAGTAGAAAATTTCACCCATAAGTTACCTCCAGATTATTAATATAATTTAAAAAAGAACTATCAAACTTTCCGATATGACCGTAAAAAATAATTATCGTGTTGTCAAGAGTCTTTATATTAATTTTTAGACAAAAGTTTTTAACTTATCCCAGATTTGTCATTAGAGATTTTCATTGGAGACAACAAAGGGCCAACTAAAAAGATTTGTACTTGACCAGATTCCTTCAAACCAGCTACGCTGTTTCATTGCAAGTGATAATTTTAATATTCT
>JBAQCL010000018.1:0-115769 GCA_049294175.1 Ignavibacteriaceae bacterium | reverse complement strand
ATCGGGCTTAACCACTTTTCAATTTCTTCAACGCTCATTCCCTTGCGGCGATGATAATCTAAAACCTGATCCTTATCAATCTTGCCAACATTAAAATATTTTGCCTCGGAATGAGCAAAATACAAACCACTTACGCTTGCAGCGGGATACATTGCCATGCTTTCGGTTAGCTTAATTCCGGCATTTTTTTCAACCTCGAGTAAGGAAAAAATAATTGGTTTCTCGGTATGATCGGGCTGTGCGGGATAACCTGGCGCTGGCCTTATTCCTATATACTTTTCTTTAATTAAATCTTCACTCTTAAGATTTTCATCGGCGGCATAAGCCCAATATTTTTTTCTTACAAGTTCATGAAGGTGTTCTGCAAAAGCTTCCGCCAATCTATCCGCAAGTGATTTAACAAGAATGCTGTTATAATCATCATGATTTTTTTCATACTTATCAATAAGCTTTTCAATACCTATTCCCGTTGTAACGGCAAAAGCACCTATGTAATCTGTAACTCCTGTTTCCTTTGGGGCGATGAAATCAGATAATGAAATATTTGGCTGCCCTTCGGTTTTTTGCATTTGTTGTCTCAGTGCGTGCAAGATTGTCAATATACCTTGTTTTGATTCGTCAGAATAAACCTCAATATCATCTCCGGTTGAATTTGCGGGAAATAAACCAAAGACAGCATTTGCCGTTAGGTGTCTTTCTGCTATAATTTCATCTAAAAGTTTATTTGCATCATCAAAAAGTTTTTTAGCTTCGCTGCCAAACTTAGGGTCTTCAAAGATTGCCGGATATTTTCCCTTCAATTCCCATGTTTGAAAGAATGGCGTCCAATCAATATAACTTCGCAATATGGCAATAGGAAAATCTTTAAGCGCTGTAACACCAAGTTGATTTGGTTTTACAATTTTCGTTTTTGACCAGTTAATTTGAATTTTATTCAGCCGTGCTTTTTCGATTGAAATTAAATTCTTTTCTGATTTTCTCTTTGCATAATCAATGCCTAACTGTTCGTATTCCTCTTTTATTGATTTAACAAATTTATTTTTTTCCACTTCGTTTGGATTAAGTAAATTTGATACAACCGGAACGCTTCTGGAAGCATCAAGAACGTGAATAACGGCGTTTTCATAATTTGGATTTATCTTTACAGCCGTATGAATACGGGAAGTTGTTGCTCCACCAATAAGTAGCGGTATTTTCATTCCCCTTCTTTGCATTTCTTTTGCAACGTGCACCATTTCATCCAGCGAAGGAGTAATGAGTCCGCTAAGACCAATTACATCTACTTTTTCATCAATAGCTGTTTGTAAAATTTTTTCGGCATGAACCATCACACCAAGGTCTATCACATTATAATTATTACAGCCAAGCACAACCCCTACAATATTTTTACCAATATCGTGAACATCGCCTTTAACGGTAGCCATTAATATTTTGCCCTGCTCACGTGTGCTTTTATTTTTTTCTTTATCTGCCTCAATATATGGGATCAGGATAGCTACTGCTTTTTTCATCACCCTTGCACTTTTAACAACCTGGGGAAGAAACATTTTTCCAGCACCAAATAAATCACCAACAACGCTCATTCCCGCCATCAAGGGACCTTCTATTATCTCAAGCGGCTGGGAATATTTTTTTCTTGCTTCCTCAACGTCTTCATCAATAAAATCAACAACACCTTTAACAAGTGCATGCTTTAATCTCTCTTCAATGCTGAGATTACGCCATTCATCTTTCTTTTCATCAACCTGGGCTTTATCCTGTTTTTTAATCTTCTCAGCAAACTCAATTAGTTTTTCGGTTGCATCTTTTTTCCTATTAAGAATTACATCTTCAACTTTTTCCAACAGATCTTTTGGAATGTCTTCATAAACAGCAAGTTGACCTGCATTAACAATTCCCATATCCATTCCGGCTTTAACAGCATGATATAAAAACGCCGAATGCATTGCTTCACGCACAATATCATTACCGCGAAATGAAAAGGAAAGGTTACTTACACCACCGCTCACCTTTGTTAATGGAAGATTTTGTTTTATCCATTTTACTGTTTCGATGTAGTCAACAGCGTAGTTATTATGTTCTTCAATTCCTGTTGCTATTGCAAGAATATTCGGATCAAAAATTATATCCTGCGGAGGGAAGCCTACTTCTTTTGTAAGTATATCATAAGCTCTTTTACAGATTTCAATTCTTCGTTTAAAGGTATCCGCCTGCCCCTTTTCATCAAACGCCATTACAATTACAGCTGCGCCATAGTTTAAAACTTTTTTTGCATGATCTTTAAATACTTCTTTGCCCTCTTTTAACGAAATTGAATTTACAATTCCTTTTCCCTGTAAACATTTTAATCCCGCTTCAATAACAGACCATTTTGATGAGTCCAGCATTATGGGAAGTTTTGCAATATCGGGTTCGGCTTCAAGAAGATTAATAAACTTAGTCATCTCCTTTTCCGAATCAAGCATGCCTTCATCCATATTAACATCAAGAACCTGCGCACCGCCCTCAACCTGATCGCGTGCAACAGAAAGCGCTTCATCATATTTTTCTTCTTTTATCAACCGTGCAAACTTTTTTGATCCTGTTACATTTGTTCTTTCCCCGATATTCATGAAATTTGAATCCGGTCGAAGAATAACAGGCTCAAGTCCGCTCAATCGCAAATACGGTTTTTGTTCTTGGGGAATTCTTGGTTTATAAAGTTTTACTTTTTCAGTAATTGCCTTTATATGATCGGGAGTTGTGCCGCAGCAGCCGCCCACAATATTTACAAACCCGCTTGCAAGAAAATCATTAAGCACGCTTGCCATTGAATTTGGTGTTTCATCATAACCACCCATTTCATTTGGCAGCCCGGCGTTTGGATAAACTGAGAGAAATTTATCTGAAATGTTGGATATATCTTCAACAAAGGGGCGCATTTGTTTTGCACCCAGAGCACAATTCAAACCAATGCTTACAAGGTTTTTTGCTTGAGATATTGAAACATAAAACGCTTCGACTGTTTGCCCGGAAAGTGTTCTTCCGCTCATATCAACTATGGTTCCGGATAACATAAGCGGCAGCTCAAGATTTTTTTCTTCAAGATATTTCTGAACCGCAATGATTGCGGCTTTTGCATTAAGCGTATCAAAAATCGTTTCAATCAAAATTAAATCGGCACCTCCATCGACCAATCCTTGAGCTTGCTGATAATAAGCATTAACCATTTCATCAAATGCAACTGCACGGTAACCGGGATCATTTACATTTGGTGAAAGTGAAAGCGTTTTGTTTGTTGGTCCAAGAGCTCCGGCAACAAATCTTGGTTTGTTCGGCTCTTTTTTATTAAACTCATCGGCAACCTCTTTTGCAATCTTAGCCGCTTCAAAATTTATTTCATAAACCAAGTGTTGTGCCTGATAATCTGATTGTGAAATCGGTGTGCCGTTAAAAGTATTTGTTTCTACAATATCAGCACCCGCTTCAAAGTATGCGCGATGAATTCCTTTTATAATTTCGGGTTGAGTTATACAAAGAATATCGTTATCGCCCTTCAAATCTGTTGGGTGATTTTTAAAGCGTTCACCGCGGAATTGTTCTTCTATTAATTTATGGCGCTGTATCATTGTGCCCATTGCACCATCAAGAATAAGGATTCTTTCAAGAAGTAATTTTTTAAACTGTTCAGGACTTATTTTCATTGTTTTTTTTAGAGTCTGTTGATTATTATCTTATGTTTAAAAGGTGATTAAATATAGCTAAATTGCTTTCGATTATAAAATTAACTTGACTAATATCAAAGGCAATATATGATAGTTGTAACAGGCGGCGCAGGCTTTATCGGCAGCGCTATTGTTTGGAAACTTAATCAACTCAATAAAAATAAAATTATAATTGTTGATGAACTTGGTAAAGATGAAAAGTGGAAAAATCTTGTTGGATTAAGCTATCAAGATTTTGTTCACAAGCATGAGTTTATTGATCAAGTGATTGATGATGTTGTTCCCTATAATATTGAAGCGATTATACACATGGGCGCAAACTCATCTACAACCGAAAAAGATGCCGACTATTTAATGTCAAACAATTATCACTATACATTGGAACTTGCAAAATATTGTCTTGAAAAAAACATCCGATTTATTTATGCATCCTCTGCGGCAACATACGGAGATGGTTTGCTTGGATTTGAAGATGACGAATCAAAACTTGAAACACTTCGTCCTCTTAATATGTATGGATACTCAAAACAACTTTTTGATCTCTGGGTTAAAAGAAATGATGTTTTAGATAGAATTGTTGGAATCAAATATTTTAATGTTTATGGCCCAAATGAATACCATAAAGGTGATATGCGTTCGGTTGTGCACAAAGCTTTTGAACAGGTTCGGGATTTAGGAAAAGTTCGCCTGTTCAAATCACTTAATCCCAAATACAAAGATGGGGAACAAATGCGTGATTTTGTTTATGTAAAAGATGCAGTAGATATGACTTTATATTTTCTCGATCATCCGGATGAAAACGGAATTTTTAATGTTGGAGCCGGTAAAGCAAGAACATGGAATGATCTTGTTAAAGCGTTATTTAATGCTGTGGGAAAACCAGTAAATATAGAATACATCGATTTGCCGAATCACCTTGTAAGTAAGTATCAATACTTTACCGAAGCGAACTTGAATAAAATAAGATCTGCCGGTTATAATAACCCGACAATCTCTTTAGAAGAAGGCGTAACTGATTACGTAAAAACTTATCTTTTAAAAGACTCTTACCTGGGGTACTAAAAAAATTATAATTTACGATAGGAATAAGAAAAGAATATCTCCATCTTACTCCTGATTGTAAGCTAATTAAAAAGTAGAGTCGTCATCATCTTCAAAGGGATCTTCATCCTCTTCGTCTATTGCAAAGTCATCCTTGAACAGATCATCTTCGTTGTCGGGTTCATCCTCAAATAAATCATCATCTTCTTCGTCTTTATCGTTATAGTAATCATCTTCTTCTGATTCTTCATCATCGTCAAAATCTTCATCTTCGTCTTTTTTCTTTTTCCTGGCAAATGAAAAAGACTCTGATCTTAAATAATTTTGCTCATCTATGAAAAGTCTTTCATCTTTATCTTGGTTATTCTTTTTTTCGGGACTCATTATAAATCTTCTCCAATAAAACTTATTTATTTCAGTTGTTAATTTATATGTACAACCCAAATCTGCAAATAGAAAAATAAAAATCTTAAAAATATTTTTCTGATTTATTATTTATAAAAACATATATTGCTTTAGTATCTTTTTCAATAGCATAATTTTTTCAATTTATTATTAAAAACCAGTATGAAACTTGCAACACTTTGTTATGTAATCGATAATAACACAAATTCAACCTTAATGCTGCATCGTGTAAAAAAAGAAAATGATTACCATGAAGGAAAATGGAACGGTCTCGGCGGAAAGTTTGAGCAGGGCGAATCCCCCGAAGAGTGTGCTGTTAGAGAAATTGAGGAAGAGTGCGGACTAAAAGTAAAATCCATTAAGATGAAGGGATTTATTACATTCCCTTTCTTTGACGGTAAAGAAGATTGGTATGTTTTTCTTTTTACAGCAAATGAATTTAGCGGAGAATTAATTGACTCTCCGGAGGGTAATCTTGCATGGATCCCGAACGACAAACTTATAGAATTAAACCTTTGGGACGGTGATAAACACTTTATTCCCTGGCTCTTTGGGGAAAAGTTTTTTAGTGCAAAGTTTAATTACAAAGATGGAAAGTATATAGACTATCGGGTTAGTTTTTATTAAAGATTTTTAAAAGTGAAAATCTTATGAAAACAATTTATAAACATATTCTCTGGTGGTTTGCTTTTCCTTTTGTGGAAATTATTAATGGTACTTTGGGAGAATTAACTTACAAATTTTATGTTGACGATCTTTTCGCGCATCAAATATCAACTGTAAGGGGAATTCTATTATTCGGAATAATTTTTTACTTCATTTTCAGAAAGTGGAAAATTGTATCCCAAAAGCATGCTTTTATCTTAGGATTTGTTTGGCTTTTGTTAACCGTTTTATTTGAGTTTGGTTTTGGACATTGTATTATGGGCAATTCATGGGAAAAACTTTTATTCGATTACAATCTTACAGCGTGAAGGGTTTGGAGCTTCTTTTTACTTTGGGTTTTAGTAGCACCGATTGCTTTTTATAAATTATTAAATATTAGAATATGCCCAGATGGTTCAGATTAAACTCGTTTTCTTTTCCACGCAAAAAGATTTGCGTAAGTGGTTTGAAAAAAATCATAAAAAGGAAAGGGATTTATTAGTTGGTTATTATAAAATCTCAACCGGCAAGCCTTCTGTTTCCTGGTCTCAATCAGTAGATGAAGCAATATGCTTTGGCTGGATAGGCGAAGTACGCAAAAGTGTTGATGAAGAAAGTTATTGCATACGGTTTACACCAAGAAATCCTAAAAGCAACTGGAGCGTTATAAACATTAAAAAGGCTGAATATCTTATTACGCTTGGGTTAATGAAACCCGGGGGTTTTGAATTATTTAATCTTCGTAAGAAAGAAAAATCAGGAATTTATAGTTATGAAAACACGGTAGTTGAGCTTGAAAAATCTTATGAGAAAAAATTAAAAACAAATAAAAAAGCATGGAAATGTTTTCAATCAACATCCCCTTCTTACAGAAAAGTTACGACCAGTTGGGTTATGAGTGCAAAACAGGAAACAATAAGATTAAAAAGATTAAACGAATTAATTACCGCTATCGCCAGCAACCAAAAAATTAAAGCAATGAATTATGGAAAAAAACAGGGCTTAATTTTTATTTAAATGTAAAATTTTTCTAATCAACACTTAAAACAATTTTACCGGAATTTTTATTTTCTTCCATTCTTTGATGAGCTTCCGCAACATCTTTCCAGTTATAAATTTTATCAATAACCGGTTTTATTTTTCCAGATGCAATTTTTTCATAAGCAAAGTCTTTAAAATCTTTTGTCAATTTTATCTGGTAATCAAGTGAACGGGAGCGAAGCGTTGAGCCAACAATTTTTAACCTGTTCATTAAAATCCGGCTAACATCAAAATTATCCACCTTACCGCCGCTAAGCATTGCCAATATAATCAGCCTTCCATCTCTTGTGAGACTTTCAATGTTTTGTTTAAAATATGACCCGCCAATAAAATCAATTATTACATCAACGCCATAATTATTTGTGAATTCTAAAATTTCATCTTTAAAGTTTTGTGTTTTATAATCAATTACTAATTCGGCGCCAAGCTCTTTGCATATTTGATGTTTTTCAGCAGAAGCAGTAACAATGATTTTAGCGCCAATTTCTCTTGCAATTTGGATTGCCGCTGTTCCTACTCCGCTTGCCCCGGCGTGAATTAAAACAAACTCTCCCGCTTTTAATTCCCCAATCCAGACAAGTGATTGAAATGCCGTTAAAAAAGTCTCAGGAATTGCTGCCGCTTCATCAAAAGATAAAGATCCAGGAATATTAGTTACCATTTTTTCATTTATTACTACATACTCGGCATAACCTCCGCCGGGTAAAAGTCCAAACACTTTATCGCCTTTTTTCCATCTGAAAACTTTTGAACCGACTTCTTCAACAATGCCGGACATTTCTAATCCAAGAATCGGACTGGCATTAACCGGTGGCGGATATTTTCCTTCCCGTTGTAAAATATCTGCTCTGTTAAGAGCCGTTGCTTTTACTTTTACAAGGATCTCTTCTTCGCCGCAAACAGGTTTTTTATATTCTCCAATCCTTAGCTGATCTGCTCCGCCGGGTTTATTAAGAATTACTGCTTTCATAAATTCTAATAAAAATTAATTTGATTTATCTTTTTGAATAATAGCTTTACTTTTTCTTCAACAGAGGATACACACAAATTTTAACCCGGATTAATTTAAATGGATTCATTACAAATTTGTTTTACTTAAAAAATTTAAAATAGCTTTGTTAACTTCTTGAGGATTTTCAATCGGACTCATGTGCCCGCTATTTTTAATTACTACAAAGTCAGATCCTTCTATTTTATCTGCCAGATTTTTCATAATAGGTAGTGGAGTAATGACATCATATTCTCCGCAAATTAATAATGCCGGGATTTTAATTTTATTTAAATATTCTGTTGTGTCGGTTCTACTAAGCATTGCAAGCAAAGAGCCTTTAACTCCAATTGGATCAAATTCTGTTGATTTAGTAATTCTGTTTTCAAATTCCATTGTAAAATTTTGTTTATAAAAATCGCCATAGCAGCTTGTTACAAAATCCCGAACATAAGGAGCAAGACCTTCCGTATTAATTCTTTTAATTGCTGCGGCTCGTTTAATTTTACCTTCGTTATTATCGGCTTCTGATCTTGTATCGCAAAAAATAATTGCTGAAAATTTTTCTTCCATTCTTTCCATCGCACGAAAAGAAACATAGCCTCCCATCGAAAGCCCGCACAAAACAGGTTTATCTAATTTTAGTTCATTAATAATTATTTCAAGATCATCAACAAAAGATTCCATTGTAAATTGTCCGTCTCCTGCAGGCGATTCTCCTAATCCGCGGATATCATAAGCAACGCAAAAATATTTTTTACTTATCTCATCAATTTGTGCTTTCCACATTGTATGATCGTAAGGGAAGCCATGAATAAAAACTATTGATTTGTTTTTACTATTGCCTTCAAAGAAAACCGAGATTCCGTTTATTATTTTTTTCATTTAAAATCCTTTTATTAAAAATCCGGGTGAAATTTAAGTTATTATCGCTTATTATTCACATCAGAAAATAAATTGTTTTTAAATATTCTTTCTATGTCACATTGAGCTTGTTGAAATGTGATTTTCAAAAAACTTAACAGTCATTCTTCAACAAGTTCTGGATGACATAATGCAAACTATTCAAAATGAAAATAGCATTTGTAACAACAGAGTGCGTTCCTTATGCAAAAATCGGCGGACTTGCAGATGTTGCCGGAGCGCTTCCCAAAGCATTAGAAAAACTTGGCTGTGAAGTAAAAGTTTTTTTGCCAAAGTACTTAAATATTGATGAATCTAAGTTTGGCTTACATTACAACTGGGCAATCAGTGAAATGCCGATTAGAATTAATGGAATTGTTCACTCGGTTCATCTCCACCAGGCAAAACTACCCGGTTCAAATGTAGAAGTAAATTTTATTGATTGCCCGCATTATTTTAACCGCGGTAGAATTTACACAAACGATTTTGACGAAGACGAAAGATTTATACTCTTCAGCAAGGGCGTTATCGAAAGTCTCCAGAGATTCGGCTGGGCACCTGATATTATACATTGCAACGATTGGCAAACAAGTTTGATCCCGTTGTTTATTAAAGACAATTACAGCTGGGACAAAATGTTTGATAAAACTGCGACTGTATTTACAATTCATAATATCGGATACCAGGGAAGATTTTCAAAATCAACTTTGCTTGCTGCCGAGATTCGTGGCGACCTGTATTATCCAAACGGTCCGGTTGAATTTGAAGAGTCTGTTTCTTTTATGAAAACAGGAATTGTTTTTGCGGATATTATAAACACTGTAAGCAATAAATACTCGCACGAAATTTTAACCGAAGAATACGGAGCGGGATTACATAACGTTCTTCGTTCCCGGAAGCAGGATGTTTTCGGAATTTTAAACGGTATTGATTACGAGGAGTGGAACCCGGAAACAGATAAGTTTCTTCCATACAAATTCTCGGCAAAAGATTTATCCGGTAAAACAAAAAATAAAAAATTCTTAATGGAACACTTTCATCTTCCTTTTGATGAAGACAAACCTTTAATTGGTGTTGTTTCAAGATTAGTTGATCAAAAGGGATTTGATATTTTTTCCGGTGCGATAAACGATTTAATGAGTCTTGATGCAAAATGGATAGTTCTTGGAAGCGGTGAATATAAGTATGAATCATTTTTTAATGAATTGCCGCAACACTTCCCCGGCAAAATTAGAACTTATATTGGTTATAATAATGAACTCTCGCATCTGGTTGAAGCCGCATCGGATATTTTTGTTATGCCTTCGCGATATGAACCCTGCGGGCTTAATCAAATTTACAGTTTAAAGTACGGAACTGTGCCTGTTGTTAGAAAAACCGGCGGGCTTGCAGATACTGTAAAAGACTGGGATGAAGAAAAACATATTGGATTTGATCACGGCAACGGCTTTTCTTTTTATGATTATACAAGTTTTGCTTTATTTAAATCCGTTGAGCGCGCTGTTAATGCATTTAATGAAAAAAGTATCTGGAAAAAAATTCAGCAGAATGGAATAAAGCTGAATTTTAGCTGGGGAAAATCTGCAGAAAAATATATGGAACTTTATAAATTGGCTAAGGAAAAGATAGAGTAAGATTTTTCAGATAGTGTTTGAGTGGTACAACAGAATGACACAAGATGCGTTAAATTGGTTATTAGAATAGAAGAATTGCAATTTTACTACAACGTTATACTTTTAAACTTTAATAGTTTTATTCTATGATCATTAATAAACCAGACATAAACTCCCTCACATCTTCTCATAAGGTCTTTTCTAAAATAAAAGACACATACGGCATTCCGCTAAACTGGAAAAGACCGCAAGGTTTTGTTTCTTTATCAAGAATAATTTTAGAACAGCAAGTCAGTCTTGCCTCTGCAGAAGCACATTTTAAAAAGCTAAATAATTATTTACCTGAGTTTTCTCCGGCAGAAATTTTAAAACTAAATGATAAAGAAATGCGAGCTTGCCAGATAAGCAGGCAAAAAGCGAAGTATCTTCGTGCATTGTCTCAAACAGTATTAAACAATGACTTGGATTTTAATAAATTACCGAAATTGTGTCCCGAAGAAGTAAGAAAAAAACTTACAAGCATTAAAGGAATCGGGAACTGGACAACAGATATTTATTTAATGTTTTGTTTACAATCAAAAGATATTTTCCCATTGGGAGATATCGCACTTATTACAACTATTAAAGAATTAACAAAAGTTAAAACCAAAGAAGGAATTATTCGTCTCACACAAAAATGGAAGCCATTGAGATCTTTGGCTGCATATTTTCTGTGGTATTACTATCTAAAAAAAAGAAAAAGAATTTAATACGATCGATTTAAACTATATTTTAACTCACTACTGTCCGGTTATAAGTTGAATAAAGACAATTGGTTGTCGTTATAGTTAATTTCATTTAAGTAATTGGAATCAGAAAACATTGAAATAATGGGTGTTTTCTCAAAAACTGAGATACTAATCAATTGTAAAAAAGTGTAGAGTGAGTACTCAATTTTTAATTTTTTCTTTATGATTGCAAGAAGGATGTAAACAGAAATGGCAATACAAATTTGGGTCTTAACAGCATTAGAAGTATTACCATAAAAAGATTTAATCTTAAGATTCTGTTTGATCCACTTAAAGAATAATTCAATCTGCCATCGTTGCTTAAAAAGATTAGCAATAGTCATTGCAGGCAGACGAAAATTATTCGTAAGAAAAACAAGTCTTCGATTGTTTTGAGAATCAAAATATTTAATGCGGCGTAATTTTTCGGGATAATCTTTTGATGAATAGAAGCCTTTAAGAAAAATAGATTGATCGCAAATTAGTCCTAAGGATTTATCTACCTGATGAGAATAAATTCTTTTGAACTGAAAATTAGATTTAGCTCTGGTGACAAAGTAAGCACTATTGATGTTAAGCTTATAGAGACGTTCAAAATCAATGTAACCTTTATCGACGATATAGAATGCGCCAATTTCTGTTATAAGATCATCTAATATGTTAACATCGTGTACAGAGCCGTCAGTTATGCTTATAAACGATGGGATATTATTTTGCAGGTCTAAAAGTGTATGAATTTTTATAGCGCTTTTTGTCTTTCTAAATTTTGCCCAAGGGAATAAAGACAAACATAAATCTATTGTCGTTGAGTCAAGTGCGTAGATAGTTTCATCAAGTTCTTTGAAAAATTTATCGTCTCTATAAAGTTCTTTTGCCTGGTCTATAAGTATGTAGGCAAAGCCGGCATATATTCTCCAATCTCTATTCTGATTAGCATCTGCTAAAGTTGAACGTGAGATTTTACTTCTGATTCCGGTATGATATAATTTGTTTTGCATAGCTCTGAGGCAAGTTTCAATATCTCTTAAGGATTCTCTGTATGTTAATTGTGCAAAAGTCATAACAAGAAATTGTTCCCAGCAAGTAAATGATTGAACTTTATAGTTACCTCGATATTTTTTAACGCAAGAATCAAAACTATATTTTGGTATATAATCCATAATTTGAGAAAAGATTGTTTGACCTTGATTCACCTTGTCGCTCCAATATTTTAATTTGTTGCGACAATTTTAATTTCAAATCGATAAAAATGAAAATATTCAATAACATATTATATTTAAATAACTTACGGCTACTTCCTGTTCGAACAACCGGACAGTAGTGGGTTCTCATATTTACTGGTTATCCAGAGGTTCACTATTCTTTCTCATTTATAAAATAAAAAACGTTGTTGTTTAATTTATCTGGATAATTAAAAAGCTTCCAACAATTATTCGAAATATTTTTCTGAATCATTTTGTTAATAGTAGAGATAAATCGGAATGTATATCGTAGCCTAAAGTATTAATGAAAAAGCAATAAAGAGAATCTATTATTTTTTTTTGATATACTATTGACATTATTCCGATAATGAATTAGTTTTATTGGGCAATGTAAACGTTTACATTGCTATGTTTATAACTGATCAAAATTAAAATAAGGAGAGTGCTATGAAAAAATTTCTAATGATTTCTTTTCTGCTTCTTTCCACATCCCTTCTTGCTCAAACAACTATTGATTTTGAGACTGTTGGTAATAGCTGGGTCTGGAATACTTTTTCAATTGGAACAGCCGGAAGCTATTCTGTTGTTGCCAATCCAAGCGTTGGCGGACTCAACACATCTGATAGTTGCGCAATGCTTGTTGTTGATGCTGCCGGTAGTGATCCATGGGCAGGAGTTTGGTGTTCAGATTTTCCAGATATTACTTTAGATGCCAGCAACTGCATAATTAAAGTATTGGTGTATAAAGATGTAATCTCCAATTTCAATCTGAAATTGGAACCACCAAATGTTGATCATAATGTTCCAAACACAGTAACAAATCAGTGGGAGGAACTTACCTTCGATTATACATCTGATATTACTACGACAGCATCTACACTTACCATAATACCGGACTTTCCCGATAGCAGAACTTCTGGCAGTATTAATTATTTTGATAATATCCGTTTTACTCCTATAGAAATAGTTCCTGTTGAATTAACCTCATTTACAGCTAAAGTTGTTGGGCAGTCAGTTGAGTTGAACTGGAAAACTGCTACTGAAACAAATAACCGTGGATTCGAAGTTCTCAAAAGTATCAATGGATCCCAATTTGCAAAAATAGGTTTTGTTGAAGGGAATGGAACAACAACAGAATTGAAATCTTATTCATTTATTGATCGTTCTGTTATGACTGGAGAGAATTACGGTTATAGAATAAAGCAAATCGATCTCGATGGTACATCCGAATATTCTAATGTAGTAAATATAAATGGAATTTCTCCTACGGAATTTTCATTAGATCAGAACTACCCAAATCCATTTAATCCATCAACAAATATCACCTATACATTACCTACAAATTCTAACGTTGCACTTGAAGTTTATAATCTCATAGGACAGAAAGTTATGACTTTAGTTCAAGGTGAAATTGAGGCAGGTAAACATACAGTGCAGTTGAATGGAGCTTCAATGGCATCGGGTATTTATTTGTTCAAACTGACGGCGGTTGGTGAAAATGGTTTTCGGTTTTCATCAAGCAAAAAAATGACTTTACTTAAATAATATTCAATTTATTCTCAAGAAGCAGAGTATAAGTACTCTGCTTCCATTTTTGTCTTTTACATAATATGGTTCCAACAATAAAATTGATCGCAAAAAAAGCTAATGTATCAATAGCTACTGTTTCAAGAGCTTTAAATAATGATTTAAGAGTAACAGTTGAAACACGTGAAAAAGTTTTAAAGATATCTAATGAGTTAAATTATAAGCCAAATCTGCTTGCAAGAAATTTTGTAAAAAAAACATCTTATACAATCGGTTTAATATTGCCGGATATATCTGATGAATTTTTTACTGATATTATTAGAGGGGTTGATGAAATAACGTATAAAAATGGATTTTATACTATGGTTGCAAGTTCACATAAGCATCGCACAATTATTGATACAATTACAACTTTTTCGCATTCTGGATTAGTGGGGGGAGTTATTTTATTAATGTCTTCAATGACAGACGAAATAAAAAATGTTTTAAACCATAGTAAAATTCCTATAGTATTAATCAGCGGCAGAAATGAAGAAGCTGGATTTGATAATGTTGCAATTGATAATTATCAGGGAGCTTTTAATGCTACTGAATATATGATAAAGAAAAAAGGATTTACAAAAATTGCACACATAACCGGTCCATCAGAAAATGGTGATGCATATTTAAGAAAAAGAGGATTTATAGACGCGTGTAAAAAAAATAGCATAGAAATAAACAAATCTTTTATTGTAGATGGAGATTTTACAATGGAATCCGGTTATACAAGTTTTATGAAGCTTTATGGCTTGCCTGAAAAACCGCAAGCAATTTTTGCCAGCAATGATACGATGGCTTTGGGATGCTATGACGCTGCCAATTATCTGAACGTTAATATTCCTAAAGATATTTCGCTTATTGGGTTTGATGATATTTTTATCTCTCAATACTTAAATCCCGCATTAACAACTGTAAGAGTTAACATTGAAGAAGTCGGGAGGACTGCGGCAAATATTTTATTAAACAAACTTAACGGTAATAATGGGAAGTCAAATCCTTTAGTAAAAATTCCAACTGAATTAATTATACGAGAATCTTGTTAGTACAAGCTAAAATGGGATGTTGAATGGAAAAATTTTCTACAAAATATGGTCGCTTTTCTTCTGATGGTAATGAATATATAATAACGGACTTTAAAACTCCTAAACCCTGGGTTAACGTAATCTCCAATGGTAAATATGGTCTTGTAATATCTCAAACCGGAGGCGGATTTAGCTGGGATACTCATTCCGAGTTTAATCGATTAAATCGCTGGCATCAGGATTTAGTTCAGGATAATTGGGGCAAATATTTTTATATAAAAGATAACAAAACAGGAGATGTTTGGTCGCCTACGTGGATGCCTGTAAAAACTGATTTGGATTTTTATCAGATAGTATATGGATTTGGTTATGCTAAGTTTATTTCAGAGTTCAAAGGAATTAAAATAACCTTAACTGTTTTTGTTCCAATTAATGAAAATCTAGAGATATGGAATTTTTCAATTGAAAATAAAACGAATGAAGAAAAATCGCTTTCAATATATTCATACTTTGAATGGTGTCTCGGTTCATCAGCAGATCATCATAGAGAATTTCACAAAACCTTTTTAGAAACACATTTTGATGCAAGTTTAAATTGCATGACTGCAACAAAACGGTTGTGGGAAATTCCCTTGGGTGATAGAGGACACTGGAATATTGAATATCCGTATCTTGGATTTATTTCTTGTTCAAATAAAATCTCTGATTATGATGGAGACAAAGACACTTTTATTGGGCAATATGGTTCGGTGCAAAATCCAGCGGGTTTATCCGTAAAAAGTTTAGGTAAAAAATTAGGCAAATGGAACGATTCAATTGGTACGATCAAAACAAATTTCAAAATTAAATCCAACCAGACTAAGCAAATAAATTTTTTTATCGGGATAAAAGAAAATAAGAATGCAATTTCATTATTATTAAAAAAATTCTCAGCGCAAAAAAATATTGATAATGCTTTGATCGAATTAAAGTTATTCTGGCAGAAGATGTTTGATACTCTTGTTATTGAAACGCCTGATAAAGCTATGAACCTGCTTGTAAATAAATGGCTACGTTATCAGGCAATTGCCGGAAGACTTTGGGGAAGAACAGCTTATTATCAACAGAGTGGTGCATTCGGATTTAGAGATCAGTTGCAGGATAGTTTGGTTTTTTTACCAATCGGCCCAAAGAAAACGGAAAATCAAATCCGTCTGCATGCCCGACATCAATTTGAAGATGGAACAGTGCTTCATTGGTGGCACCCAATCTCTGAAACAGGTTTACCAACAAAAATGACGGATGATCTTTTGTGGCTGCCTTTTGTTTTAATCCAATATATTGATGAAACAGGCAGCAATAAAATTCTTTTTGCCAAGGAACCTTACTACGATAATAAAAATAAAAAAGATACTTTGTTTGATCATTCAGTAGCAGCCATTGAAAAAGTTCTTACAAGAATGAGTAAGCGAGGTTTAACTTTAATAGGTGCCGGAGATTGGAATGATGGATTAAGCGCTGTTGGTCTGGAAATGAAGGGTGAATCGATTTGGTTGACCGAATTTTTCTACTTGATACTTGTACGATTTGCGGTACTTTGTAAAGAAATTGGCGAAGATAATCTGCACAAAAAATATTCTATGAAGGCGAAATTACTTAAAAAAGCTTTTGATAAATATGCGTGGGACGGAGAGTGGTTTTGGAGAGCAACAAAGGATGATGGTAAAAAAGTCGGTAGTAAAACTTCACCTGAAGGTAAAATTTATCTTAATGCGCAAACCTGGTCTGTTATAAGTGGAATTGCTGAATCAAGTAAACAGAAAAAAGCTATGGATGCGGTTTCAAAACATCTGCTTAAAAAGAATGGTTGTTTATTACTTAGTCCCGCTTATGCAATCCCGGATAAAATGATTGGTTACCTTTCACGTTATGCACCCGGAAAAAGAGAAAACGGTGGAGTTTATACTCATGCCGCTACCTGGGCAGTGTGGTCATATTCATTGTTAAAGAAAAATGATTTAGCATTTAGCGCATATAAAAATTTGTGTCCGATTTATAACGGAATGAACCCCGATGAATATGTAGCGGAACCATATGTAACTCCTGGTAATATTGACGGACCCGAATCACCGAATTATGGAATGGGCGGCTGGACCTGGTACACTGGTTCAGCCTCGTGGTTTCAGAAAGTTATTGTCGATTGGATACTTGGAATAAGAGCCACAAAAGAAGGTTTACTTATTGATCCTTGTATTCCAGATGATTGGAAAGAATTTTCTGTAAAAAGATTGTTTAGAGGAACTGTGTACAACTTTAAAGTATATAATGAAGGAACTTATCCAACAAGCATTAAACAAATTTTTGTTAATGGAAAAAGATTTGATCAAAAGATTTTTGATATTAAGGGTAAAACCTTTGTGGAGGTAAAAGTCTATTTGGGTAATATCTAATTAAATAAGTAACACAAATAATCATCAAAAGGAGTGCGATATGGGAAAATTCTTTTCTTTTTTGATAGGCATCATTTTTATGCTTGGCTTATCAAACGAAATATTTGCTCAATGGGCAGAAAATAAAAATGCCCGTGAAGATGCAATTTATGTTCGTTTCCTTCAGGGTTCTGAAGATGTAGTTCTTGATGGTGTTGAAGATGCCATTTGGGCTAAAGCTGATTCAGTTATTGTAGGGTACGGACAGACCACATATTTACCTGGTAGTGGGTATGATTTATGGACAGGAAAATCTATTCCTGGTGATTCCGCAAATGCAGTTGCAAAGTTCCTGTATAAAAAACCATATATCTATTTACTTTTTAAGGTTGAAGATAAAAGTGTAGGGGGCTGGGATTGGAGTCAATTTGATGCAATAATTCTAGCATTTAAAGAATATACTGCAAAGCATTCTTGGGTTCAAGCCTGGGATAAACGAGTGGAACATTTTTATACATGGGGTTCACATTGGGCTTACGCTGATTCTTTTTCAACTCCTCCCGTTGGTGCTTCACCATTATTTATGGGTAACAACGGAGTTGCTGGTGGAATGGAAGAATGGAGAACTCCGTCACAAAAAGAAAGATGGGAAGCTGTAACTAATGTTATTGGTGGATTTGCAAACGATACTTTAGCTGATTTAGGATGGATATCAGAACACAGGATAAGAGTTGATTCTCTGGGATTTAATCCTGATGGAGACGTACTTCCTTTTAGTTTCAGCATGTTTGATGCAGACGGGTTCCTTGATTCAACTAGTTCTAACGATGCCCATACAAGGACATGGTGGGGATGTCCGTGGAATGAAAACTGGTTTTACAGTGCGCTTTTCTTAGACCCTGACGTTACAACTTCAAGTGCACCGGGGATGATTCCTCCAGTAGATTATACTATCCCAAAATTAAGAGAAGGGCAATCAATTGTTATTGACGGTGATAATAGTGAATGGCAGGCTGACAACACGCTTCATTTCAAAGCTAAATATGACGACGATGCACTATTTGATCAAATAAAAGGAACGGGCGCCTGGGCAAGTGGTTATCAGCAATTAGAATATAATGGTAATTTGTCTATTATTGTTGATGGACCAGAAGTTGATTACGATGTTACGTATGATGATGAGAATTTATATGTCTCAGCAAAAGTATCAGATCAGATCGTAGCTATTCCTGATGCTCAAGGTACGAGCGACGATATAACTTTCATAATGGCACCGCGGACTTATGTAAATGGAAATGGAATATTTCCTGCAAAAGTTTTAACAGTTAGGGTTGATTCTTCCGGTAATGGACAAGCTAAAGATGATCTAACAGATCTTGCAGATACAGCCGGTGTTGAGTTTAGTCTTCATTTAAACTCGGGCACCGATATTAATGATAACACTCAACCAGATAGCGGTTACACAGTTGAACTTAAAATACCTTTCAGTTCATTTGGATATCCACCTAGCTTAGGCGATAGCGTTGTTTTTATAGGCGGAATAGTTGATGACTATGATGTGTTTGATGATATTAATTCAAATTATTATGCAAAAACATGGTGGTTTGTTCAGCAGCCTGGTCAACATGCCCCTGCGTGGGTAGCACTTGGTCCTGCAAATTCCTTAGTAAGTGTAGATGATAAAATCCAGATACCTCTATCAATTGAATTGTTAGGTAACTATCCAAATCCATTTAACCCGTCAACAAAAATAAAATATTCAATAAACGTAATGTCAGATGTTACTTTGTCGGTATTTAATATTTTGGGTCAAAGGGTTTCAGTTATAAATAATTTGAATGTACAACCCGGGTACAATGAATTTAATTTTGATGCAAGTGGATTAGCATCAGGTGTATATCTTTATCAATTAAAAATTCATAATTTAGGAAGTTCACAGGAGATTAACACCAAAGTTAGCAAAATGGTTCTTTTAAAGTAATTATTGTTGTTTATAGTATGGAGATGAATAATCTCCATACTATAAAATTTTAGAATTGCAATTCATAATCAAATTAAATGGTGAACTATGAATAAATTGTTACAGGGAAATTTTTCCAACCTAAAAAAATACTCGCTTCTATTTATAGTTATAATTGTTAATTCTTCATCAATTATAGCTCAAACGGGTAAAATTTCCGGAAGGGTAACAGATTCAAATAATGAGCCTTTGATAGCTGCCAATGTTTTAATTTATGGAACAAATCAAGGAGCTGCTGCAGATGTTGATGGATACTACTCAATTTTAAATGTCAGACCTGGAACTTATACTCTTCATTTCAAATATATAGGTTATCAAACAAAAATTATTAGTAACGTTGTTGTTAATGCAGACAAAACAACAAATCTTGATGTTGAATTAAAATCTGAAATTATTGAAGGAGAAGTTGTTAATGTCATTGCCCAACGACCTATTATAGAATATAATCAAACAAGTTCTGTTAAAAATGTTTCTTCAGAAGAAATAAAAACTCTTCCGGTTCAAAGCCTATCGGATATTATAAATCTTCAAGCGGGTAGTGTTCAAACTTCTGACGGTCAATTTCATATGCGAGGAGGCAGAGGTGGTGAAATTCAGTTTCAAGTTGAAGGAATAAGTATAAATAATCCTTTTAATAATCAGTCAAGCCTTTCTCTTGATCGTTCAATTATTGAAGAAGTTGCAGTTGTTAGCGGTACTTTTGATGCCAAATACGGACAGGCAATGTCTGGAATAGTTAACACAACTCTAAAAAGTGGAAGCGATGAATTCGAGTTTTCGGGTGAAGTTTACAGTGGCGATTATTTACCATTTGATGATAACTTATATCCAAATAACAAGGATTTTTCACCCGGTACAATACAAAATTATCAGATTACAGTAAGTGGTCCAACGTTTTTACCAAATACCACTTTTCTTTTAAGTGGCAGAAGATTTCACAATAATGGTTTTTTATATGGTCAAAGAAGATTTAATCCGACTGATACAAATGATATTGCAAATAGTATAGTTTATCCTACAGGCGATAATGAAAAGGTAGCTTTAAATCCATATGACGAATGGAGTGGTCAGTTTAAAATCACTAACACCTCAATCAAAAATATTACTTTAAGCTATGTGGGAATACTAAATGATTTATGGGGTAAGTCTTACAACTTTGCTTATAGATTTAATCCTGATGGTGAAAGGGAACAGACAACTTTTTCAATAAATCATGGAATAGACTTTACGCATACTCTATCCAGTTCAATGTTCTATAAGCTGAGTTTGCGTCACAATTTATATGATTTAAAAGATTATAAATATGAGTCCATCTATGACCCCAGATATTTAGCGGCAAATGAGCCTAAAAATATTACAAATTATGAATATGGGGCAATTATACAAGGAGTTGATTATTATCGTAATACACAAAAAACAAATTTGGGAATAGCAAAACTAGATTTTACATGGCAGGCAAATCATTCTAATTTTATAGAAACAGGAGTCGAAGGACAGATCAATGAATTAAAATTTGGACCTCCAGGACAATTGGTTTTGCAATCGGATCCAAATACGGGTATAGTTAGATTACTTCCAAAAGAAATTGATCCAAATAATCCGGCTTTTAAAAAGGTTGAAACCTACAAACCAAGACAGTTTGCAGCTTATCTTCAAGATAGAATTGAGTTGGGAGATTTAGTTGTTCGTCTTGGGTTAAGATATGAATTATTTGATCCCCAAGCTTATATCCCAAGCAATCTTCAAAACCCGGCAAACACTATTCAAGGTGTTCCAGGCTCCCAGCTTATAAAGGCAAGTATTAAGCATACTATCGCCCCTCGGCTTGGTTTTGGATTTCCATTGACGGATAAGTCTGCATTACATTTTTCGTATGGTCATTTTTATCAAATGCCTCAATACAGCGCTTTATATGAAAATGCAAATTACGAAGTATTAGAATTTTTAACTGGTGGTGCTACTTATCAACAAGATTATTTGGGAAATCCAGATCTAGGACCAGAAGTTACTGTTCAATACGAAGTAGGATTTAAGCAAGCTCTAAATGATGACTTGGGTTTTGATATGACATTTTTTTATAAAGATATCAGAGATCTTTTGGGGACTGAAGTTATTGAAACCTACAACTTTGGACAATATGCAAGAAATACAAACGTGGATTATGGAAGTGTTGCAGGACTAACAATTTCTTTGACTAAAAGAGCCACAGATAATTTTGGTGCTTCGGTGGATTACAGTTTTATGTATGCAAATGGAAATTCCAGCGATCCCGATGAAACGGCTAACCGAGCGCTTGGAGGACAAGACCCTAGACCACGTGACATCCCTTTTAATTGGGATCAAAGACATACTTTAAATATTACAGCTCTCTATAATCAGCCTAACGATTATTCTATAAGTACAATCATAAGATATGCTTCCGGGCAACCATATACTCCAGAGTTAGGAGTTGGATTTGCTACCGAACAGGAGCAAAATTCCGGAAGAAAACCCAGCTATGTGATTGTGGACTTGAGAGCTGAAAAAGATATAAATTTTGGGAAATTTTATTTCAGTCTATTCCTAAGAGTGTTTAATTTATTTAATCAAAATTTTGTTAATGGCACTGTCTTTTCAGATACCGGAAACCCGGAAAGATCACTAACCCTTAGACCTGGTGAGCCTCTGGACCCAAATCGATTTAGTGCTCCCCGCAGAATAGAACTTGGTATTTCATTTAGGAGTTATTAATTATGCTAAAAATTTTAGAATCAATGAAATATATTATTACAATTGTAATATTTGTTTTTATATCAAATTTACAAGCTCAATTTGATGTTGTCCCAATCGATCAAAGAGGAAAAGAGGATTTTGTAAGACAGGGTACACACGATGCCAATCGAATTAGAACAATGTTCTACAACTATGGTATGGTTGGTGATTATCAAACAAATCCTGATTATACTATTTTTCATTCGATGGAATGGCCTAAAGGTTCTTTAGAAGGTTACAGTGATGGGGTTACACCTTTTGTTCTTGCAAAACTAAAACAGTTTATAAACGGTCAGTTACAAGATTTCTATATTATGGAAACTGGTTATCGAGAGCGACAGGAAACTAATCCCCTCTCTGGAAGAGTTCAAAGATATAATCCCCGGCCAGGTTATCTTCAGCTTAATCCAAGCATAAATGTTGGAAGATCTCCGGCAGTAAGTTATGATCCTAGAACCTGGCCAGATAGCTGGTATGATAAACTGAATGATCCTGATGACCCTGGTTGGAGTGGAAGCTGGAATGGTTATTTTGGAAAGCAGCCAAATGCAGATCAGGAAAGCTTTTGCGTATATGATGATGATTATTATAGTAAATGGAATTTTTATCCGGATATGCGTGACAGTACGCGAAGAGGTATGGGGTTAAAAGTTGAACAAAGAGGATTTCAATGGTCTAACATACAATCTCGCGATGTAATCTTTTGGCATTATGATATATCAAATGAAAGCACAACCAATTACGATTATAATGTAATCTTTGGCTTATATATGGATTCAGGTGTCGGAGGAGGTTCTCTTAGTCCTTTTGATTTAGTATATGAAAGCGACGATGATAATGCATATTATGATACAACTAATGGGATGGACCTCGTTTATACTTGGGATTATAATGGAAATGGTAATTTTGGTAAAACAGGGTATTTAGGGTATGCCTATTTGGAAACACCCGGCAATCCTGTTGATGGTGTTGACAATGATGATGATGGGATTATTGATGAGAAAAGGGATAGTGGACCAGGTCAAGAAATTATTGGTCAGGGTGCAATATTAAATTATATAACAGCAAACTATGATACTGTAAAATTGAACAGATATGCTAATTTTAGGCTTCGTCCAGCATTTCAGAGAGGAATTTGGTGGACAGGGGACGAAGACTTGGATTGGACTTTAAATAACGACACAGGGGCAGATGGAATTTTTGGCACTTTTGATACTGGAGAAAATGACTCTATACCGACTTATGGAGAACCTAATTTTGATAGAACTGATTTAAATGAATCTGATCAAATTGGTTTAACAGGGTTTAAATTAAATCGAATAGCGCCCGGCAAGGGAACTGTGGGACCTGTAGATGATATATTATTTTATATGGATGCGAAATTATGGCCCCAAAAACTTTACAATAAATTTACAAGTGCTGACCCATTCGAATATACATTAGGCGTAAAAAATTATAATATTGGTTTCCTCTTTGCTTCAGGTCCATTCTATCTTGGTACGGCAAAAATTGAAAGATTTAGTTTAGCTTTGGCGTTTGGTTCAGATCTACATCAAATGAGAAAAACTGTAGAGGTTGTCCAAACAATTTATAATGCTAATTATCAGTTTGCCACTCCTCCTCCGCTTCCAACTCTTCAAGCATATGCAGGCGATGGATTTGTTAATCTTAATTGGGATAATGCTGCTGAAGATGCTTTCGATCCTATAACAAATATAAATGACTTTGAAGGATATAAAATTTACAGGAGTACAGACGAAAGTTTTCTTGATCCGCAAGTAGTTTATGATGCTCAAGGAATTGGCAGACTTGGGCCTGGGAAAGCATTAGCTGTTTTTGATTTAGTCGATGGAATACTGGACTACAGCAGCATATCGGTAGAGGGATTACAGTATTACTTGGGCAGTGATTCCGGGATTAAACATACATTTAAAGATACAACGGTTGTTAATGGTCAACGATATTTTTATGCTGTTACATCTTATGACAGGGGGATCGAGCAGTTAAACATTTATCCATCAGAAAGTGCTATTTCTGTAAACCAAACTTTAAGAGGAGGATTAATATTACCTAAAAATATTGTTGTTGTATATCCAAATGCTCAAGTACCAGGCTATAAGCCGGGAACTTATACTGATCTAAACCATGGACAAGGATATGGATTTGGCAGTGTAGCAATCGAAACGCCAAATCCTGATATTATTCCTAAGAACCATACATTTGAAATAAGATTTAAATCACCAGTAGATTCTATTAAAGCAACAAGTTATGAAATGTATGACGTTACAAATGGTCGTAATGATACTGTTTTTACAGGTGGTAATGATTTAATTGCATTAGGAAATGGTCCTGTTGGTTATGGAATGCTGCCTCTTATATTTACTCCAAAATATATTTCGGCAGATACTGCAAATTCAGGATTTATACAAAGTAGTAAGTCAAACTTGGTATTTAAATATCAAATTTCTAATATCCCTTCTTTTCCATTAAATCTTGAGAAGCCAAATTATCCAGCTGATTATACAATAATATTTTCAGATGAAGTAATGGATACTTCTATAAATGTAATTGGTGCCCAAAGCATTCCGGCAAAATTTAAAATTATTGGAACGCCAAAAATGGGTGGGCAATTCCAAGCAGATTTTAGCTTTAGAGATGTTGATGGAAATCAAACTTTGAGCCAGAAAGATGAATTTATTGATATTATGGCTAAATCATATTCAGGAGTTACAAACAAGGTATTTAGAATACAAGTTGATACAGTTAACGGTCCTAAATATGCCAATTCAATATTTCCGACCTCTGGAGATATTTTCCAACTGAATATGAATATACCGTTTAATAAATCCGATGTTTATAGTTTTAATACAGATTCTTCATTTATAGATATGGTTAAACAAAAGGATGATTACACACAAAAACCTTACGTTGTTCCAAATCCATACCTTGGTATGGCATCTTTTGAACAGGCACCTTATGCGGAAACCGGTCGTGGTGAAAGAAGGATAGAATTTAGAGGGTTACCTATGAACTCGACAGTTAAAATTTATACTATAACCGGTGAGTTAGTCCAAACATTACATCTTGATAGTGGATTTCAGAGTTACATCCCCTGGAATTTGCGTTCAAAGGATAATTTAGAAATAGCTCCAGGACTATACATTTATCTTGTAGAAGCCGCTGGGTTAGAGGATTTTATTGGCAAATTTGCTATCATAAAGTAAGTGGTGATAAAATGAAAAGAAAAAACAATACAATATCAAACTTATTTAATCAAATAAGATTTGTAAAAAACTCTAATAGCAAAATTGTAAGTAACTGTAATTCTGAAAATTTTTACAAGTTGTTTATGATAGTAAAATTTGCAGCTATATTTATTATGCTTCTGATTTCAAGAGAGCTATACGGTCAAAGTAAAGTAGGAACAACAATAGGACAGTTCCTTAAAATTGAACCAAGTTCTAGATTAGTTGCAATTGGCAATGCAGGAACTTCTCTTTCTGGTGAAGCTTCTTCAGCTTTTTATAATCCTGCCAGTTTAGGAAGATTGGAAGGTATCGAAGTTCAATTTACTTATAATCAATGGCTTGCAGATATAAAATACAATTATGCAATTGCAGCAATTAACATAAATGAAATTGGCACATTTGCAATTCAATTAATTTCTTTAAACTCCGGTGATATAGAAATTACCACAGTCGAAAAAGAAAGCGGTTCTAATCTTTATTATAATGTTACAAATTTTGCTTTAGGCGTTGCATATGGAGTAATGTTAACAGATAGAGTTTCGGCTGGTATCGCCGTTAATTATCTGCAAGAAACTATATACAATTCCAGTCTTAGCAATGTTGCATTAAACTTTGGGGTACAGTATAAATCAGCAATAGAAGGCTTAACAATTGGTGCAAGCGTGTCTAATTTCGGGCCCAGAGCTTCCTATGACGGAAGGGATATTTACTTTAATTATGATGCTGATCCTGCTAAATATGGAGATCATCCAAGAATTCCTGCTGAGTTAAGGATGGGATCCTACGGATTACCAACATTATTTAGAGTTGGGTTATCATATTTAATTAAAGTATCTGATTGGAGTAAATTAATAGTCTCATCTGATGCAATACACTCAAATGATAATTCTGAAAGGATTAATATAGGTGGAGAATGGTCTTTCTTAAATACCTTTGCTATAAGGGGTGGATATCGCGATTTGTTTTTGGAGGATCTTGAAGGCGGATTAGTGCTTGGAGCCGGAGTTAAAGTTGGCTTTTCTGAAACATCCATTATTAGTTTTGATTATGCCTGGGCTGATTATGGCAAGCTTAACAAGACTCATAGATTTACAGTTGGAATCCACTTTTAAGTCGTTTAAGATTCCAGGAAAGCAATCATTTATCATCTATTTGACTTTGTTGATTAAAGCTGCGTCTTAATTTATAGTTAATAATTAAATATTATTTTAATCTTTTTTAATTTCATTTGTTTTCAGCAAAACCATTTCAAGTAATGAAGTTTTTTTTATTTAAAATTTATCTTTTGTTTATAATTCTTTACGGATTTGTTTTTCCACAGGAAGATAAAGTTGTTGCAAAAATAGGTGACTATAAAATATATGAATCTGAATTTAAGGACAGGTTTGATTTTAGTGCTCACCCAAAACTATTAAATAATACCGATAAAGAAGTTGTGAAACATGAATTTTTAGAACAATTAATTGCAGAAAAACTTTTGGCGCTTGACGCGATGGAAAAAGGATTTAGTGGCACTAAACAATTTAATGATATTATTGGACCCCTTGAAAACATGTATGTTAGAGATGCATTATACAATCTTGAGATAAAGGACAAAATAGAATACTCACCAGAAAAAATTAAAAATGGGCTTGATCGTATAAAAAAGAAACTCAAATTAAAATTTATTTTTTCTGATAATGAAAATGAATTAAAAAATATTTATCAAAAACTTAAAGAAGGAGCATCTTTCGATTCATTATTGGCTCTTCGTAAGGAGTCAAAGGATCAGGATACACTAAGAGTAATCACTTTCGGTGATATGGATAAGAAGGTCGAGGATGAGGTTTATAGATTGAAGCAAGGAGAGTTTACTCCAATAATCAGTTCAGTTGATGGCTACTATATATTAAAATTGGATTCAATTCAGGATAATAAAGATCTTAAAGACAATGTTAATACATTGGAAGATGTTAAAAGAATAATTGAAACAAGAATTGAACACGAAAAATATTTGGAATATTACCGCGGATTTTTTAGTAAGTACAAAGTAACTGCCGATAAAAAAATCTTTGAAAAATTAATAGAAATATTTGTTCCGAAATTTGCCGACAAATATGCTGCTAAGAACCCTGAAGATCATGATAACAAATTTTATTTAAGAGGTGGAGAAGTAAGTTCTGCCATTTATCTTATTGATAACACATTTAGAAACATGAACTTTATAAATTTCAAAAATAAATTTATAAATGTAGAATACTTTTTAAATATATTAAGCCAGGATGGATTTTTTGTACAGGATATAAGTGAAAAAAGCATAAGGGCATCACTTTCATCTTATATTAGAAAATTTATTGAAGACGAACTGCTGACTATGGAAGGAGTTAAAAAAGGATTAAAAAATTCTAAAGAAGTTCAAAAAAATATAAATATGTGGAGGGACTATTACTTATCTCAAATGTTGATGACGAGCTTAATGGATTCGGTCAAAGTTCCTGAAGAAGAGGTTTATTCAGTTTATTTAAAAAATGAATGGAATGAAACATCTCCACAATTGGTTAATATTGTGGAAATACTTACAGATAAACTGGAAGTGGTTGAAACCGTTTTGAAGGAGCTATCTAAAGGTAAAGATATTAGAGAACTTGCTAAACAGTATACAATTAGAGATTCATTAAGAAACAGAGGCGGTGAATTCGGATATTTTCCTATCACTAAATTTGGCAATCTTGGTAAAATAGCCTCTCAAATGAAGATCGGAGAAGTCTATGGCCCTATCAAATTAGATGAAGGTTATTCAGTATTTCAGCTAATTGGTAGCAAAACAGATACTACAACCTATGAAAAAAGTTTTGATGAAATAAAGCAAGAGTTAAAAATGAAATTAACTTTATCAAAATTTGAAAAATTGGTTAATAAATATAATGCCCAACTTGCAAATAAATATGGCGTTAAAATTTATGAAGATGTGTTGAAGAGTATAAACAATATTTTTCTAAACTTAGTTGTTGTTAAAAATATGGGATTTGGTGGAGAAATATTTGCCGTACCATATACGGAGCAATTTAGCGGGTGGTTTGATGTATGGCAAAAGAGCAAAAATTTATCTCCGTAAAAATTTAGTCAATCAAAAAATATTTTTAGAAACGGAACTGTTTATGGGAAAAACTTTTGAATTTAAAATGATAAAAATAATTTTCATCGTCTTGTTTATATCCACCGGATGTAATGCTCAAAAGGGTGAAATATTATTTAAATCAAATGGAAAAGTTGACTATAATCCTGCTTCAGATGATATAAAACTTTTAGACTCAATTCAGCACCGTTCATTTCTTTATTTTCAGGATGAAATTAATCCACAGAACGGCTTAGTGAAAGATCGCAGTGCAAGCTGGGCTCCTGCAAGCATTGCAGCAATTGGATTTGCTCTGCCGTCTTACGCAGTTGGAATTGAAAGAGGATGGATTACGAGGGAAAAAGCAGCACAAATAACTCTCAACACTCTTAAATTTCTCCTTAACTCTAATCAAAGTACAGATACAAATGCCACAGGTTACAAGGGATTTTATTATCATTTTTTGCGAATGAATTCCGGTACTAGAGAATGGAACTGTGAACTTTCTACTGTTGACACTGGGTTGCTGATGATGGGAATTATTTTTGTACGTAATTATTATTATCAGGTTAATGATATTGAAAATGAAATTCGTTCAATTGCCGCTAAACTTCTTAAACGACTTGATTGGGATTTTTTTGAAATGCCTTCAACCGGTAAGTACGCAAACACAATCTCTATGGGCTGGACTCCGAAGGAAGGTTTGCATTTTATGGGATGGAATGGTTACAACGAAGCCCTCTTTCTATATATCCTTGCCGCCGGCACAGGTATGAAGAATGTGGAGTCAGCTTACAATACATGGCTTGATTCGTATGATTGGAGAACTCCATATCCAAGTTTGTCTCATGCTGTTTTTCCTCCTTTGTTTGGTCATCAATTCTCGCATACATTTATAGATTTTAGAGGATTAGTTGATCAGTACATGAAGAAAAAGGGAATAGATTACTTTGAAAATTCACGCCGTGCAACTTATGTACAAAGGCAATATGCAATTGATAATCCAAAAGGCTGGAAAGGTTATGGTGATTTATGCTGGGGACTTACAGCCAGCGATGGTCCAGGCGATTCATACAATTTCGATGATAAAAAATTTTTAGGATATGCTGCAAGAGGAACAAGCGGACCTGATCTTGTTTATTTTGATGATGGAACTATTGCCCCTTATGCTGCAATTTCTTCAATTGTTTTTGCACCGGAGATTGTCCTTCCAACAATCAAATCTTTTAATAAAAAATATGGTAAAGGTTTGTGGCAGAAATATGGATATGTTGATTCATTTAATCCAACATTAGATTGGTTTAATAAAGAGAACCTTGGTATTGATCAAGGTCCAATGCTTTTGATGATTGAAAACTTCAGATCAGGTTTAGTTTGGAATTATGTAATGAAAGATCCGATAATTCAAAAAGGTTTAAACAGATTAGGATTCGAATATATTAATCAGAACTGAATATTATGAATTTTTTATACAAAATTTTTCCATCTACCTTACTTATATCATTCATATTTAATTCAGTTTTATATAGCCAGATTAAATTACTTGATGATTTTGGAAATGATAATGGCTGGAAAATATTTAAAGCAGACGGTGTTAATCTTGTTGTGTCAAGCGATAAGGGTTTAACCGGTAATGCAATCAGGTTTGATTATGACTTTACGAAAGGAACTGGTTACGGCGGTATTCAAAAATTCTTTCCGATTGATCTTTCGGAAAATTTTGAATTTACTTTTTATGTAAAAGCAGAATCTCCCTCTAACAATTTTGAAATAAAATTTTTAGACAGCACAGGGCAAAATGTTTGGTGGGTAAATAATAGGAATTATGATTTCCCGAATGATTGGACGAAGATACGAATAAAAAAAAGACACATAAATTTTGCCTGGGGTCCAACCAGCGATCAATCTTTAAAACGAATTGACAGGATAGAATTTACAATTGCTTCTTTTGTTGGAGGAAAAGGAACAATATGGATTGACGATTTAAAATTTGAACCACTACAACCGGAAACAAATATTTATCCAATTCCTTCTGCGACAGCTTCCTCTTCAATTGAGAACCATTCACCAAATTTAATGTTAGATAGTGTCTCTGAAACATTTTGGAAAAGCTTAAACGCAAATGAACAAACCATAACTATTGATTTAAAAACCCAAAGAGAATTTGGCGGATTAAAAATTGATTGGTTAAAAAATCATCAGGCAAAAGTTTTTGATGTTCTTCTTTCTGGAAATGGAAATAATTGGGAAAAAGTTTACTCTGTTTCATCAAACAAAAGTGGTGTTAGTTTTATTAAGCTAACAGAAGCAGAGGCAAAGTATTTAAAACTAAACTTATCGGAAAGTGATCCAAAAGATGGATTTGGAATTAACGAAATATCTTTTCTTAATACTGCTAATTCTTTAACTAAAAATGATTTTATTATTTATGCAGCAAAAAATTCACCAAAGGGAAATTTCCCAAGATATTTTTCGGAAGAAGCATCTTATTGGACAATAGTTGGTGTTAATAATGATGTTAAAGAAGCGCTGATAAATGAAGATGGAATAGTGGAAGTTGATAAAGCAAACTTTTCTATTGAGCCAATGTTAAAAATTGCTGATCAATTTTTTAACTGGAATAATGTTCAGGTTTCTCAAACTCTTGAAGGTAATTATCTGCCAATACCAAAAGTTAATTGGACTTGTGATGAAGTAAACATTGAAACCAAAATTTTTGCAAATGGAAAACCGAATCAAAATTCTATTCTTTACTTCAAATACACAATCACTAATAATTCTTCAGATCAAAAAAACGGAAAACTATTTTTACTGATTCGTCCTTTCCAGGTTAACCCTTATTATCAATTCCTAAATCTAACCGGCGGCGTTGGTAAGATTAGCTTTTTACAAGAAAAAGATAATAAAATTTATGTGAATGATAATAAAGTCATTATGCCAATAACGGCTTATGATTCTTTTGGCGCATCATTTTTTGATGAGGGAAATATTGTTGAACAGATTAAAGCAAGTGAAATTCCGCAGCGTAAAAGTCTCAATGATCAAACAGACTTAGCCGAAGGTGTTCTGGAATATTCATTTAGTTTAAGTCCTAACGAAGAAAAAAATATTTTTCTCGCTGTTCCTTTTTATAGTGAAGAATTTACAAATGAAACTATTACAGAAAAATCGGTTGAAGATAAATTACTTGAAACAAAAAAATTCTGGGAATCAGAAGTCAACCACATAAAGTTTAATCTGCCTGAGTCAGCAAGTAGAATAGTTAACACCTATAAATCAAATCTTGCTTATATTCTAATAAACAGGGATAAGGCGGGAATTCAACCGGGTTCGCGTTCGTATGAAAGAAGCTGGATAAGAGATGGATCATTGACATCATCGGCACTTTTAAAATCAGGAATTGTTAAAGAAGTAAAAGATTTTATTGATTGGTATTCTGCAAATCAATACGAAAATGGCAAAGTGCCTTGCGTAGTTGATTCTCGTGGTCCTGATCCGGTTCCTGAAAACGATAGCCACGGTGAATTGATTTATCTGATTCGTGAATATTTCAACTTTACAAAAGATACAACTTTTCTTAGATCGAAAAATAAAAATGTGTTAAAAGCTGTTGAATATATCGAATCCTTAATTGCACAGCGTTCAACTGACCATTTCAAAAACGGTAATGATAGTGTTAAAGCTTATTATGGATTGGTAACCGAATCGATCAGTCACGAAGGATATTCAGCAAAACCTATGCATTCGTATTGGGATGATTTCTTTACAATGAAAGGTTTGAAAGATGCGGCTGAAATCCAAAAAATACTTGGGGAAGAAGAATCCTATAAGCGAATAAAAAAGGTGCGAGATACTTTTAAGAAAAATCTTTATTCGTCGCTTAAGCTTGCAATGAAAACTCGAAATATTAATTACATTCCCGGTTGTGTTGAGCTTGGTGATTTCGATGCAACATCGACAACTATTGCACTCACTCCTTGTAATGAATTAGGCAGTTTACCAAAGCCGGAAGTTTATAATACTTTCGACAAGTATTTTGAATTCTTTACTAATAGAAGAGATGGAAAAATTGATTGGATAAATTATACCCCTTATGAAAACCGCTTAATCGGTTCGTTCATTTTATTGGATCAGCCTGAACGGGCACATGAATTAATTGATTTTTTCTTGAATGATCAAAGACCCAATAGATGGAACGATTGGGCTGAAGTTGTTTGGAAAGATTATAGAACTCCAAAGTATATTGGCGATATGCCGCATACATGGGTCGGTTCAGATTTTTTGAATGCAGTTCGCTCAATGTTTGTTTATGAAAATGAATACGATGAATCATTAGTCTTAGCCCCAGCTTTATATCAGGATTGGATTGATAATCCAGGCGGAATGTCAATCGAGCATCTGCCTACTTATTATGGAGAAATTTCTTACTTAATTAAAAAAGAAAATAACAAATATATCTTTTCAATTTATGGTGATGTTCAGTTACCTGAGAATGGGATTAAAATAAAAAACTTTAACGGCTCAAAACTTCCTGTTAATGTTAGTGTTAATGGAAATAATATTAAATCATTTACGAAAAATGAAATTGATGTAAAAGAATTTCCCGCTAAGGTAGTTATAGATTACGAAGAATAATTTTTGTCAATATTTATTTAATAATTATAAACTTATTGTAGAATCTGGATAACAAAAATGAGTGTTACAGCAGCAAATGGATATTTTTTAAAAAACGGAAAACCACACTTTGTAATTTCCGGTGAAATTCATTACTTCAGGATTGATTCGAAACTTTGGGATAAACATTTAGCATTGCTAAAGCATGCTGGTGCAAATACAACTTCGACTTATATTCCATGGGATTGGCACGAATATGAAGAAGGTCAATTTGATTTCACGGGTGAAACTCATTCGTCGAGGAATTTAGTAAAATATATTGAGCTTTGTAAAAAAAATGGATTAGATCTCATAGTTAAACCTGGTCCATATATACTTGCAGAGTATGAAGGACAAGGATTACCTTCATGGTTTTTGAAAAAGGCTAATAAAAACACTTATGCATTAGATGAAAAAGGAAACATTATTTCTCCTGATCTTATGTCTTATATGTCTGATGAATATTTAAGTTATTCATTTCTTTGGTATGATAAAATTATGCCGATTATTGCAAAGCATCAATCGAGCAATGGTGGACCAATTACGATGATGCAGGTTTGTAATGAAGTCGGTGTGTTTCAATGGCTTTCCGGTAAAATTGATTATAATGATTCTGTTATAAAACTTTATAAAAATTTTTTGATAGATAAGTATGAAACAATAGAATCCTTAAATGAAATTTATGGAACAAATTATTTTTCTTTTAAAAATATTTGTGCTCCAACGGGTAAAATTGAAAACAAGCAAGATTACTGTGCTTACTACGATTTTCATCTTTTCTACAGGCATTATTATGCGCTTTATCTTGATGTATTAAGCAAAAAAATCAAAAGTTTTGGAGTGGATGTTCAGCTTACTCATAACATTCCCGGTTGGATCTACGGAAATGCATCTGAACTACCTATGCTTATCAGCACTTACGAAGAAATTATGAAAACAAGAAAGGATATAGTTTTTGGGTTAGATCATATTCCTGAATTTGTTTCATTTAGAAATGCACATTCTGATTTAGCTTGTAATAAAATTCTTGAAGCTATGCAGCCTTATGCTCCGGTTTGGGCAGCAGAATTTCAAGCTGGAACAAGAGAACATCAAGTTAAAAGCGATACTAATGATTTAGAAACCTTTTACTATGCATCACTTGCTCACGGATTGAAGAGTTTTAATTATTATATGTTCTCGCAAGGAATAAATCCAGCAGGAAAAGGCTTTTACGGAAAGACATTTTATTATCAGACACCTGTTGATGCAAATGCTGTAAAATCACCTTTGTATAATACTATTAAAAAAGTTGATCGCTTTATTAATCAGGAAAAAGAAGATTTGCTGCTTAGTGAAACAGAAGCAAAAATTTGTGTTGGATTATACAAACCATATTTCTATACAGAAGTTACAACATCACAACTGCTTAAAGAAAAAAGACTTGATATTGAAAAACTTGGGCTTTCATTAGACCCGCGTTTTGTTCGGGAAGATATCCTCTTTAACGGATTATTACGCGGGCTTCAAACTCTAAATTTTAATTATGATATAAAAGATTTGGAAAATAGTTCTGTGGAATCTTTACTTAAGTATAAACAGCTATGGGCTGTAACAACTGAATTTATGGATAAGGACACACAAAAATTTCTTGCTGATTATGTAAAGAATGGCGGACATCTTATAATTTATCCTGTTATACCAACTTTAGATATCTATTTAAATCCTTGCACAATCTTAAAAGATGCTTTAAAGATTCAATTCAAAAAAGCTGAAAGTCCTAACAAAGTTAAAGCATTTGGTATTGAAGATGTGTTTACTATTTCTAACGGGAAACAAATTTTTCAAACAAAGAATATTAAAGTTGTATCAAATACTAAAACAGGCGAAGTGTGCGGCATTAGAAAAAAAGTTGGTGATGGGATAATTACCGCGCTCGGGTTTGCTTTTAGTTATACAAGTGATGAGCATTTACACTTATTGGAAAAGATAGTTCGGTTGGATAAAATTAAAAAACAAGCGAAGGTTTCAGATCCTGATATACAATTTGTTATAAGAAAAAGTAAAAAAAATAATTATATGTTTTTATTAAACTATCACAACCAGAAAAAAACATTTAGGGTAAATGGTAACAATGTTACACTAACCCCTTTTTCTTATAAAGTAATCAAGGAAAATAAAAACTGATTTAAATAAAAAGATAAATAAAAATATAACTGATGATTAAGTTTCTTAATTTGTAAGAAAATAACTTGTTTTTTAAAAATAGGATTAAAATGTTTTTCTTTATAAAATATTTGAAAAAAAAAGTATTTATAACAATTGAGTTTTTACTGCTATTATTCATAACAGTACCTGGTTTTTCGCAACCATATATTATATTTTATGATAGTCCAAATGATTACTACTATGATGCAACTTTTGGATATTATAATACTCCAAGTATTCTTGTTTTAACAAACGGAGATAAATGTCCAGTCGATACAGCACATAAATATTCAGGAGTCAATTCATTACGAATAAGATGGAAATCTCTTTCAGATGGCGATTGGGGATTAGCAATTGCTCAAGAGGGTTGGACTTCACACAATTATGCAGTTAAAGATTCAATTATATTTAGAGCCTTTGCATTGGCACAAATTGATTCAGTTTCATTACCAACAATTTATCTTGAAGACGATCAAAATAATAAAACACCAAAACAAGAATTATCAAATTTCATTACGCAAGTTTCTGCTAATAATTGGATACGGGTTGCTGTTCCAATTTCTTATTTTGTTCAAAATCCGGGTGATGCGGATCTAACACGTATAAAAACAATTTATTTTGGGCAGAATAATGCTGATGGGAATATCCACACAATTTATATTGATGAAATTAAAGTTGTTTCAGTAAATGATTTAGATTTTACGCCTCCAGCTGCTCCTACTGGTTTAACTACAAAGGCTCTTCACGTTTTGATAAATTTAACCTGGAATCAAAACAATGAATCTGACATAGCAGGTTATAATATTTATCGCTCAACGGATGGTAATAATTATAACCAAATTAGTTCAGTTTCAAGTATAACAACAAATTATAATGATCGTGTTGGTGTACCGCCTGAAACATTTTATTATAAAATATCTGCATTTGATTCAAACTTAAATGAATCTGTGTTAAGTGATGCAGCAATTGCTACAACTACTTCATTACCCGATAGTATTCTTCTTGATTCTGTACAAGAAGCAACATTTAAATATTTTTGGGATTATGCTCATCCTGTTTCAGGTTTAGCTCGTGAGCGTTATGGTTCAGGTGATATTGTTACAATAGGAGGCTCAGGTTTTGGTGTTATGGCGATTCTTGTAGGAATTGAAAGAGGTTATATAACAAGAGAACAAGGAATAGCCAGAATATTAACTATTTTAAACTTTCTTACAAATAAGGCAGATAGATTTCACGGTGTTTTTCCACACTGGTTAAATGGTACATCCGGAACCGTTATTCCTTTCAGTCAGTATGATGATGGCGGCGATATTGTTGAAACATCATTTATGATACAAGGATTGTTAGCAGCAAGACAATATTTTAATAAAAGTACATCTGATGAAGAACAGATAAGAAATCTTATTACGGCAATCTGGGAATCAGTTGAATGGGATTGGTATAGAAAAGATAACGGAAATTATCTTTACTGGCATTGGTCTCCAAATTACGGCTGGCAGATGAATTTTCCACTTATTGGATGGATGGAAACAATGATAACTTATTTACTTGCAATTGCTTCACCAACTCATCCGGTCCCTGCTTCATTGTATCACGATGGTTGGGCTAGTAGTTCTACCTATTTAAATGGTAATTATTATTATGGAATTAAATTGTTTGTAGGTCCGCCGTATGGTGCCCCGCTTTTCTGGACACATTATTCTTTTTTAGGATTTGATCCTAGGAATAAAAAAGATGCTTACACAAATTATTTTATTAATAATCGTAATACTGCATTAATTAATCATGCATACTGTGTTGATAATCCACATAACTATTCCGGTTATGATACAAATACTTGGGGTTTAACAGCTAGTGATGGTCCTTTTGGTTATAATGCCTTTTCACCTACTAATGATAATGGAACTATTGCTCCAACTGCTGCAATTTCTTCAATTGTTTATACTCCACAAGAATCTATTACTGCAATTAAAAGTTTCTTTTATGAGTATGGAGTAAATTTATGGGGAACTTATGGATTTAAAGATGCATTTAATTTAAGCGAAAGCTGGTTTGCACAAAGTTATCTAGCAATTGATCAAGGTCCAATTATAGTTATGATAGAAAATTATAGAACTCAGTTGTTATGGAATAATTTTATGGCTAATCCGGAAATTCAGCCAATGCTTGATGCTATTGGTTTTATCCCTGATTCAACTACTGATGTTGATGATGAAATTCAAACCGTTAATGATTTTAGACTAGTTGGTAATTATCCCAATCCATTTAATCCAAGTACAACAATTGTATTTAATTTGCCTGTACGAGAAAAAGTAACGGTTACCATTTTCAACTATCTTGGTGAAAAAGTTAAAGATTTAATAAACAATGAATATGAAGCAGGTGAAAATCAAGTTGTTTGGAATGGACTTAATGACGATAGTAAACAAGTAAGTTCAGGAATTTACCTTTATAAAATATCTACCGGAAATAATGCGCTTTACGGAAAAATGATTTTGCAGAAATAATAAAATGAAAATTTTTAAGTATTTAAATCCCGGTTTTATCTTCATATTAATTTTAATTTTTATTTCTTGCTCAAGGAATAGCCAGAATGAGAAAGTAATTAAATTTTGGGCAATGGGCGCAGAAGCGGAGTATGTTAGTAAACTTGTCCCGGAATTTGAAAAAAGAAATCCAGGTATTAAAATTAAAGTTCAGCAAATTCCATGGACAGCTGCTCAGGAAAAACTTGTAACGGCATTTGCAAGTGATAATACTCCGGATGCTTGTCAATTGGGAAATACGTGGGTCCCTCAATTTGCAGCATTAAATGCAATTATTCCTCTTGATAATTTCATTAAGAACTCCAACCAAGTAAAAAAAGAAAATTATTTCGATGGTATTTGGGAAACTAATGTTATTGGCAACAAAGTGTTTGGAATTCCCTGGTATATAGATACGAGAGTAATGTATTATAGAAAAGATGTTTTTGAAAGAGCCGGTTATCAAAATCCACCAAAGACATGGAATGAACTGTTTGATCTTGCAAAAAAAATAAAGTCACTTTATCCCAGCCAGGAAAAATATGCAATATATCTTCCAACAAATGAGTTCGCGCCGTTTATAATATTTGGCATGCAAGCAGGATCATCAATACTAAAGAATAACGACACAGAAGGAAACTTTAGTGGGAAAGAATTTAAAGAAGCATTTAAGTTTCTAACTGATTTCCATAAACAAAAACTTGCGCCTATGGGAATATCTCAGGTTACAAATGTTTATCAAGCTTTTGCCGAAGAATATTTTTCTATTTATATCTCTGGTCCGTGGAATATTCCCGAATTTAAAAATTGGATGAAAGGGAATCTTGCGGATAAATGGATGACAGCACCAATGCCAGGCTATGAAAATGAGTATCCCGGTGTTTCCTTAGCTGGAGGTTCAAGCCTTGTGATTTTTAAGAATTCCAAATATAAAAATGAGGTATGGAAATTTTTTGAATATCTTTCAGAAGCAAAGACACAAATTCAGTTTTATACTTTATTAAATAATCTGCCGGCAATTAGGGAAGCCTGGGAATATCCTGTGTTAAAAAATGATCCTTATATGAAAGCATTTTATTTGCAATTTATGAACGTGCGTGCAACTCCTAAAATTCCTGAGTGGGAACAAATAGCATTTTCTAAAGTTCAGCAATATGCTGAGTTGGCAGCAAGGGGAGTTATGAGTGTGGATGAAGCTTCAAAAAATCTGGATAATGATGTTAACAGGATTCTGGAAAAACGAAGATGGATTATCGCAAACAAAAATTCTAATTAATTAAAAAATGAACTTTAAACAATCAACAACAGCAGCTTATATTTTTCTTGCCCCGGCATTAAGCGCTATTTTTATTTTTTTCTTTTTGCCGGTGATAGCTGCCTTTGTTATTAGTTTTACCGATTTTGATATTTATACGCTTGCAGATTTTAGCACAATAAGATTTATAGGTTTTAAAAATTATATCAAACTTTTTGATGACCCGCTTTTTTATACTGCGCTTAAGAACACTTTTTATTTTGTTATAATGGCGGGACCTTTATCTATTGCAGTTTCACTCGGTGCGGCATTACTTCTAAATTCAAAACTTGTAAAGTATAAAGCAATATTCAGATTAAGCTATTTTATTCCCGTTGTTACAACACTTGTTGCAGTAGCAATCGTTTGGCGTTTTATTTATCATCCAAGATTTGGAATTATAAACTATATTTTAAGTTTAGTTGGTATTGCTCAAATAGACTGGCTTGGAGAACCTTCAACTGCAATGCCTGCTATTGTGTTAATGTCTATCTGGAAAAATTTTGGATATAATATGATAATTTTTATTGCCGGTTTACAAAACATTCCGGAAGATTTATACGAAGCAGCATCAATAGAAGGTGCAAGCGCATGGCAAAAATTTAAATCGATCACCTTGCCAATGCTGGCACCCACAACAATTTTTATTTCAATCATTACCATAATTGGTTATTTTCAATTGTTTGCCGAACCTTATATTATGACGCAGGGCGGACCATTAAACAGTACACTTAGCATTGTACAGTTTATGTATCAAGAAGGGTTCAAATGGTGGAATATGGGTTACTCAGCCTCAATTGCTTTTGTCCTTTTCTTCATTATTATGATAGGCACTATAATTCAACTTAAAGTTCAAAAGAGTACGGAATGATAAAAAAAATTATTCTATATGGATTTTTGACTATTACATCAATTATAACGCTTATTCCGTTTATATGGATGCTTGGAGCCTCATTGATGTATGATGGTAAAGCAAGTGTTTTCCCTCCCATATTTTTACCGGATCCATTTACTTTAGTACAGTATAAAACTTTATTTGAAAGATTAAACGTTTCGCAAAATTTTTTTAACAGTCTTTTTCTCTCTGCGTCAGTAACAATAGTTTCGTTATTTTTCAATTCAATGGCTGGCTACGCTTTTGCTAAATACAGGTTTGGAGGAAAGAAATTTCTTTTCAACCTTTTGCTAAGCTCGATGATTATTCCAAGTCAGGTTACAATGCTTCCGTTGTTTTTGCTTTTAAAGTATATGGGATTTATAAATACTTATATGGCTATCATCATTCCGGGTATGGCAAATATTTTTGGAATTTTTTTAATAAGGCAATATTGTCTTTCAATTCCCGATAGCTTAATTGAGGCAGCCAGAATGGACGGCGCAACAGATTTTCAAATATACAGAAAAGTAATTTTGCCGCTTGCTGTTCCTATTCTGGTTACACTTGCAATTTTTTCTTTTATGGGAACCTGGAATGATTTCCTCTGGCCATTGATAGTGCTAACTGATGATTCAATGTACACCCTTCCTGTTTCACTTGCTAATCTTATGCTTGAACATACAAAAGATCCTGAGTTGATGATGGCTGGTTCGGTGGTAACGATAATTCCTGTTATAATAGTTTTTCTTGCGCTGCAAAAGTATTATATCAAAGGCATAATGATGGGCAGTGTTAAAGAGTAATTAACATTTAATAAACAACTGTAAAAAATTAAAATTATGGCAGAAGTAGTTCTAAAAAATGTTTCTAAAATTTATGATGGTGGAACTAAAGTTGTTACCGATGCAAACTTTAAGGTTGGTGACAAAGAATTTGTAGTTCTTGTTGGTCCTTCAGGCTGTGGAAAAACCACAACATTAAGAATGATTGCCGGACTTGAAGAAATAACGTCAGGAGAAATTTATATAGATGGAAAGTTGGTTAACGATCTTCCGCCTAAAGATCGGGATATTGCCATGGTATTTCAAAACTATGCCCTCTATCCTCATATGACTGTATTTGAAAACATGGCATTTGGACTTAAACTAAAAAAGATAGATAAGAAAGAAATTTCAACACGTGTAAATGAAGCTGCTAAAATTCTTGATCTTGAAAATTATCTTAATAGGAAACCAAAAGCTCTATCCGGAGGGCAGAGGCAAAGAGTAGCTGTAGGAAGAGCAATTGTACGGAAACCAAAAGTATTTCTATTCGACGAACCTTTAAGTAATCTTGATGCCAAGCTAAGAGTTCAGATGCGTACAGAAATTTCAAAGCTGTATAAACAACTTGGTGCTACAATAATTTATGTAACTCACGATCAGACTGAAGCAATGACAATGGGAGATAAGATTGTAATTATTAAAGACGGAATTATAAATCAAATTGATACTCCTCTTAATTTATATAATAAACCTGCAAATCAATTTGTAGCCGGATTTATTGGTAGCCCTGCAATGAATTTTTTAGATGGAAGTATAATTGTTAAGGATGAAGTTTACTATAGAAGTAATAGCGGAACTATTCAATTTAAGTTAGATGTAACTCAATCTGATTTATTAAAAAAACACAAGGATAAAGAAGTAATCCTTGGAATTCGTCCGGAGAATATATTTGTTGAAGGTTCTACTGAGAATGGAATACAATTAGAAGTAAAAATTGATGTTGTTGAACCAATGGGAAATGAAGCATTTATTTATTTTGAATTGGAGAAAACACAGTTCATTGCAAGACTTCGCACATACCAAGATATATCTCATGGAAGTAAAGTTGAACTTTATTTACAGACAGATAAAATTCATTTCTTTGATAAGGAGACAAGAATTAGTATAAAATAATCAAGATTTAAAAATCGTTTCTATTCGATTCACAAAACATTCTCGCCAAAGTTTGCTGAAATCACTATATCAGAGTTAATTCATCATTAATCATCTTTTTATTGGCTTTTTTTCGAGCTATAAAATCGGTATAGTGCAACATAAATATTGAGTTTTAATTCCGTTTAAATTATTCCAATCGGTTATCATTTCGGTTAAATCTAAATAAGTATAAATATATTGAAAATAACAAAACAATTTACAAACCGTGAAAGTAAATCTCTTGATCAGTATTTTCTTGAAATAAGTAAAGTTGATCTTATTACTGCAGAGCAGGAGATAGAATTAGCGTTAAAAATTAAAGCCGGTGACTTAAGAGCACAGGAACAATTAGTTAAGGCAAATCTTAGATTTGTAGTATCCGTTGCCAAACAATTTCAAAACCAGGGGCTTACACTCGGTGATTTGATTAATGAAGGTAATATAGGATTAATAAAAGCTGCCCAAAGGTTTGATGAAACACGTGGATTCAAATTTATTTCCTACGCTGTTTGGTGGGTACGGCAGGGAATTATGCAGGCAGTTGCAGATCAATCAAGAGTTGTCCGTTTACCTTTGAATAGGGTTGGAAATCTTTCTAAGATTAGTAAAGCTTATAGAAACCTTGAACAGGAATTTGAACGAAAGCCTACAACTGAAGAGCTTTCTCAATTTCTTGACATGTCAACCGATGAAGTTGCATATGCGCTTCAAATTTCAGGACGACAAATATCAATGGATGCACCGCTTAAAGCGGGAGATGAGAATAAGAACAGTTTGATGGATGTTCTTCCAAATCATGATGCACCCGCACCTGATAAGGATTTACTAAGCCAATCATTAAAAGATGAAATTTCAAATGCACTGCGCTTTCTTACGGAACGAGAAGCAAATGTTATTAAATTATCTTTTGGAATTGATGCTGATAATTCAGCTACGCTGGAAGAAATTGGTGAAAAATTTAATCTGACACGGGAAAGAATAAGACAGATTAAAGAAAAAGCCCTGGTAAAACTAAGAGAATCCAAAAGAAGCGATAGACTTAAAAATTATTTGGGTTAATATCTTTAGTTATGTTAGTTTGCATAAATAAAAGTAACATAAACAAATTGATAACAAAAAGTAAAATTAAAAAAGTCTAAACGTTTCCTTGCGAAGAAAATTACAAGTGGAAATGCCAGTACTGCTCAAATAGGCTTCCGTCTCATAATCTTTATAAAATGTTTAAATTTACAAAGTGTGCCAAAAGATTTATCAGCAAGCAAATAATTTAATATTCATTCTCAAATTTCCATCTCTATCTAATTTCTGGTATTGTTTACCCAGCTTAAACAAGTTTTCTCTATTGTAATAATCATTTGCCACCTATTTATGTAAAACAATGTTTTAAGTTATTGTATTCCGGCTAATAACATAACAAAAAGTTTTTACTTAAATTTATAACACAAAATCAGGAAAAATTATGGATCAGTACACCAAGGAAAAATTAAAATCGATAGTCGGCTCAAATAATTTTTTTGATTCAAAGGAAGATAAACTCGTTTATTCCTATGATGGAACGCCCGTTTATCAGCAATTACCGGAAGCTGTTTTATTTCCTCAGGACGATGGACAAATCTCCCAAATCTTAAAACTTGCAAACGAAGAAAAATTCAATGTCGTTCCTCGCGGTGCTGGTACGGGATTAAGCGGAGGTTCTATCCCTGTGGAAAATTCAGTTATTGTTGTGATGACTAAATGGAATAAAATTCTTGAGGTCGATACAAATAATTTAACTGTTTCTGTACAGCCGGGAGTTGTGACCGGATTGCTTCAAAAAGAAGTTGAAAAGTATGGGCTATTTTATCCGCCGGATCCCGGAAGTTTAAATGTTTGCACAATCGGCGGTAATGTTGCCAACAATGCAGGAGGTTTACGTGGTTTGAAATATGGTGTAACAAAAAATTATGTCCTTGGCGTTGAAATGATTTTACCTAATGGTGAGTTGCTTAAAACCGGTGGAAAAAATATGAAAGATGTTGCCGGTTACAATCTACGTGATTTTATTATTGGAAGTGAAGGTACACTTGGGATTATTACAAAAGTATTATTAAAATTAATTCCTAAACCAACACAGACAATTACTCTTTTAATATTTTTTGATAAGTTGATTGATGCAGGAAAGACAGTGGCTGATATAATAGCTTCTCACATTATTCCTTCGATGATGGAATTTTTGGATAACACAACAATCAATTGCGTCGAAGATTATACAAAAATAGGTTTGCCAAGAAAAAGCGAAGCAATACTATTAATTGAAATTGATGGAAGAGGAAGCATTGTGCAGGAAGACGCGGAAACAGTTAGACGGATTGCTGTAAAAAATAACGCTTCAGCTCTAAAAGGTGCCGCAAATGAAAGCGAAGCAAATATTTTAAAGAGTGCCCGAAGAAGTGCATTCAGCGCTCTGGCAAGAAAAATGCCTACAACAATTCTTGAAGATGCAACTGTTCCCAGAAGTGAATTACCAGTGATGATTGAAAAAGTTACAAAAGCTGCAAAGATGTTTGATGTAACTTTCGGAAATTTCGGTCACGCCGGTGATGGAAATTTACATCCGACTTGTTTAACGGATGAAAGGGAATCCGAAGAATTAGATAAAGCACATAAAGCCTTTGATTTTATTTTTAATGAAGCAATTAAACTTGGTGGAACAATTACTGGTGAGCATGGAACAGGTTTAGCTAAAAAACAATTTCTAGAACAAGTTGCCGGACCTGCTGGAATTGATATGATGAAAAGAATTAAATCAGCAATTGATGAAAATAATATTTTAAATCCCGGAAAAATTTTCACTATCTCTCCAAAATGTGAAGGAAGTCTTCCTACCAAAAGAGAACAAATAAAAGATTTTCATGGCTAAAGAAATTCAGTATCAAGAGTTGCTAAAAATCCTTCCTAATGATGACATTCTTCAGCAATGCATGCATTGTGGTATGTGTTTGGCAACTTGCCCGACTTATGATTTAACTAAATTAGAACGCTCATCACCACGCGGAAGAATTAGAATGATTCGTTCTGTTGCAAGAGGTGAGATGGAACTTAGTCCTTTGTTTGCTGAGGAAATGAATTTTTGTTTGGATTGCCAGGCTTGCGAAACTGCTTGTCCTGCCGGAGTAAAATACGGGCAGATGGTTGAAGCTGCAAGGGTGGTGGTTGATGAAGCAGGGTTGGGTTCAAAATTTGGATTAACACTAAAAAGGTTTGCGTTAAGAAAAGTTGTAGCATCGCGTAACGGTTTAAAATTCGTTTCCAGATTATTATGGCTTTATCAAAAAATCGGATTGCAAAAGTTTGTTCGTGCTACAGGATTACTTAAAATATTTTCAAAAAATTTATCTGAAATAGAAAAATTATCTCCTGTAATTGCTGATAAATTTAGTGATAAACAAATAAAAGAAATTGAATTACCAGTTGGAGAAGTAAAATACAAAACAGCTTTCCATTTCGGTTGTTTGATGAACACGATGTTTGCCGATATTAATATTGATACGATTGATGTTCTTAAAGAATGCGGTTGTAAAGTTGTTACTCCGCAGGATCAGGTTTGCTGCGGATCGTTAATGGGGCACAATGGAGATATGGAATTTGCATTAAAACTTGCCAGAAAGAATATTGACTCTTTTGAAAAGCATGACTATGATTTTCTGATTTCTAATTCTGCCGGTTGCGGGGCATTTATGAAAGACTATGCTCATTTACTGGAGGATGATCCCGCTTACGCTGAAAAAGCAAAAAGATTTTCTGCTAAAGTTAAAGACATTACGGAATTTTTTGCGGAACAAAAACCAAAATTAAATTTCAAACCCGATCCTGAACCTGAACTTATAACTTATCACGATGCTTGCCATTTGGTTCACGCACAAAAAGTTTCTTCTCAGCCTCGTGATGTTATAAAATCTTTACCCGGAGTTAAATACACTGAACTTGAAGAAGCGAGCTGGTGCTGTGGAAGCGCCGGAATTTATAATGTTGTAAGGTATGATGATGCAGTTAAACAGCTTGAAAGAAAAATGAATAATATCAAGGACACAAAAGCAAAAATCGTTCTAACCGGAAATCCGGGTTGTATGGGTCAAATAAAACACGGAACACAAAAGTTTAATGTTGATGTTGAAGTTCTTCATCCGGTTACTTTGATAAAGCGTTTACTAAAGTCAAAGTAGTTTTTTAAAATTGCTATTTCGAACGAAGTGAGAAATCTGTTAAACAAGCCATTAAACTTTTTAGTCTCTTGATTATTTGTAATCCATTAAAAATTTAATCAATAATTTTTTCATCCCAGATCAAATGATCAAAAGTTTCTCTGCTTCGGATCAAATTATATTTATCACCGTCAACTAAAATTTCTGCGGGGCGGCGGCGAGCATTGTAATTTGAACTCATCACCATTCCATAAGCTCCGGCAGACATAACCGCAAGTAATTCGCCTGATTTAGATTCGGGAATTTCTCTGTCTCTCGCAAAATAGTCACCCGATTCACAAACGGGCCCTACAACATCCGCTGTAATATTTTTTCTATCATTAAATATTTGAATCGGCTGAACATGATGATAAGCTTGATAGATTGAAGGGCGAAGCAAGTCATTCATTGCGCCATCAATCACAACAAAATTTTTACTGCCGTTTTTCTTGTTGTACAAAACTTCTGTTACAAATATTCCGCCGTTAGCTGTTAAACATCTTCCGGGTTCAAAAATAATTTTACAGTCCAGTTTTTTAAAAAGCGGAATTGTCTTTTCTGCAAAGTCATTTATTGAAAATGTTTGTTTGCTATTGTAACTAACCCCAATTCCACCGCCAACATCAAAGTGTTCTAATTTCAAACCATCAGAGTTTAGCTCAAAATAAATATCGGATAATTTTTGTACGGCTTCAACAAAAGGATCAATGGAAGTAATTTGAGAACCAATGTGCATATCAATTCCCGTAAAACGAATGTTGCTGAAATCTTTTCTTCGCTTGTAGATTGATAACGCAGTTTTGGAATCAACTCCAAATTTATTGCTTGAAAGTCCGGTTGAAATGTAAGGATGAGTTTTTGCATCAACATCCGGATTAACCCGGATAGCAACGGGCGCAATCTTATTCATTTCTTTTGCAATTTTATTTATCAACTCAATTTCTTCTTCAGATTCGGCTTTAATCATCAATACATTTTTTTCTAATCCAAGCTTTATTTCATTTTTAGTTTTACCAACACTTGTAAGAATTATTTTTGAAGTCTCTATTCCTGTTTTAAGTACGCGGTAAAGTTCGCCTTCAGAGTTTGCATCAACGCCACTACCGAGTTTAACAAAAGTGTTTATCACACTTAAATTGAAATTAGCTTTCATTGCATAAAATATTTTATGATTTATATCCTTGAAAGCACTATCAAAATTTTTGTATTGATTAACGAAATGATTTTTACTGTAGATGTAAAGCGGTGTGCCAAATTCTTTTGCTAAATCTTCTACTTTGATATTATCAACATAAAGTTGATTGTTTTTGTATTTGATAAATTCAGTTTCAAATTTGTTCATGATAATTTTCTCTTTTAATTACCCTTCGACTACGCTCAGGTGACGGTATCAATTATATAAATAATATTTTTTTGAAAGATTTCTAAAATTTTCAACATCTTTATTTAAATAAGAAAGTATATCTTCAACCTTTAGTCTTTGCATAAATAATTCTCTGATCTTTGATGTCCCAAGTACTTTGTCAAACATTTCAAATCGTCCCTCATTCTCTGCAATGATATTTCTTCCGTATAACTCGTTAACAGCTTGTGCAAAATAAAACTGTATAGGAATTAAATTAATCGTAGAATAATCCGTAATAAAAACCTCAACTCCGTGAAGCATTTTATCTTTTCCAAATCCATAATATGGTTTATATGTTATTGGTCTAAAAGTTACACCTTCAAGATTATATGAATTCATTTTGTTTGTAAGTTCTTCACCGTTAATCCACTCTGTGGCAAAAGTCTGGAATGGAATTGTATAACCGACACCAATAGAAAGCACACCGCGAAGTTCGCCAAGTATTCCTGAAATCGCATAATAAAATGGAGAATATTTATGTGGGATATGCGGCGAAGTTAAAACCCATGGTAAACCTGTTTGTTCAAAGTACATATTACGTGTCCAGCCTTCCATTGGAACAACGGTTAGCTTACATTTTTCTTTATTATCAAGTAAGCCTTCCTCATTTAATAATATTGCTAACTCTCCAACTGTTAATCCGTGTACATACGGAATTTCAAATTGACTAACGAACGAAAAGTATCCGTCTTCAACAATATTTCCTTCAATTCTATTTCCTCCAAGAGGATTTGGTCGATCGAGGATTACAACTTCTTTATTATTTTCTGCCGCGGCTTCCAACAACAATCCCATTGTACTTATGTAAGTATAAGATCGGCTGCCGATATCCTGAATATCAAATACAAGTGCATCAACATTTTTCAGCATCTCAGCATTTGGTTTTTGCGTATTACCATATAAAGAATAAACAGGAAGCTTTGTTGCATTATCGATGTAATAATCTACGTGTTCCCCGGCAGAATAATTTCCGCGAACTCCGTGTTCAGGTCCATATAAAGCTGTAAGATCGACTTCTTTCGCCTCAAATAAAATATCAATTGTAGATTTTAATTTGCTATCAACTCCGGTAGGATTTGTAACCAAACCAACCCGTTTACCTTTAAGTATATCAAAATTTCTTTCGCGCAAAACTTCTATACCGGTTTTAACTTTTGCTGATGTTTTATTCTTTGTTTTATTCAGTTCATCATCAACCATTTTTAATAATGTTCCATTCTCAAGATATTTATATAAATCTTTTCCTGGGCAAACAGTCTGATTTGTATAATCTTTATGTCCTTTTATGTCCTTTGATTCAACGTGATATTTTTGTTTAAGGAATGCTATAAGTTTTGTTAAGGCTTTTAACTGAACATCTTTTATAGTTTGGATTTCATAATTTCCAACAACACAAATTAATGCGTGTCCGGTTACATCATAATCTGTGTTTGTATCACCGGGATAATTTATTGGACGCGCTTCATAAATATTCCCTTTAAGGTCAATCATGAAATGATAAGGAATATCAATCCAACTTTTTTCTGCTCTGCTCCAGCTTTGAAGATGACGAAGATATTCAATCATATCTTTGTCTTCTGCAAATTCTTCTCCTTCGTGATGGATAGTAATTTTATTTATAGAATGTTGGGGAAGTATCCTTTCTAAAGGCTGCCAGCCCCAATCAGCTCTTGAAATTATATTTAGATCAGCCGGGTATTCCAGTTCTGAGACATTTACCAGTTGTAAACTGGAAGAACATCCCAACAAGAACGTTATAAGAATTAAAAAAGTTGTTGTAAAAAATATTTTCATAATAATTCCTTATCTAAATAGAAAAAGGGTAAGCGATAAGTGAGAAAACTTGTAATATCAAAATTAAGGATAGACTCGGTTTTTTTTATTGATAGTCCGTTGAATTTTATCATTTCGCAGTAGGTAAAACAAAAAATAATTTATTATTGCTAAACTAATTTACACTTAAAGATTTATACCTTCAATTGATTTTTGTTTTATCTCCATTTTAAAATCAATATTTTGCAATAACATTTTTGATATTATTCTAAGGAAGTGAATTTTTATTTTGTAATAAAATGATTTTATTGCTGCCCGGCAAAAGATAATTCAGTAAATCTTCTAAAAATAAATTAAGTTGAAAATATGGAACACTACGGATTTTGGTCTTTATTGCCTCCTGTACTTGCAATCATTTTTGCAATCAAAACACGCCAGGTTTTTGTTTCACTTCTTTTTGGAATATGGTTAGGCTGGATTATACTTAGCGGAGGAAATTTATTGACCGGCACGACTGCAACCATCCAGGCGCTTGTAAATGTATTTGCTGAAGCCAGTAATACACGAACAATTATGTTCAGTTGTCTGGTTGGTGCTTTGATTGCATTTATCCAGCGATCCGGCGGAGTTGCAGGATTTGTAAATCTTATTAATAAATTTCTAATTTATTTAGAAAATAAAAAACTTGGTAACAGCAGAAAGACAGTTCAGTTACTTGCGTGGGCTACAGGTACAGCCATTTTTGTTGAATCAAGTATAAACACTCTTACAGTAGGAACTGTGTTTAGACCTATATTTGATAGACTAAAAATTCCCCGCGAAAAACTTGCATACATCGGTGATTCTATTTCTGCACCAACTTGTATCCTGATTCCATTAAATGCCTGGGGAGCCTATATAATGGGCTTGATTGCAGCACAGGGTTTTAGTAACCCGTTAACAATTTTAATTTATGCTTTTCCACTAAATTTTTATCCAATGCTTGCTATGGGAATGGTTCTTTTTATTATACTTTCGGGCAAAGATTTTGGTCCGATGAAAAAAGCTGAAGAACGCGCACTGAAAGAAGGAAAAGTTATTCGTGACGGTGCTACACCGCTTATCTCGGCTGATGTTGTAACTATCGAAAAGAAAGAAGGTGTAAAAGAAAAAGCAATTAACATGATTATTCCCATTGTAGTTATGGTTGCAATGATGCCGCTTATGCTCGTTTTTACTGGTTGGGGACAAGTAGAAAACATTTCATCATATAAATGGTACGAACAAATATTCTTTGCAATTGGGCAGGGTTCGGGATCAACCTCGGTTCTTTATTCAGTTTTAACTGCAATAATAGTTGCAAGCATATTATACATTTCACAAAAGATTTTAACATTCACAGAAACAATTGATTTGATATTTAAAGGGATAAGTGGACTGATACCGTTAGCACTGCTTATGATGCTTGCTTTTGCTATCGGAACTGTATGCCGTGAACTGGGAACGGGTTTATATACTGCTGAGCTTTCCAAACAATGGCTTTCACCGAACTTCGTTCCTGTAATAGTATTTCTTGTTGCATGTTTTATTGCATTCTCAACCGGCACATCATGGGGAACTTTTGCTATAATGCTTTCAATTGGAATTCCAATGGCTCAAACGTTGGATGCAAATTTATATTTAACTGTAGCTGCTGCACTTGGTGGCGGAGTTTTCGGAGATCATTGTTCACCTATTTCCGATACTACAATTATATCTTCAATGGCTTCGGCAAGCGATCACATTGATCACGTTAAAACTCAATTGCCTTATGCATTAACAGCAGGAGTTATTGCAGCATTTATGTATTTAGTACTTGGAATTCTTATACACTAAGAATAGTAAGTTGGTTTATTATGCACTTAAAAATCTATATCTTGCAAATATATTTTTGAACAGTTTGATAGGAATATTTAGTGAAATATTTAATTGGTATGGATGGCGGAGGAACAAAAACAAAATGTATTTTAACCGATATTAATCTAAACCCTGTTTATGAAACCACAAGCAGACCCTCAAACTTTTTAGTAATTGGAACTGAAAAAGTTTCTGAAACAATTCTTAATCTAATTAATGAATGTTTATCCAACCAAAAAATTTCTTCAGATGATGTTGCTGCAATTGTACTTGGCACAACGGGCGGCGGCAGAAGAAATGATGCTGAACTTTTGGAAAATCAAATTATAAAAGATTTAACTAAAGAAGGATTTACAATAAATAAAATTCGAATTGAAAGCGATGCCCGTATTGCACTCGAGGGAGCATTTTCAGGCAAACCCGGAAGTATTTTGATAGCGGGGACGGGTTCAATAATGTTCGGGAAAGATGCAGAGGGTCAAATTCATCGTGTGGGAGGTTTTGGAAGGTTTATTGGTGATGAAGGAAGCGGTTACCGGATTGGCAGAAAAGGATTAAATGCTGTTGCGAGGGAATATGATGGACGTAGAAAATCTACAAAGATAACTGATTTACTTGCTCAGGAATTTTCTATTTCATCACCGGAAGAATTAATTACCGAAGTTTACAGGAATAATTTTAACATCGCTTCTGTTGCTCCATTAGTTTTTAATGCGGCTGAAAGTGGTGATAAAATTGCACAACGGATTTTAGAAAATGAAGCTGATGAACTTTTACTTCATATTACTGCAATGAAATCAAAATTGAAAGTTGAAAATCTTAAAGTATCATTAATAGGAAGTTTACTTACAACTGCAAATTACTTTTCTTATTTATTTAATGAAAAAGTTGTTAGAAATTTTAATGATGTTCAGATTAAAGAAGCAGAACACTCCCCGGAGTTTGGCGCTGCGTTAATGGCAAAGCAATTGCTTACTTCTTAGTTTTTTTGTATCGGGTTTTTATATAGAAGTTTGAATACACAATTATCTTTTGGGGAATTACATAATATAATCAGGAGTTTTAATGTCTAAATCAAAAGTAACATTCCGTAATCCATGGACATGGGTGCCATCCTTATATTTTGCAGAAGGTATTCCATATGTAATGGTTATGTCGGTATCGGTTGCTATGTACAAAACTTTAGGAATTTCTAATACTGATATCGCATTTTTTACAAGTTTACTTTATTTACCTTGGACAATAAAATTTCTTTGGGGTCCCTTTGTTGATATGTTTAAAACAAAGAGAATGTGGATTACAATAACGCAGTTTTTAATTAGTATCTCTTTATTTGGTGTAGCTGTTGCTCTAACTTCATCTCATTTTTTTGCTCTAACAATTTTTGTTTTTAGCCTTATGGCTTTTGCTTCTGCAACACATGATATTGCTGCTGATGGATATTATATGTTGGGATTATCACAAGGGGAACAATCCGAATTTGTTGGAATACGCAGTACATTTTACAGAATTGCAACCATCGCAGGGCAGGGTCTAATGGTTGTGCTTGCGGGAATGCTGGAATACAAAATGGGAAATCAGGGAGCCTGGTCTGTAGTATTTGTTATAATGGCATCTATATTTTTTATTTTATTTATTTATCATCGTATTATTCTTCCATACCCGACTGCTGATTTTCCTACTCTTGAGGATAAATCAAAAACAATAGTGAAAGAATTTAAGGAAACATTTGTTTTATTCTTTAAGAAAAAAGAAATATGGACAATACTTGCATTTCTACTTTTATTTAGATTTGCTGAAGCTCAATTGGTTAAACTTGTCCAACCGTTTTTACTTGATCCTATTATTAAAGGTGGATTAGGTTTAAGTAAAGAAGAGCTTGGGCTGGTTTACGGAACCATTGGCGTTGGTTTCTTAATGTTTGGTGGAATTTTGGGCGGAATTTTAATTTCCAAAAAAGGTCTGAAATATTGGTTGTGGCCAATGGTAATTATTATGCATGCACCTGATTTGGTTTTCATTTACCTCTCTTATTTTCAACCACAAAATCTTTTTATAATTATTGCTTCTGTTGCAATTGAACAGTTTGGATATGGATTTGGATTTACTGCTTATATGATGTATATGATAATGATTTCTCAGGGTAAACATAAAACTGCTCACTATGCAATTTGTACAGGAATAATGGCGCTTGGAATGATGCTTCCGGGAATGTTCAGCGGATGGCTGCAAGATAATATTGGATATAATCATTTCTTTATCTGGGTTCTGATTTCAACAATTCCGGGATTTATAGTCGCCGCTCTTGTTAAAATTGATCCAGGGTTTGGTAAGAAAACAGAGGAAGCTGCTAAAGCTTAAAATTTATATTTCGTTTATTATGAAAATATTTTCAAATCAAGGGAGAAATGAAAATGAGATTAAAAATTTTTTCATTAATTGTTCTTATTCTTTTTGTATCAAATAGTATGAATGCACAAAACAATCAATCAGATAATCCGTTTTTTAGTGAATATACAACTCCTTTTAAAACTCCGCCGTTTGATAAGATAAAAAACAAGCATTATCTCCCGGCTTTTGAAGAGGGAATAAAAAATAACCGAGCTGAATTAGAGTCAATTATTAATAATACTGAAAAACCTACTTTTGAAAACACCATCGAAGCCTTAGAAAGAAGTGGAAAATTACTTACAAAAGTTTCTCAGGTGTTTTTTAATATCAGCGGATCAAATTCCAATGATGAAATTCAAAAAATTGCCGAAATTATCACTCCCGAGCTATCAAAACTTAATAATGATATTTATTTAAATGACAAATTATTTCAGAGAATCAAATCAATTAACGATGAAAAGGAAAAACTTAATCTTACTTCAGAACAGTTAAAAGTTCTTGATAATTATTATACTGATTTTGTAAGAAATGGAATCGGGTTAGATGAAGAAAACAAAACCAGGTTAAGACAGATTAATGATGAACTTAGCATGCTTAGTCTGAAATTTGCCGATAACCTACGTAAGGAAACAAATGCATTGGGATTGGTTATAGATAATAAAGATGATCTTGTTGGTTTACCTGATGCTGTAATTCAAGGTGCAGCCTCACTTGCAAAGCAGAATGGATTGGAAGGGAAGTGGGCATTCAATCTACAACGACCAAGTTTCACTCCATTTCTTCAATATTCTGAAAAACGCGAACTAAGAGAAAAAATTTACAAAGCTTATTTAAGCCGTGGAAACAACAACAATGAAAATGATAATAAAAAAATTATCAAAAAAGTAATTGCATTAAGGAATGAAAAAGCCCGCCTGCTTGGATACAGAACCTTTGCCGATTTTAAGCTTGAAAAAAATATGGCAAAAAATCCGGAAGCTGTTTTTAAATTTTTGTTTGATCTCTGGAAACCTGCGTTAGAAAAATCTAAACGTGAAGCTGACGATATACAAAAAATAATTAATGCTGAAGGTGGGCAGTTTAAGCTTGCAGGATGGGATTGGTGGTATTATGCTGAAAAAGTTAAAAAGGGAAAATATGATCTGAATGAAGAAATGCTTCGTCCGTATTTCCAGATGGAAAATGTTCGTAAAGGCGCTTTTGATGTTGCGAGTAAACTATATGGAATTCAATTTGTTAAACGTAATGACATTCCTGTTTATGATAGTGATGTAGAAGTTTATGAAGTAAAAGAATCCGACGGAACTCACATAGGTTTGCTTTATACTGATTATTATCCACGCGCTGGGAAGCGGGCAGGAGCCTGGATGAGTAATTTCCGCGGGCAATCGGATATGGATGGAGAATTTATTACTCCGTTGGTTGTAAATGTTGGAAACTTTTCTAAACCAACAGAAGGCAAACCTGCTTTATTAAGTTTTGATGAGGTGCATACTCTGTTTCATGAATTTGGGCATGCGCTTAACGGATTATTCAGTAAATCAGTTTATCCGGGAACTCAAAGATCTCCTGTAGATTTCGTTGAGCTTCCTTCACAGATTATGGAAAATTGGGCATCAAACCCGGAAGTATTAAAGATGTATGCTAAGCACCATCAAACTGGAGAAACCATTCCGGATGAGTTGATTGAAAAGATCACAAACTCACAATATTTTAATAAAGGATTTGAAGCAGTGGAGTATTTAGCAGCTTCAATTCTTGATATGGATTGGCACACTACAACTGATTTCTCAGAAATTGATCCTGTAAAATTTGAAGAGGAGAGTTTAACTAAAATCGGGTTGATTCCGGAAATTGCATCAAGATATCAAAGCACAAATTTCAATCACATATTTGGCGGTGATGGTTATTCAGCAGGTTATTACGGCTATTACTGGGCAGCAGTTCTTGATGCCGATGCCTTCGGTGCATTTTTAGAAAACGGTTTATTTGATAGAAAAACAGCAGAACTTTTCAGAAGAAATATTTTGGAAAAAAGTGGAAGCGATGATCCGATGACTCTTTATATTAAATTCAGGGGGCGTGAACCAAAGCCGGAAGCACTTATACAAAGACTGGGCTTTGATAATTAATATTTATTGCCATTTGCGTTCTTTGCGTAAAAACTTTTCTCGCAAAGAACGCGAAGTGATTTTACTGAGAAAAAAATATTATTGAAAATAATTCTATTTATAAAAATTATTATCTAAAATTTTTTCAATCCCATTTTTACCAACAGACGTTAAAATCCTTTTTGCACGAATGAACGTATTATCACGGTACTGGCTATAATAAGATTTATTTTTGTTAAAGCTATTTATTCTAACTCTACCTGCGTCATGAATAAAATCTCCATCGCCTATATAAATTGCAACGTGAGTTATACGTTCTTTTTTATTTTCTTTAGCTTTGGTTCCAAAGAAAAGCAAATCACCAGGTTGTAGATTATCCCAACCGTTTTTTGTATCAACTAATTCACCTGTGTAAACTTGTTGTGAAGCATCCCTTGGAAGAACTATCCCGTTTAAAAAATAAACCGTTTTTGTAAAACCGCTGCAATCCATTCCTTTGGTTGAAGTGCCGCCCCACAAGTAGGGAATTCCCATAAAGCGGTAAGCTGTGTTTAAAATTGTTTCTCCTGTTGGATTAAGCGAAGCATACCAATTATCAAAAGGCTTTGCTTCATCCTTATTTATAAAAGCCTCTCTTCCATCAGGATAATTTACTTTATAGAAATTTTCTTCTTCACCAACCAGTTTTAATAAATTTCCGGCAACCAAATCTGAAACGTGCGGAGAGTTGATATCAGGCTGTAAAAATGAAAATCCATATTCATCTAAGTAAACAATTTTTTTAGATTCCTTCCAGTTGTTTAATTCTTCTTTATCCATAAAAGTAAATCCGTCATCATCTAACCAGGCAATATAACCATCAGGCGTTTGGATAAGATAATATCCATTATCACCTTTCTTAAAAACATTAATTGGTGTTCCAAGAATTGATTGCGTAGCAAGTTCAGCCGGGTGATCTGGATTTGATCTGATATTTGCTACTGAAAGATTTATTACGCCAAAAGTTTTATCTCCCAATTTTTCAGATGGAAGTATTTCAGTTTCATCTTCAAAATTTAAATTTGCCTCTTTTAATAAACTTCCCAATTCGGTTTTTGAATCAGGCAGATTTGTTTCACCTTTAATTATAATTTTACTGCCGGATTCTTCAGCTTCAATATTAAATATTGCAACACGTTTATCAGGTGCAAATTTTTCTTTTACTTCCTTAATTATTGAGTCTGCTTTTTTCATATTATTATTTTCTTGTGGATAAGATTGAAAAGTTAAAAATGTTGTTATAAAAGTGATAAATAATAATTTCATTAATAATCCTTGTAAAAGGTGAACGAGAAACTTATTACAAATATAAAAAGGCTTTTTTTAAGAATTTGCCTAAAAAGAACAATTATTCGATTATCAGATAAATAAATTGATGTAATCCCAATTGCTACACCAAATTAGCGGTTATTTTATTGGAATTCTTTCACAATCCCTTTAATTTTTCAATGCTAAATAAAAATAATTAACATCCAGAGGAGAAAAATCTGTGATAATTGCCATTCCTAAAGAAATCCTGCCTGGTGAAAACCGTGTTGCCTGTATCCCCGATGTTGCTTCAAAATTCATTAAAGCAGGTTATGAAATTCAGATTGAAAAAGATGCCGGTTTAAATGCCGGATATACAAACGAACAGTACACTGCTGCAGGAGCAAAAGTAATTGATAAACTTGAAGATCTTTATTCTAATGCGGATATAGTTCTTAAAGTACAACGCCCAATCGATCATCCAGTTGCCGGGAAAAACGAAATTGATCTATTGAAAAAAGGGACAATATTAATTTCCTTCGTTTACATTTTGCATTATCCTGAAGTTGCAAAAAAATGCGCTGAAAAAGGAATTGATCTAATCTCGATGGATATGATTCCAAGAACAACTATTGCACAAAAAATGGATGCACTTAGTTCACAAGCAAACCTTGCAGGTTATAAAAGTGTTTTGATGGCAGCAAATATGCTCGGCAAAATTTTTCCTTTGATGATGACGGCGGCAGGCACAATTTCACCCGCTAAAGTTGTTGTTATGGGTGCCGGGGTTGCGGGTTTACAAGCTCTTGGTACCGCAAAAAGACTCGGTGCTGTTGTTGAGGTTTCCGATATTCGTCCTACTGTAAAGGAAGAAGTACAAAGTCTTGGTGGAAAATTTATAGAAGTTGAAACCGATGAAAATATGCAGGATGCCGGAGGTTATGCAAAAGAAGCTTCTCCTGAATTTTTGAAAAAACAAAAAGAAATAATTTTTAAACACGTTACTGAAGCAGATATAGTTATTACTACTGCACTTGTTCCCGGTAAAAAAGCTCCTGTTCTTGTAACTGAAGAAATGGTAAAAAACATGAGACCCGGCAGCGTTGTTCTTGATATGGCAACCGAGTTCGGCGGTAATTGTGAAATAAGTGAAAATGGAAAGACAGTAAAAAAATATGGAATCACAATAATTGGTGAACCAAATTTAGCAAGTCTTGTTCCTCACCATGCAAGTGATATGTATTCTAAAAATATTCTCAATCTTATTCAGTATATCGGTAAAGAAGGTAAAGTAACTTTAAAACTTGAAGATGAAATTGTTAAAGGTTCTTTAATCACTCATAACAGTGAAGTTATTAATGGAAGAGTGAAAGAACTTATAAAATAAAGCAGAAGAATTTTTTAATTATAAAACAAGGAAACACATATGGGTGAGTTTTTATTTCTGATGCACGTATACGTTTTCGTATTAGCCATCTTTGTTGGGTTTGAACTTATTACAAAGGTTCCCCCCACACTTCACACTCCATTAATGTCGGGTTCAAATGCGATATCCGGGATTGCTATTGTTGGCGCTATATTAAGCGCGGGGATGGAGCAATTCACAATAAGCACATTACTCGGTATGATAGCAGTAATCTTTGCAATGATTAACGTTGTTGGCGGATTTCTTGTAACAGACCGTATGCTTAAAATGTTTAAAAAGAAGTGAGATGAAAAATGAAAATAGCTATTGAAATAACTTATTTAATATCTTCAATTCTGTTCATATTTGGAATTAAATATCTTGGTTCTCCTAAAACTGCAAGAAGAGGAAATTTTTATGCAGCACTGGGTATGTTTTTAGCCATTGTTGCTACCTTGGTTGATCAAGAAGTTCTTACATATGAATGGATTATAGTTGGTGCCTTCATTGGATCTTTAGCCGGCGTTATTATGGCGCTCAAAACTCCAATGACAGGAATGCCGCAAATGGTTGGTATGCTAAATGGATTTGGAGGCGGTGCCTCAACACTTGTTGCCTTATCTGAGTACTTTAAAAAGAATCCGAATTATCCAGTTGATACCGGAGCGGTGTTCAATCTTCCAGTAGATCAGGGAATTGCAATTATACTAAGTTTGTTCATAGGTGGTGTTACATTTACCGGTTCAATGATTGCTTTTGGAAAATTGCAAGGCTTGGTTACAGGTAAAGTTGTAAAATATCCATTACAACATCCTTTGAATGCTTTACTTGCCCTTTTTATTCTGGCAGCTGGTGGATATATAGTCGTTTATCCATCAATGATAACTCTTGTTCTCGTTATCACAGCAGTTTCATTGGTACTTGGTATTTTATTAGTCCTTCCGATTGGAGGGGCTGATATGCCTGTTGCAATTTCACTTCTTAATTCTTATTCAGGTTTGGCAGGAGCAACAACCGGATTTGTTTTAGGTAATAATGTATTAATTATTGCCGGGGCATTAGTTGGTGCTTCCGGAATTATTCTTACAAGAATTATGTGCAAGGCTATGAACAGGTCCTTAATGAATGTTGTTCTTGGTGGATGGGCTTCTGCTGGAGCCGGAGGACAAGCGGCAATCAGCACCACATCACCAAAAGGAGATGTTAAATCTATTGACTCTGAAGAATTAGCAATGCTTCTTGATTCTGTAAGCAGTGTTATTATTGTTCCTGGTTACGGAATGGCTGTTGGACAGGCTCAGCACGCTGTACGTGATTTGGTAACAGTGCTTGAGAAAAAAGGTATTAAAGTACGCTTTGCAATTCATCCGGTTGCTGGTAGAATGCCGGGGCATATGAATGTATTACTTGCTGAAGCCCAGGTTCCTTACGATAAACTTTTTTCAATGGAAGATATTAATGATGATTTTCCAAATACAGATGTTGTTATAGTAATCGGTGCAAATGATGTTGTAAATCCTGCTGCCCGTCATGATCAAAGCAGCCCAATTTTTGGTATGCCTATTTTGAATGTTGATTATGCTAAAACAGTTATAATAAACAAAAGGTCTATGAACGTGGGTTATGCAGGAATTGATAACGAATTGTTCTATTATCCAAATGCTCTTATGTATTTTGGTGATTCGAAAGATGCAATTTCTAAATTAGTTACTGAAGTAAAGAATTTATAAATATAAATATCACAGATAATCCCTCGATAAATATTTTATCGGGGGTTTTTATTTCCATTCCTCCCTCTGTTTAAGCTCATTTTTAAGGCATATATTTGTAACAACGAAAATATCTTTTTGTAAATGAAGGTTGTAGTATTTTCTTTCTATAAAATCAGTACGAGCGGGAATTGTAAAATGGAGAGGTTTTTTTGAAAAAAATAATGATCATATTATTTGTCCTGTTTAATACAGGGTTATTTGCGCAGGATATAATAATTAAAAGTTTGAAAGTTCATACAAATGTTGACGGCAATTCTATTCCTGTTTTAACATCAGCAAAGGAATTTCTCATTATAGACTTTGATGTTCAGTCAGAATATCCCCCGAATTTTAATATTATATTTAAATTTTGTGATAGAAACTGGAATCCGGAGGATAATATATTTTTGCTGAACCAGGGACAAAACACAGCTTTTAACCTGGATTATTTTACTCTTCCAACAACAGTGGAGGACGCTAAATATCACTATTCAAACAGATTCCCGGATAAATCCGGTTATGTAAGTTTTCCATTTTCAGGAAAGTGGAAATTTTTTATTGTTGATTCACAGGACCCATCACTGGTGTTTGCTGAAGGGAAGTTTTTCTTTGTAAATGCCGATCAAACGTTTAGTGTGGATGTTGAAAAAGAAACCCTTGATGATAAGGTTTATTATCCTCCGCAATTAGGTAACGTAAATTGGATTATTGCTGAAGCAAACTTGAAACAGGATTATTTTCCATTTTATGTTGATGAGTTAGAAATAATTAAGAATCATTTGATTGATAATGCAATTAGTGTTTTCAGAAATTCCACAGATCAAAACAGAGCTTTTGAATGGGATGGTGGATCAAAGGTGAAATTTACTGCCAAAGATGTTAGACCGGGGAATGAATACCGGCAGGTAAATTTAAACAATATAAATGTTTATAATTCTAAAAATGTAAAGGCACAATTTGATGGAATTGAATATAATCGGTTTTTTATTCAAGGGAAGAAAGACTTAAACGGTTCATTCACATTAAAATCACACAAGGATGTAAATTCGATTTATCTTAATGTTACATTTCAAGTAAAAACTCCCGAAGAAGTATATGGCGATGTTTATCTTGTTGGTGCATTTAATAACTGGGAATTATCAGAAAATTACAAAATGAATTTTAACGGTGATTTTTTTGAAAAGAATGTTGAGCTGAAACGAGGCGTTTATGATTATCAATATGTTATAGTTAATGGTGATGTTAAAAATCCGGCAAATCAGGATTGGTTTGTATTGGAGGGAAATGATTTGGCTACAACAAACGAGTACAATATTTTTCTGTGGTATCGTGATCAGGAGTATGGTGGTTACGATCGAATAATCGGCTATTCAAAAATTCAAACGAGATAATTTTATGGAAAAACTTTCTATTGGCGTTATTGGTATTGGACATCTTGGTAAACTCCACACAAAAATGCTTAAGCAAATTGAAAATTGTGAATTGATTGGAGTATATGATACGAGCTCTGAACAATCAAATTCGGTTGCAGCGGAATTCGGGATCTCATCTTTCGGTTCTATTGATGATTTACTTTCAAAAGTTAAAGCTGTTTCAATTGCAGCCACAACAAGTGCGCATTATGAACTTGCCAAAAAATGTTTTGAGAATAACATTCATGTTTTTGTTGAAAAGCCGATAACGGCAACGATACAACAAGCTGAAGAGTTGGTTGAGATTTCTACAAAGAAGAAATTAAAATTTCAGGTTGGACATATTGAACGATTTAACCCGGGATTAATTTCCTTGGAATCCTATATTTCCGAACCGCGTTTTATCCAGACAGATAGGCTATCGCAATTCAATCCACGCGGCACAGATGTAGCCGTAGTTTTGGATCTAATGATTCACGATATAGATATTATTTTAAGCCTGATTAAAAGCGATGTTAAGCAAATAGAGGCAAACGGTGTTGCAGTTGTGTCCGATCATATTGATATTGCAAATGCGAGAATACAGTTTGAAAATGGAGCTGTTGCAAATGTAACTGCAAGCAGAATATCGCAGAAAAAAATGCGTAAGATGCGTATCTTCCAAAAAGATCATTACATTTCTCTGGATTTTGTAAGCGGTGTTTCGGAAATCTATCGTTTGCAGCCTGTTGATCAGTCGGCATTGCCAAATTCAATTTCATTTGGCGAAATTGGAGTAGGAGATAAAAAAAAAAGGTTGGTTTATGAACAGCCGGAACATAAAGAAATTAATGCCCTAAATTATGAATTGCAGCTTTTTGTTGATTCAGTTTTGTTAGATAAAAAAATTGTAGTATCGGGTGAAGATGGTTTACGCGCACTTAAAGTTGCAGAAATAATAATTCAAAAAATTGAAGAGTCCAAGGAGAAATAATTGAAAAAATTTATTGTGCTTACGTTTTTATTTGCATTAGTTATATCGGGAATTCAATGCAGTGTTTACCAGACGTTAACTAATATTTCACGTTTAAAATTTAAAGTTGGTGAAGTAAACGGATTTCAAATCAGCGGAATATCTTTTTCCGGTAAATCTAAACTTAGCGACTTCTCAGCTATAGATTTATTAAAACTCTCGGCTACTTTTGCGGGTGGAACTTTACCTGCATCATTTGTTTTGAATGTTGAAGCGAAGAATCCAAATGATGGAACAGGCGGATATCAAAAATCTGATGCAACTCTCCAAAATTTTAAATGGAGATTATTTCTTGATGATAAAGAAACTATTAGTGGTGAACTTGATCAACCGGTTATAGTGCCAGGAACCGGCGAAGTGACAACTATACCTTTAAGAATTAATATTGATCTAATAAAATTTTTTAAAGATAAAAGTTATGACAGCATAATTAATTTAGCGCTGGCACTTGGAGGAAGTCAAAGATCATCTTCAAAAATATCTTTGTATGCAACTCCAACTGTTAGCTCACGTTTTGGAAACATTACTTATCCCGGCGAGCTAAAAATTGTTGACCAGACTTTTACTAATTAAAAATATAAATCATTAATTAAGTGTTATGAGCAAATCCGATAAATATGCAATTGGAGTTGACCTTGGCGGAACAAATATTAAAATTGGGATAGTTTCGGACAAAGGGAAATTGATTAAATCCACGTCTATCAAAACAGAAGCCGAAGGTGGACCTAAGAGGGTGATTGCTAATATGGTTCTGGCAATAAAAGATGTTTTGACTAAAAATAAATTTAAAATTCAAGGTATTGGTATTGGTTGCCCGGGAGTTGTTTGCACAAAAGCAGGAATTGTTGAAGATGCACCTAATCTGCCTGAATGGAAAAACATCAAACTTGGTTCAATTGTTAATAAAGAATTTGGGTATGATGTGCATGTTGAAAATGATGCCAATGCCGCAGCCATCGGTGAATTGATTTTTGGAGCAGGGAATAAGTATCCATCTTTTGTTATGGTAACATTAGGTACGGGAGTTGGTGGTGGAATTGTATTTAAGAAAAAAATTTTTCGCGGGCAATTTGGTGCCGCCGGTGAAATTGGACATATTTCAATCGACATCAATGGACCGAGATGTAATTGTGGTTCAACAGGATGTATTGAAACATACGTGGGAAATCACTACTTAAAAGAAATTGTAAAAGATGAACTGGAACACAATCCCGGCTCTAAAATTTGGGATTTGATAAGCAGCGACTTAACAAAAATATCACCACGTATTGTCCAAAATGCTATGGAACTTGGCGATGAATACGCATTATCCGTTGTTGTTAGAATGGGAAAACAACTGGGCACAGCTTTAACAACAATATCAAATGTACTTGATATCAGTACGTTTATTATTGGTGGAGGAGTTGCCGGTTTTGGGAAACCGTTATTTGAAACTGTACAATCAACAATTTCATCAAGAGTTTTATTATCGATGAAACCCCGGGTTGTGGTTATTCCGGCAAAATTAAAAAATGAAGCCGGTATTAAGGGTGCTTCCTCGCTGGTATTTTATAAAGATTTTTAATTAAAAATATTCACCTGTATATCAAGTAGTTTTTTGCAAATGCAATTTAATTTCAAAATCATTTTATTTTTTTTTAGCCTGATATTTTTTTCGCAAAAAATTATTTTAGCTCAGCAAACAGACAGCCTTACTTTGGGCATTGATTCTCTTTCCGTTGGCAGCGACTCCCTTCAAAATCAATCATCAAAAAATAAATCTTATGATGTTGATACCACCGTTTATGCTTCATCAAAAGACTCATTAATCTTTTTTGTAAAAGATAAAAAAATGAATATATACGGTGAGGGAAGCATAAGTTATAAACAGACTGATATTAAAAGTGCAAACATTTCCATCGATTTTGATAGAAGTATGATTGATGCTACCGGCATTCCTTCCGACACAGCAGAAAATAAAATGACCGGGTTGCCCGTTCTTAAAGAAGGTACTGAGGTTTATGAAGGACAAAGTATGAAATACAACTTTAAGAACGGAAGCGGGCTTATATCTATGGCGCAAACCCAGCAGGATGGTTCAAAATATACCGGAAGCAAAATTAAAAAGGTTGATAAAGATACATATTTTATTCAGGATGGTATTTTTACAACTTGCGATGCTGACTGCCCGCACTATTATTTTACAGCGGATAAAATGAAAGTGATACATAAGGAACAACTTATTGCGGATTGGATATTCTTACATTTTGGAGGAGTGCCTTTTCCTGTTCCAATTCCTTTTGCAGTTTTTCCTATTGAATCTGGAAGGCGATCAGGCATCATAACACCAACTTTTGGAAGTGATGGTACCTATGGAACCTACTTATCAAAATTCGGTTATTTCTGGGCAATAAGTGATTATATGGATGTTAACCTTACTGCCGATTATTATACTCGTGGAAGTTTTAAGCTGGATTCAAGGTTTAGATATGCAAAAAGATATGAATATTCCGGAAATGTTGAAGGCAGTTACGGAAAATTTATTAAAGGAGAATCAACAGATCCTGACGCAGCAACAAGAATTGATTGGCGAATAAAATGGAATCATAACCAATCAATTACTCCAACCTTAAGATTTGATGCAAAGTTAGAATTTTTATCAGGCTCAAATATTCAAAGGAATATTAGCGACTTTAATGAAATATTAAGAACTTCGGCTCAATCTAACGCGACAATATTTAAACAATGGGAAGAATCGGGAAATAGTTTATCTCTTAGTTATTCCAGAAGTCAAACTTTTGAAACTAATTATATATCGGAAGTTTTACCAAATTTAACTTTTTCTCTTGCACAAGCATATCCATTCAGAGATAACACGGGTGATCAGGAATGGTATGAAACCTTTGGGTATAGTTACTCAGGGCAATTGCAAAACAACAGAAACAAAACTAATGGCAACTTAACTACACGTGGTGGAATCCAGCACAGCATCCGTGCTTCTTTATCACCAAAGATTGGCTATTTTAGTATTTCACCAAGCTTTAATTATAATGAAAGCTGGTACAACAAATATGTAATTAAATATACCGCTGTGGATGATTCCGGTGATTATTATGTAAAAACAGATGATCAAAAAAAAATTAATGAGGTACGAACTTTTTCAATGAGTGTTTCTGCATCAACAAAATTTTTTGGTATGTTTAATATTAATGCTATGGGTATCAATGCGATAAGACATACTGTCACTCCTTCAATTAGTTATATTTATTCACCGGATTTTTCTACTCCATTTTGGGGATACTATTCAAATTATATAGATAGCCTCGGGAATTCCGTGAAGTATAATAAGTTTGAAAGAGAAATATTTGGGAAACCATCAAGCCAGGAGCAACAAAGCCTTAACTTTTCAGTTGGTAATTTATTTGAAATGAAAACAATAGCTGATCCAACCGATACAACTTCTAAAGAAGACAAAATTCAGTTGTTAAATTTAACCGCAAGTATGGGATATAATTTTGCTGCTGATAGTCTTAATTTTTCAGATTTAAATTTAAGTTACAGAACACAGGTTTCTAACTTTTTTAATTTATCGGGTTCAACAATTTTCACTCCATATGTTTATACAAAAACCGGTAAAAAAATTGATAAATATCTTATTAATGAAGGTAAAGGATTGTTTAGATTAACTTACTTCTCTATCTCAATGTCATTAACATTAGCAGGTGAAAAAGCCAAGTCGGATAAATCTACTCAGGGCAATGCCGGTTTACAACAGGATCAAAATGTTACAAACTCGGAAAGAAGCATTTATCAAGGTTTATACGATGATAGTGATCCTGATTTTACAATCCCATGGAACCTATCGTTAAATTATAATTATAACGAATCCAGACCTTACCCATCTATGGTTTCAAAAAACTCAAACATTAGCGGCAGCTTAAATTTTAATTTAACACCTGCCTGGAAGTTCTCTGTTACCGGAAGTTACGATCTGGATAGTAAAGAATTCGCAGCCCCTCAAATTCGTATATCTCGCGATCTTCATTGCTGGATGATGAATTTTACGTGGAATCCTATCGGAACATACAGAGGATATTCTTTTGAGATAAGAGTTAAAGCATCTCAACTTCAGGATTTAAAAGTTACCAAGCGTGATCAATTTTATAATGGATTATAAATTGATAAACTATATAATCGATGGAAATAATCTAATTGGTAAAATCAAATCAGTAATGGATTTGCAAAGGAAAGATAAACAAGCATCGAGAGAAAAATTAGTTTTTATGCTTGACCGTTATTTTGCAGGTAAGAAAAATTCAGTTACTTTACATTTAGACGGGCACCCAAACGGCAGAATAAACTCAGCAAAAATGAAAATTATCTATTCGGAAAATCTTACCGCAGATGAAAAAATAAAAAAGCAAATTGAGAATGCAGCCTCAAGAAAAAAAACTATTGTGATTACATCAGATGCTAATCTTGCTGAATTTGCCCGTGTTTGCAGTTGTAAAGTAATTCCAAGTAATGAATTTGCAAAAATGATTACTAATATGAATAAAGAAGATGATGAGGAAAGTAGAATCAGACAAATGAATAATGAAGAGTTTATTAAACTTTTTAATACTTAATAAAACGTCTAATAATATTTTAGAAGCTTATATTATAAGTTTTTTTGAAAATTAAATGTTACTGATAAAGGTAAATTTTGATTTGATTTTACCCCAAACGAAACATCCCAGCCTACTTCTTCATTAAGTCTGTTGTTATACTTTGAAACAAGTCTTACCGCATTTATAGCGCTAACAACTCTGTTTAATATTAAAGCACCAACAACAAATCTTACATCGTTAAAAGTTTGTTCGCTTGAAACCCACAAACTCCGGTAGCTTTTTCTATCTTCGGTGGCGCTCCATTTCCAATAATATTGCTGCGTATTATACATTTCACCAAATGATCCTTCAAACGCTTTTTCATTATTATACTTTTCTATACTTGAATATTCTCCTATGGTTGCATAATAATCATCATCTTTATTTTCTGTTGTTATTCCTGCATTAGCTTGTGCATAAGATATGTATCTGTCTTTTTGCCAGTTGCCGTAAACATTCATCCCGATAAAAGTTCCCCACAAAACTCCATCTGCTATTGTAAAATAAATACCGCTATCATAAGATTCTGCATAAAGTTCTCCCATTCCGGGAAGTAAAAGCGAATAAATTATTGCCGTTCCGGCACTCTTCTTAGTTTTAATATCATCTACAGCAAATTGTTGATCATCAAAGTCACTTGCTTCTTTAATTCCATTTAATGTTTGTTGCTTAAAGGAATAAAATGAATTATTGTCAGTGGTTTGACAAATGACGGGTACTGTTACAAGTAAGAAGATAAATAGGGTATTTTTCATTTTTTTAATTATAATTTTAAAGTGGAGTTACTTCTAAAGCAACTGAATTTTTTATCTCTTTAATTTCACCATAAGTGATTTGATTTCTAATTCCCTTAATCTCAACAGTCGAAATTTGATTTATAAGGTTTTTATCAAAACTATGCTGCACTCTTACATAATTTGAAGTAAAGCCTTTAATCATTCCATTTTCAGCTTCAGTTTCAAAAAGAACTTCCAGTTGTTTCCCGACCATCTCATTATAGAATTTGTTTCGCTTTTTATCGCTGAGTATTCTGAGCATATTATTTCTTCTTTTTCTATCTATATAATTAACTGATCCATTAAGCATAATTGCTTTTGTATCGGGTCTTTCAGAATAGGTAAAAACATGAAGATAAGAAATTGGCAAATCTTTTAGAAAATTATATGTCTCTATAAATTCATTTTCAGTTTCTCCCGGGTAACCAACAATAACATCAACACCAATTCCAGCATCAGGAATATTCTTTTTAAGTTTCAGAACCACATCCATGTAATGTCCGGCATTATATCTTCTTTGCATTGATTTCAGGATAGTATTACTTCCGCTTTGCAGCGGGATATGAAAATGCTTACAGATTTTGTTAGACGTTGATGCCAGTTTAATAATTTCATCAGTTAATAGATTTGGTTCTATAGAACTGATTCTAATTCTAAAATCACCTTCAACATCAATTAATCTTTTTAAGAGATAATATAAATTTGTATCAAGATTTTTTCCGTAATCACCAACATTTACGCCGGTTAGAATAACTTCTTTATATCCTTGCTTAATTAGTTTTGTAAATTTCTCAACTACAAGATCAGGCTGCATACTTCGGCTTTTTCCTCTTGCAAGCGGAATTGTGCAAAAAGTACATTTATAATCACAGCCGTCTTGAATTTTAAAGTAAGCTCTTGTTCGGCTGTCAGCATCAGTTGAACTTGCAAGACCAAAATAATTAAGGTCATCATTTGGGGAAACAAGAATACAGGATGGACCCTTTTTATTGAAGTCTTTTAGTAGAGAAAATATTTCAAATTTCTCATTACTTCCGAGTACCGCATCAACACCATCGATTAAAGATATTTCTTCGGGTCGCAGTTGTGCATAACATCCAGTAACAATAACATAGGCGTTGGGATTTGTTCGTAAAGCTCTCCTAACTAATTGCCGGCATTCCTTTTCAGCATTTTCAGTAACAGTGCAAGTATTAAAAACATAAATATCAGCTTTGTCTTTAATATCAACAATAGAAAATCCATTCTTTAAAAATTCGTTACCAATTGTTGAAGTTTCCGAAAAGTTTAACTTACAACCTAATGTATGTAATGCTACGGTTTGAGGCATTTGAAAATGATTTTTTATATAAAGAAAGAGCGGGATAATTTCCCGCTCTTAATGTAAGCTATTTATTTCAATATTACTTTGTATCTTCTTTTTTTTGTGCTTCTGTTTCAGATTCGGGAACTTCAAAAATTGGGAATTCGGAAGAATCAATTGTGCCCATTTCTGCATTTATTATATTCTGGACAGTAACACGCTCTAATTTAAATGTTTTGATGTAGTTTTCAATTTCTTCATCAGTTTTTTCTTTTAGAGCAGCGATAGAACTTAATACAATTTTCTTACTTTCCTTATCAAACTCTATAACCTTTAAAGGCAATGTTGAATCAATAGGGAAGTGGTTTGCAATATTTTTTATCTTTGATGTGGAAAGTTGAGTTGTAGGAACAAAACCATCAACATGATCAGGTAATTCTGCAATTAATCCTTTCTCAATAATTCTAACAACTTTTCCGTCTGTAAGTTTACCAACTGAATAAGCTGATTCAAATGTATCCCACGGATTATCCATAATTTGTTTATGACCAAGAGATATTTTTCGTTGTTCAACATCTACGCCTAATACAACTACTTCAATCTTCTCATTCTTTTTTACAACTTCACCAGGATGACGGATTTTCTTTGTCCATGATAAATCGGAGATATGAACCAAGCCATCAACACCGGGTTCTAATTCAACAAACACTCCAAAGTTTGTTAAATTACGTGCAATTCCAACATGTTTTGACCCCACCGGATATTTAGCCATCAATGTTTCCCAGGGATCTGGTTCTAACTGTTTAATCCCAAGTGAGATTTTCTTTTCATCTTTGTCAAGAGAAAGAACAACGGCTTCTACAATTTGCCCCATTGCAACAACCTGAGAAGGATGTTTAATATGTTGAGTCCAGCTCATCTCTGAATTATGAATAAGACCTTCAATTCCTTTTTCAATTTCAATAAATGCGCCGTAATCGGTTAATGAAACAACTTTACCGGAAACTTTATCACCTATCTTTAATTTCTCATCAACCTTTTCCCAAGGATGAGGTAAAAGTTTTTTGAGTGATAATGAAATTCTTTTCTTTTCTTCATCAAAATCAGTAACAACAATTTTTATTACTTCATCAAGTTTTACAACTTCATTCGGATGATTGATTCTGCCCCAGCTAAGATCTGTAATGTGAATTAAACCATCAACACCACCTAAATCAACAAACACTCCAAAGTCTGTAATTGCTTTTACGGTACCTTCAAGGATTTGTCCTTTTTCAAGACTGTTAAGAATTGCATTTCTTTGATCAGAAATTTCTTCTTCAACAAGTACTTTGTGTGATACAACAACGTTTTCAGTAGGAATATTAACTTTAACAACTTTAAAATCCATTGTTTGTCCAACAAAAGCATCAAAATCTCTAATCGGGCGGATATCTATTTGAGAACCCGGCAAGAATGCTTCCATTCCAAGAAGGTCAACAACCATTCCGCCTTTAATCCTTTTAACAATTTTACCCTGAATAATTTCGCCTGTATCGTGTGCTCTGATTACTTTTTCCCATATTCTTAAGAAGTCTGCTCTTTGTTTACTTAGAACAAGATTACCTTCCTGATCTTCGACACTTTCAAGTACTACTTCAATTTCATGTCCAACTTTAAGTTCAGATTCATCAGCAAATTCATTCTTTGGAATTGTTCCTTCAGACTTGAACCCAACATCTACAATAACGTTATCACCCTGTATTCTTACAACTTTACCCTTTATCATCTCTCCTTCTTTAACATCTCTAAAGGAATCTGAATAGAGTTTAGCAAGAGTTAAAAACTCTTCCTGAGAATACTCCTCATCGTTAAATTTTGCTTTTGCTTTTTCAAACTCATCGGCAGTCACAGTTTTTAGAGTCGTTTCTTTTTCTTGGGACATTAATCCTCCTAAAAAATATTTTTTCTGTTTTTATGAATCTACGCCGGAAAGATCAGAAAAACAGACGGTTTAGTTTTACATTTGGTTTAGCCGGCATTAATTAAAATTATTTACTTTGTGCTATTACTTTCTTTACTTCATTAATTATTTGTTCAACCTGTTCATCAATTGTAGTGTTAGATGTGTCAACCACAATTGAGTCTGGCGATTGGGTTAAAGGACTAACGGTTCGATGAGAATCGATAAAATCCCTATTCTTTAAATTTTCTTTAACTTTCTCAATCGGTATTTGTGTTCCTTTTTCAGAAAATTCCAATGCGCGTCTTTCGGCTCGCTCATCAATTCCGGCAGTAAGAAAAATTTTAACATCGGCATCTGGAAATACCACAGTGCTGATGTCTCTGCCTTCCATTACTACACCGCCATTTTTACCCATTTCTTGTTGTTTTTTAACAAGAATTTTTCTCACACCTTCAATTGCGCTAATTTCGCTAACATTGCTGTTTACTTCAAAGGAGCGGATTTCTTTTGAAACATTTTCTCCATTAACGGTTATTTTTGTTTCGCCATCAACAAATTCAAGAACAATATCGAGTTCCTTTGCCAATTGAATTATCTTGTCAATTTGTCCCATTAAATCATTTTTTAACACAAATAACGTAACCGCTCTGTACATTGCACCTGTGTCAATATAGAGGTAATTAAGTTTCTTAGCCACCAATTTTGCAGATGTACTTTTTCCTGAACCGGCTGGTCCATCTATGGCAATGATAAGTTTTTTTGGCATAGGCAACAAAAATATATATAACTATTTAATTTTCAAAGGTTTAGGATATATCGAAATCGGAAGAAAACAAGGAGTTTTAGCTGTTTATTTCAAGTCCGCCCAAATCATTTTTTATTATTTTTTCGTAAAGATCGCCATCTTTTTCAATTTCAGACAAATTTACTTTTTTATCTTCACTACTTTTTACTTTTTTTTGTTTCGGAGCGGTTGCGGTTTCAAACTTTACATTTATTTTTTTGCCAAAAAAACTTTTTGATTTTTGGTCAATATATTCTTTATGAAGTGATAAAAAGGATTTTGTAGTTTCATCCGACGCGCTGATATGCAGGTTTACTCCATCAAACATAAGCGGTTTTGAATCGGTGAATAACGGAGCTAATAGAAAAGATTTTTCGGTACAGACATTCGCAATAAAAGCTTTCCATTTTTGGGTAATTGCATCAAAGTTCAATTCCCCGTTAAACGATGAATCGGTTAATCCTTTAAAGGAATCAGATACAATTTCCTGTTTTTTAACACTATTTGTTGTTACCTGTTCTTTTTTTTTATCTGTTGAGCTTGATTTTGTTTGATATTCAGAGTTGGAACTATCTCTTGTAACTAAAGGTTTTTCTTCAATTCTTAAATCCAGATTACCTGATTCTAATCCTGAAATTATTTCGGAAATAGTTGATGATTTTTCAAGACCGATGAGATTTGTTAGAGCAATTTCAATTCTTAATTTCTGGTTATTTGAATACCTTAGCTCCTGCTGAAGTTTTGTTAGATAGTTTAGTATTCTAAGTAAATCACCTTTTGAAAAAGAAGTTAAATAATCAGAATACTTTGAGCGATAAATTTCTGCAGTCTCAATCAAATCGGTACGTTGAGTAAGCACGACAGAAAGTATATTCCGGAAATGTTCTAAAAGTCCATCCGTAAAATCAATAAAATCCCAGCCGTTTTGATAAATTTTATTTGTGGTATCAAAAACAACAGGAAAATCTTTGCTCAGTACAGCGTCTGAGATTTCAAAAAACAATTCATCATCAATCAGGTTTAGCATTTGAGAAACAGTTTCGGAATCAATTTTGTTTCCGCAAAAAGAAATTACCTGGTCAAAAAGACTTTGCGCATCACGCAAAGCACCGTCTGCTTTTTTTGAAATAAGTGTCAATGTTTTATCATCGATTGATATTTTTTCTTCATCGGCGATTTTTTTAAGTAATTTTTTAATTACATCAAGCTGTATTCTTCTGAAATCAAATCTCTGGCAGCGTGATATAATTGTAAGCGGAACTTTATGAATATCTGTTGTTGCAAAAATAAAAATTGTATGAGCCGGCGGTTCTTCCAAAGTTTTAAGAAATGCATTGAACGATTCTTTGGTTAACATATGAACTTCATCGATAATATAGACTTTATATTTGCCCCTTGTTGGCGGATACTTAACAGATTCTCTTAATGTTCTTATCTCATCTATACCTCTGTTTGATGCGCCGTCAATTTCAAAAATATCCATTGATTGAGAATCGTTAATTGATTTGCACATTGCACATTCGTTGCACGGTTCAAAGTCAATCGGATTTTCACAGTTTAGAACTTTTGCCAGGATGCGTGCCGTTGTTGTTTTGCCAACTCCTCTTGGTCCAGTAAAGAGAAAAGCATGAGCAATTCGTCCTGTTTTTATTGCATTCTTTAATGTTGCAGTAATATGTTCTTGCCCAACAACATCATCAAATTTTTGCGGGCGCCATTTTCTGGCTGTGACCTGGTATGCCATAAAATTTATAAAATTTCTTTACTTAAAAAATTAATTATTTCTTCAAGATACTTTTTATCAATCTCATCAAATGAGTTAAATTCACTGCTGTCAATATCTAACACACCGAAAAGTTTTTTATCTTTTATAATCGGAACAACTATTTCAGATTTAGACTCAACATCACAGGCAATATGACCGGGAAACTGGTTTACATCAGGAACAATTATTGTCTCTCTTTTTAATGCCGATGTTCCGCAAACTCCATTTCCAATTTTAATTTCAGTACAGGCAACTTTACCCTGAAAAGGTCCGAGGTAAAGTTTTTCACCATCATAGATATAAAAACCGATCCAGCTAATTTTATGAAAGCTCTGTTTTAATGCTGCAGAAAAGTTAGCAAGATTTGTAATAATATTATCATTCTTGCTTAATAAATTTTTTATTTGTTTTGATAAAAGTAAATACTTCTCTTCAAGAGATGTGTTTTTATCAATATCAAAAGTTTCAGTCATCAATTCTTTTTCTTTGATTTTATTTGTTTGCTTTTTTCTGATCGCTTAATTTTTTTCATTTCCGGGAAAACATAAGGAATTGCATCTTCAAGTTTTTCAATCGGGATAATTTTTAAACCTTCGATAACTTTATAATTAATTTCTTTTAAGTCTATTTCATTATCCTTTGGGATGAGAATAGTTTTGATATCATTCCTTTTGGCAGCTAGTAACTTCTCATTTAATCCCCCGATGGCTAAAATTGAGCCTGTTAAAGTTATTTCTCCCGTCATAGCAATATTGTTGGATGCAGGAATTCCACTAACAGCAGAAAGCATTGCCATTGCCATTGTGATTCCGGCAGATGGACCGTCTTTAGGAATTGCGCCTTCAGGTAAGTGGATGTGAATCTCCTTGCCTTTGAAGAAATCCGGGTTTAACCCAAGTTGTTTAGCTTTTGATCTTAAATAACTTAAAGCAGCGTGTGCAGATTCTTTCATTACATTACCGAGCTGACCTGTTAATGTAAGTTTGCCTGCTCCATTCATAATTGTTACATCTACAGTAAGAATTTCTCCACCAACACTCGTCCATGCTAATCCCGTTACACTGCCGATTTTATTTTGTTTACTGTGTTTATGCGTTCTAAATCTCGGAGTTTTAAGGTACGCTTCAATCTGTTTCTCATCTACTAAATATTTGTGTGTATCTTTCTTCCGACCGTTTGAAGCTTCCTTTAAAACAATATCACGGGCTATTTTTCTGCAAACCGTTGCAAGTTCACGTTCAAGATTTCTAACGCCGGCTTCTCTTGTATATTCACTGATAACTTTTTTAATTGCTTCATCAGTTATAGTTACATTTTTATTTTGAATTCCATGAGCAACTAATTGTTTTGGTAAAATATGTCTTTTCGCAATTTCTAATTTATCATACTCAAGGTATCCAGGCAGTTCTATTATTTCCATTCTATCTTGAAGCGGAAGGGGAATGTTATATCTTACATTTGCCGTTGTTATAAACATTACCTGGCTTAAGTCGTAATCAACTTCTATGTAATGATCACTAAAAGTATTATTCTGTTCAGGGTCTAAAACTTCCAGCATTGCGGAAGAAGGATCACCGCGGAAATCCATACTCATTTTATCTATCTCATCCAAAAGGATAACAGGATTTATTGTTCCTGCTCTTTTCATAGATTGAATAATTTTACCCGGCATTGATCCGATATAAGTTTTACGGTGCCCGCGTATTTCAGCTTCATCTCTAATTCCACCCAAACTTATTCGAACAAAGTTTCTGCCAAGTGCGCGTGCAATTGATTTTCCGAGAGAAGTTTTTCCAACTCCCGGAGGTCCAACGAAACACAGAATCTGTCCTTTCATACTTTTAACAAGATTTAAAACAGCAATATGTTCAATAATTCTTTCTTTTGGTTTTTCAAGACCGAAATGATCTTCATCAAGAATTTTCTGAACGTGCTTAATTTTCAAATCGTCTTTAGTTTTTTTAGACCAGGGAATTTCAACAAGCCAATCAAGATAGTTTCTTATTACTGTAGATTCGGGCGACATTGGAGGAGTCTTTTTCAGCTTTGTCAATTCTTCAATAGCTTTTGTTTCAACCTCTTTTGGCATTTTGGCTTTTTTAATTTGTTCTCTAATCTTAACAAATTCGGGCGATGTATCCTCATCTTCACCTAATTCATCTTGCAAAATTTTTATCTGTTCCTGAATAATAAATTTGCGCTGGGACTTTGAAATGTTTTCCTGAACTTTTGTATCAATCTCTTTTTCAATTTTCAGAATATCAATTTCCGAATTCAGAACTTTAATTACTTCATAATACTGTTCTTTAAGATTGTATTTATCTAATATGTTCTGTTTTACTTCAATTGATTGGTTGATATTTGCAGCAGCATAAAAAATTTTTCTATCGGGTTCTTCAATATTATCAAAAGCTGAAATAGTTTCGTTCGGTACATTTCTGCTTATCTTTACATAATCTTTAAACAATTGAGACATCTGCCTGATCAAAGCATTCATTTCGTGGTCGTTAATAGGCTCAGGAATAACCACTTCAATTTTTCCCTCAAAAAATTCCTTTCGATCAGTAAATTCAACTATTCTGCCTTGCAGTAATCCATCCACTAAAATTTTAAGCAGCCCGTTTGGCAGTTTTAGTATTTGCACAATTTTAGCAACTGTTCCTTCTGTGTAAAGATCGGAAGGTTTTGGATCTTCTATATTAGATTTTTTTTGTGTGGATAGAAAAATATATTTTGTGTTATCTAAAGCGTAATTAGCCGAATTTATTGACTGAGCTCTTCCAACAAGCACAGGAAAAATCATATATGGAAATATTACAATGTCCCTTAAAGGAAGTATTGGTAGTATTTCAGGAATTTCATCTACTAAATTATTTTCTTTTGATTTATTTGTATTTACAGGTTCAGTTTGATTCAATTTTTTTCCTTTTTTCACTCAATTTGTTTACAAATATACCATAAATGAAATGGGCTATCAAGGAAAGGAAACTGCACAAATTTAGCGTTGTGCTTTAGAGTATTTATATTTACAACAAAAAGAACAAAAATTATGATAAATGATATTTTAGAAATCAGCCAAATTGCCGGCGAAATTGTCCGTGAAGGATTTGGAAAAAATTTTCAAATAGAGTACAAAACAAATGAAAAAAACTTAGTTACGGAAATTGATAAGAAATCAGAAAAAGCTATTTTAGAATACATTTCTAAAAAATATCCCAATCATGCAATTCTTTCAGAGGAATCCGGTGAACACAAAAATGATTCTGAATATTTGTGGATCATTGATCCTTTAGATGGCACAACAAACTTTGCACACGGCTTACCAATTTTTTCCGTATCAATTGGCTTGATGAAGAAGAATGAGATAGTCGCAGGAGTTGTATATGATGTTATGCAAAACATTTTTTATTCAGCTGAAAAGGGGAGCGGAGCTTTTGCAAATGGTAATAAAATTACCGCAAGTAATAATGATAATCTTGAACTAAGTGTTTTGGTAACCGGCTTTCCGTATAACGTGGCGGATAATCCTGATTATGCTTTTGAGAGATTTACAACTTTAACTAAAAAAGCAAGAGCTGTAAGAAGACTTGGTTCCGCCGCTCTTGATCTTTGTTATGTGGCTAAAGGAGTGTTTGATGGATTTTGGGAAGTTTCTCTTTTCCCTTGGGATATTTGTGCTGGAAAATTACTTGTTCTGGAAGCAGGCGGCTCAGTTACTGATTTTAACGGGAAGGAAATAAGCGTTTTTGCAAAACAAATTTTAGCAAGCAATAAAAAAGTACATCAACAAATGATTGATGGACTAAAAGTTTAAGTTCTCTTGTCATTGCAAGTGATGCTTTTGGAGCAGCAATTTGTATATAATCAGAGAGATTGTCTCATCTTATGGGATTCACAATGAATCTCATTCCTAATTAATTGGCACAGACCTATCTAAACTTTGATACATTTGTTCAATCAAATCCTGGTAACGTTCCTCTACATATTTGCGTTTTATTTTTAAATTTGGGGTTATTTCGCCGGATTCAATTGTAAACGGTCTATCCAAAAGAACAAACTTTCTTACACGCTCATAGTTAGCAAGCTTTTTCTGGAACTGATCCATTTCTTTATCAAGCATCTTGTAAATTTGTTCATCTCTTACTAAGTCTTCAACTTTTTCATAAGGAATTTTATGCGAATCTGCGTATTCTTTAACAGCATCAAAATCAGGGACAATAAGTGCAGTTAAAAACATTCTTCTATCGCCGATTAATACAAACTGGTCAATATATTTACTTGCAAGAAACAGGCTTTCAATAGGGTTGGGCGCGATGTATTTACCCGCAGAAGTTTTAAAGAGATGTTTTTTTCGGTCGGTTATTATTAAAAATCCATCTGCATCAAAAACACCTATATCGCCTGTGTATAACCATCCATCTTTAATTGTAGCTTCGGTTTCTTTTTTATTTTTATAATAACCCTGCATAATATTAGGACCTTTTACAAGTATTTCTCCATCCGAAGCAATTTTAATTTCCACACCGGGGAAAGGCTTTCCAACCGAGCCAAATTTATAATCATCAAACCTGTTTGCTGCAATTACAGGCGATGATTCTGTTAGTCCGTATCCTTCTAAAATTTTTATTCCAATTGCCTCAAAGAATTTGCCCAAATAGAGCGGAAGAGCAGCACCGCCCGAAATAAAAAATCTTAAATTGCCACCGATTTTTTCTCTTAGCTTACCATATACAAGCTTATCAGCTAATTTATGTTTTAATGAAAGTGAAAGAGGAACATTCCCTTGTTTCTTTGCGTCATTAAATCTTATACCGACATCCATTGCCCAGTAAAATACCTTCTGTTTTTTTAACGGCTGGCTATCAATATTTTTTATAATCTTGGAATTTATTCTTTCAAAAAGTCTTGGTACACTTGTCATTATTGTTGGCTTAACATCAATAAGATTTTGCGCAACAGTTTCTATACTTTCGGCATAACAAACAACACATTTGGCAGCAAATGCTGTATAATATCCAGCCATTCTTTCAAAGATATGACATAGCGGAAGGAAAGAAAGGAAAACATCTTTATTGCTGATAGGGAAAGAATCCAAAGCTGACTGAACATTAGAAAGAATGTTATGATGTGTAAGTACAACACCTTTTGGTTCACCTGTTGTGCCGGAGGTATAGATAATTGTGCAAACATCATTTGGTTTGATTACAGTAAGATTATCTTTAAGAAATGTGGAATGTTCTTCCCTATATGATTTACCTAATTCCTGTACTTTACTAAATGTTAATAAATCTTTGTTTTCGGGATCAAAATCTTTTTCATTAAGCAGGATGATAAACTTTAGATATCTACATTTATTTCTAATCTTCATCACTTTATTAAGCTGGAATTTTGTTGAAACGATTACCCCTTTTGATTCAGAGTTATTCAAAATAAACTCTATTGATTCAGCAGTTAATGATGGATAAAGCGGAACATCAATTGCACCCAAACTTAAAATTGCAAAATCACTGTAAACCCACTCAGGACGGTTTTCTGAAATGATAGCAATCTTATCTTCCTTTTTTATTCCCAGCGAGGCAAGACCAAAAGCAAACAAATCCGTTTCTTCTTTAAACTGATCGTAAGTTATACCAGCATATTTGCCGGCAACTTTATGTTTAATTACAAAATTATTTGTTTCTTTGCTGTATTCTTCGGTAAGATATTGATAGAGCCGGGGAATAGTAGTCAAATAGTTTAAGTTAGCCATTACTTTATCTCTCTCCTTGATTAAACTGCTTATTTCCCCAAAAAATATTTCAGTTGATTTATATCACATTATCTTTAAGAAATATTTAACGAAAAAATAACACCAATTACTTTAAATACAAAAGAGAAAATACTCTACAAATTTTTATTTAATAGGAACCGGATTTATCAATATTGCTATAAAGGGAACTCAAAAGTCTGACAGAGAAAAATATTATCAGGCAATGGAACAAGGTGATGAACATTTTGAATTAATGCTCCGGGAAATTGAAAAAAATAAGAAGCTTACTATACAAATGCTTGATGATTATGCAAAACAAAGCAACCCGATTTTACTTGAGCAAATAATAATAAGCAGATTAGAAGATGGGCTTAAACGATTAAGCAAATCCGGGATGATTAGCATTAATGAAGATGCTGTAATTCCATTAAGAGATGTTTCTAAGTTTTATAACTACTCACAAGATTACATCCGTAATCTTATTAACAAAGGAAAAATTAAAGGGCAAAAAAGGGGAAAGTTGTGGTACGTAAAAATTCGAGATATAGAAAAATATTTAAAAGATTTGTAAGGCTCGGTCTCCAGATCGCTCCGTGAAAAAACAAAATTTAACACGGTCGGAACGAACGGGAATTCATTCTATACAAATTTACTTACCGTGCAGAATTATTGTTTTTAAAGTTGAGTTTAAATCAAAGTAATTAACTCCTAAAATAAAAACTTCTTTACCATCTGTCCACGCGTCAAAAAGTGATAAATATGGTATTTGTAAGTTTTCATAAAGAAAAAAATCATTACCATTATAGTGATAAACAATTCCATTATCTGATTTTCTACCGACAATAAAAATATTATTTTCACTTGTTGCTGCTATGCCGGCAGTAGTAATAAATTGATCAGGCAATAAATTGTCCCATCCACTGCCGTTCCATTTATAAAAACCTAATTCACCAGCTTGATATATATTTCCCTTTTCACTCACCCAGAGTTTTTGTCTATACCAGGAATTGCTGTCAATAATTGTATAGTTATTTTGGAAATAACGCAACAAATAAGAGCGATATTCGGGACTGCGAACAAAAAAGTATTTTCCGGTTGTATTGTTACCAGCAATGGATATAAAATTGTAGAATGGATCTGCATTATAGGGGATTTTGATAGGCAAAGGTTCTTTTGAAATAGATGTCCCGTCCCAATGTAATAAAGTTCCATTTGTTCCACCAAACCACACATCGTTTGGACCAACTCCTAGGATTGATTCAATTCCCAAACCTGAGTCCGGCAAATTAACCCGATTCCAGGTGCTGCCATTATAATGGATTAAAAATGCGGATATTGTACTATTATTATCAGAAAAATCACCTCCGATCCAAATATCATTTTTCCCAAATCCATATACTCTGCCTGGTGTGTACGCTACACCGAAGGGTATGTGAAAACTTGTCCACTGTTTACCATCAAAATGCCACATTTGTCCATCTGCGTCAGAGCAATGTCCCACAGCGTAAACATCACTTGGCGAGCTGCCCCATATACTTCTAAGTCCGGTCTGAAATTCTTCCGGGTATTCAAGTGTATCAATAGTCCAGGTATATTTTCTTGGGTCTTTTATTTCGTTTATTGGTGGCTCGGTACTGTTGCTGCAGGCTGCAAGCAAAGTGATTAATAAAACAATATTTATTATATTTAAATTCATTTTATAAAGTCCTATTTAATTAGTAAAAGTTTGCCGGATTTATAATAATCTTCACTGGTTAGAGAATAATAATAAACACCGCTTGCAAGATCAGATGCATTGAATACTTCTTCATATTTGCCTTTTGTTTGATACTGATTGACAAGTGTTTTTATTTCCCTTCCAAGTTCATTATAAATTTTTAAAATAGTGTGTCCCGCTTTTGGTAACTGATATTTTATAGTGGTTGTTGGATTAAATGGATTAGGGTAGCAGGATATTTCATAATCAAAGATCTGCGCTGATAAAGTATCGTTATTCGTATTATGTTTTAATAACTGTAAGTCTGTACCAAACCTTGCAACTGAATAATCAGGATCAGCAAATGTATTTTCAGTTGAGTAAAGTAAAAAAATCGATGTTTTCATTTTTGACTCCCCTAAAATGAATATACAATATTTTAACCAAGGATAACTCTCTTACTGTTATTAAACGTAAACTTATTCAAAATAAAAATCAAGCTTTTATATTTAATTTTTTCCATATGTATAACTCTTACATATTTTTAATTGCATTCCCAAAGTAAGGAAAAAGGCTTTACTGATATTGAATTAAGTTTTCACAACTGGAAATCAAATCACTTTTTAGCAGTCAATTATATCAAAGTTCATAGAACATTAATTGATAATCCCGCTCAAAAGCCTTAATTTTTCATCAATAATTTTAAATTTTGAGGATGTAAAATGTCAAACGCATATTTCAAAGTACCGCTGCCAATTAACGAACCCGTTAAAACCTACAAACCGGGCAGCCCGGAACGGGAAGAATTAAAGAAAAAATTAACAGAATTAAAATCGAAACAAATAGAAGTTCCGCTTATTATTGGCGGTAAAGAGGTAAGAACCGGCAATACCGAAGAAATGAGAATGCCGCATAATCATAGTCACATTCTTGGTGTTTATCATAAAGCAGGTAAAAAAGAAGTTGATATGGCAATTGAAGCGGCACTTGAAGCCCGCAAGGAATGGGCAGAAATGCAGTGGGAACACAGGGTTGCTGTTTTTTTAAAGATAGCTGATTTGTTGGCTGGACCGTGGAGATCAACAATAAATGCTGCTACTATGCTCGGGCAATCAAAAACAGTTTACCAGGCAGAAATTGATTCTGCTGCCGAACTAATTGATTTCTTTAGGTACAATAGTTATTTCATGTCAAAGCTGATGGAGGAACAGCCTTATTCGCCTAACGGTATGTGGAACCGATCAGAGTATAGACCATTAGAAGGTTTTATCTTTGCAGTTACTCCGTTTAACTTTACTTCGATTGCAGGAAATCTTCCGACTGCACCTGCTGTTGTTGGTAATGTTAGCGTGTGGAAACCGGCATCGAGTGCTGTTTATTCTGCATATTGGTTGATGAAGTTGTTTGAAGAAGCCGGCTTACCAAAGGGAGTAATTAATTTTGTTCCCGGATCAGGCGGACAGGTTGGAACTCCGGCAATGACAAATCCAAATCTTGCAGGTATTCATTTTACAGGATCAACGGAAGTTTTCCAGAATATGTGGAAAGTTATTTCGGACAATCTTAAAAATATGAAATACTATCCGCGCATAGTTGGTGAAACAGGCGGTAAGGATTTTCTTTTTGCACATAACTCCGCAGATGTTGACGCCCTTGTTGTTGCAGCTTTACGCGGAGCTTTTGAATACCAGGGACAAAAATGTTCTGCTGCTTCAAGAATGTATATTCCAAAATCTTTATGGAAAGAGTTTAAAGAAAAGTATGTTGCAGAAGTTGGAAAAATAAAAATGGGTGATGTAGAGGATTTCACAAACTTTATGTCTGCTGTAATTGATAAAGGAGCATTTAAATCAATAACTGGATATATTAAGTTTGCAAAAGCTTCTGATGAAGCAGAGATAATAACCGGCGGAAATTTTGATGATTCAAAAGGTTATTTTATTGAGCCGACTACAATTGTAACAACGAATCCGGGATTCAAAACAATGGAAGAAGAAATATTCGGACCGGTTCTTACAATTTATGTTTACGATGATGATAAATTTGATGAAGCATTAACTTTATGTGATGAAACTTCTCCTTACGCATTAACAGGAGCAATCTGGGCTCAGGATAGAAAAGCAATTATAAAAATGTCCGATAGGTTAAGAAATGCAGCAGGAAACTTTTATATTAACGATAAATGTACTGCCGCAGTTGTTGGTCAGCAGCCGTTTGGGGGTGGAAGAGCTTCAGGAACTAATGATAAAGCCGGAAGTTCAATGAATTTAATGAGATGGATGACAGCAAGAACAATAAAAGAAACTTTCGATCCTCCAAAAGACTGGCGTTATCCGTTTATGGGTGAGTAGAAATTGTCAAGCTGAACTTGTTTCAGCTTCTCATATCTGCCCGGAAGATTCCGAAACAATCCGTCAAATGACGGACGGAATGACAGTAATAATTTTGAAAATAAAATAATTCAAGGAAGATAAATGAAAATACACGAGTATCAGGCAAAAGAAACTCTAAAGAAATTTGGTGTTCCTGTTCAGGATGGTATTGCAATTAAAAGTATGCTGGAATTTGACTCTGCGATAGCAAGTCTTCAACAACGCGGCATAAACCAATATGTTGTTAAGTCTCAAATTCATGCTGGTGGAAGAGGTAAAGGAATTGTTTATGATGTAATAAACAGGGATGTTGTGGTTCTTGAAGGTGGAGTTAAGTTTACAACTTCACAAGAAAAAGCTGCTGAATATGCTGAAAAAATTCTTGGTAACGTTTTGGTAACACATCAATCCGGTGCTGAAGGAAAAGTTGTTAAGACACTTTTTATTGCCGAAGGATTGGATTATAAAAAGGAACTTTATCTCGGAATACTGCTTGATCGTACTGTTTCTAAAAATGTAATTATGGTTTCAACAGAAGGTGGAGTTGAGATAGAAAAAGTAGCCGCAGAGACTCCTGAAAAAATTATTAAAGAATGGATTGACCCTGCTGTTGGTTTACAGGCTTATCAGGCGCGTAAATTAGCTTTTGCTCTCGGACTTGAAGGAAACTCTTTTAAGAGTTTTATACCTTTTATAAAATCTCTTTACAAAGCTTATGAAGCAACAGATGCATCTTTGCTTGAGATAAATCCTTTAGTTATTACAAATGATGATCGTGTTGTTGCACTTGATGCAAAAATGAATTTTGATGACAATGCACTCTATCGTCATCCTGATATTTTAGAATACAGAGATCTGGATGAAGAAGATCCTTTAGAAATTGAGGCTTCAAAATTCAATTTAAACTACATTAAGCTTGATGGAAATGTTGGTTGTATGGTTAATGGTGCCGGACTTGCAATGGGTACAATGGATATTATTAAACTTGCAGGCGGCGAACCGGCAAATTTTCTTGATGTTGGCGGCGGAGCAAATAAAGAAACTGTTGCAAACGGATTTAAAATTATTTTATCCGATCCGAATGTTAAAGCCATTTTGATTAATATTTTTGGTGGAATTGTTAGATGTGATAGAGTTGCGCAAGGCGTTATTGATGCGGCAAAGGAAATGGAAGTTAAAGTTCCTATTGTTGTAAGATTGGAAGGCACAAATGCAAAAGAGGCTGCGGAACTGCTTGATCAATCCGATTTGCATTTTGAAGTTGCAAAAAGTTTGCAGGAAGCCGCACAAAAAATAACTTCGGTTTTAAGAGTTAATTAGGTATTGATAAAGTCACACTGTCCGCATCGGTGAATTGTCGAAGTGTGACTTGGTTTTAAGTTGTTATTCTTTGACAAGCCCAGGATGACAATGAGTAATTTGTTTAATTTTTGGTACAAAATTTTTAAATAACTAACAAATTATACTTACCTTGATTTTCTTTTTTATTAGTTATAGATTTTTATTGAAACAAATTTCAGTTAGGAGAACTTAATGTCCTTTTTCGATTCCGAATTTTCAAATGAAGAGGAATTTGATTTGCCCGAAGAAAACATTGATGAAGAATTAGCTTCGTGTAAAAATCTTCTTGAAAGCGGATACATATATGATTCAGTTGAAAGAATAGAAGAACTTATTCAAACTTGTATTGATGTTGACAGGTTTGAAGATTCATTGTTTTTATTAGACAAACTTTTAGAAATATTCCCATATAATTCAGAATACTGGTTAAAAAAAGGGATAACACTTAACAGTTTATTTCGCTTTAGTGAAGCCCTGCTTGCTTATGATCAGTCTATGTCTCTTAATCCTAATGATGTTGAAACACTTATTGATAAAGCAGCAACCGAAGAAAATCTAGGCCTGTACGAACAATCCCAGGAATCTTTAGAAAAGGTTTTACAGCTTGATCCTGAAAACGACGATGCAATATTTAGTCTTGGTTTGCTCTATCAACGTAGAGCTGATCTTAGAAAAGCGATTGAATATTTTGAAAAAGTTATTTCGATTGATCCCGAGTATTCGGAAGTTTATTATGAGCTGGGATTTTGTTATGAAAATTTAGATAGCCTTGATAAGGCTTTGGAATCTTACGATAAATTTTTAGAGATAGAACCTTATAATCCTAATGGCTGGTATAACCGTGGAATTGTTTTAGTGAAAATGAATAAGCTTGAACAGGGTATTAACAGTTACGATCTCGCAATATCTATCCGGGAAAATTTTTCCAGTGCATGGTATAATAAAGGAAATGCTCTGGCGGATCTCGGGCGATTACGCGAAGCAATTCAGTGTTTTAAGAAAGCATTTGAGCTGGATAAATATGATGAAACGGCAGTATATAATATTGCAAATATTTATGAAGAACTTGATGATCTTCCATCAGCAATAAAATATTATACCGAGTCTATTAAGCTGAATGACGAATATTACGATGCATATCTATCCCGCGGCTTTTGTTACGATTCAATGGGCAAATATCAATTAGCTTTAAGAGATTTTAATAAAGCTATCTCACTTTCAAAGGATAATGCGGAAGCATGGTATGCTAAAGCTGATCTTGAGTATTCTATCGGAAAGGTTCATGATAGTATTCTAAGTTATAAGGAAGCAGCAAGAATTGAACCCGATAATTATGAAGTTTGGTTTAATCTTGCCGAGACTTATTTTGAATTGGGTGAATGGCTTGAAGCTTTAAAATCTTTTGATGAGTGCATAAGAATTAATCCGAAGGATGCCACGTCATATTATGGTAAAGCCAAAGCAAATTTTGTTTTAAGCCGTACACAGGAAGCAATTGAATGTTTAAAATCTGCTTTTGCACTTAATCCCTCTATAAAAACAGAATTTGAAAATGATTATCCTGAAATTAAATCTTCAAAACTATTTAAAAGACTATTAGGCGAATCGTTAGAAAAATGATTTTATTTTATAATAGATTATAACTTATGAAAAATTCATTTTATGCAAATACAGAAATAGTTGGATTACTCGGTTACCCTATAAAGCAAAGTTACTCTCCTTTTATTCATAATGTTGCTGCTGAATTAACGGGAACAAAAATTATATATTTTCCTTTTGAAGTTCATTCAAGCAGCCTGAAAGATGCAGTTAAAGGAATGATTGCTTTAGGAATCAGGGGATTTAATGTTACGGTTCCCCACAAGGTAAAAGTTTTAGATTATTTAAATAAGCTATCTGAAGAAGCTACGGTAATTGGGGCAGTTAACACAATTGTTAATGAACTCGGCAAACTGACAGGCTACAACACCGATGTTCAGGGAATTGATGTTTCTTTAGCGCCTTTTAAATCCCAAATTAGTGGAAATGAAATTTCAATCTTCGGCGGCGGCGGCGGCGCACGGGCGGTTATTTATACTTTGATAAGATATTATAAGCCCAAAAAAATTTATATAATTAATAGAACCGAAGAACATGCGGAATCGTTAAAGCAGCACTTTAAAAATAAAATGCGTTTTGATGCCATCGGGACAAAAGCTTTATTACCTCCCAATGCAATAGACATAATAAATAATTCTGCTTTAGTTGTTAATACAACTCCCGTTGGAATGTATCCAAATATTGAAGACAGCATTATCAGCCTTCCTCAAGTTTTTGTTAAAGATCAGGTTGTGTTTGATTTGATTTATAATCCTATAAAAACAAAGTTCTTACAGTTAGCTGAATCTAAGGGCGCAAAAGTAGTTGGTGGTTTAACAATGCTGGTTGAACAGGCAGGAAAATCATTTTCTTTATGGACAAATAAAGATTTTCCCACAGACAAAGTGTCTAAATCACTTTTACTTTATCTCGGCAAATAAAATAATTAATGAATCTTATCTAAAGCTGCTTTTAATCTGTACACTGCTTCTTTAAGATATTCCATTGAAGTTGAATAAGATAAACGCAGATAGCCTTCTTTCCCAAATCCGCTTCCCGGAATTACGGCAATATGTGCTTCGTACAATAAATGCATTGCCAGATCGAAAGAATTTGTAATCTTAAATATTTTGGATTTCCCGTTAAGAAAATGAGTGATATTCGGAAATAGGTAAAATGCACCTTCCGGTTTATAACAAGTAATTCCTTTTATTGAAGTAATTTCTTTAAACAAATAATCCCGTCTCTTTTTGAATTCAGAAAGCATTTCATCAACTACGTACTGAGGTCCGGCAATTGCTTCGATTGCTGCGTGCTGCGATATTGATGAAGCGTTGGATGTAGTATGACTTTGAATTTTATTAATTGCGGAAGCAACATTTTCAGGAGCCGCTGCATAACCAATTCGCCATCCGGACATAGCATAACTTTTTGATATCCCATTAATTAGAATAGTTTTTTTCTTTATATCATCGCCAAGCGAAGCAAAGCTTGTAAATTTAAAATCATCGTAAATTAATTTTTCATATATCTCATCTGCAAGAACATAAAAATTATTTTGCTTAACAATTTCAGCTAATTGTTCTAATTCAATTTTGGAATACACAGATCCGGTCGGATTTGATGGATTACAAATAATTAAAAGCTTGGTCTTAGCGGTTACGGCAGATGCAAGTTGTTTTGGAGTAATTTTAAATCCTGTACTCTCATCAGTTTCTATAATTACATTTTTTCCGCCTGCTAACTGAACCATTGATGGATATGAGACCCAATGCGGCGCTGCGATAATAACTTCATCACCGGGATTTACTACGGCAAATATGCTGTTATAGATACTTTGTTTAGCTCCGTTTGATACAACAATTTCATTTATACTATATTCTAATTTGTTATCTATTTTTAACTTTGCCGCAATAGCCGTGCGCAATTCTTTTGTTCCTTGGTTAAGCGTATATTTTGTACGGTTTTCATCGATAGCATTTTTACCGACTTCTTTAATATTGTTAGGAGTATGAAAATCCGGTTCACCAACACTCAAATCAATTAAATCAACTCCCTCAGATTTTAATTTTAATGCTTCGCCAGAAATCATCATTGTTTGTGATATTGTAATTTCTTTAACTCTGTCGGATAACAAATTATGGCTCCTGATTTCTAAATAGTAAATAACATTCTAATTGTTATTCAAATATACATTGCAGTGCTGAGATTTAAAATATTGATATGATTGTAATTAGTGCGCAAGATCAATCTTGCCTAAAATTTAATCGTAATTTTTTGAAACGTATTATATAATTGAATATCTTTACCCCACTAATGCGGTTTCAATCTTAGAGATATTTATTTCAACAAAATCTTTTATAAACAAAAGTTTATGTAAAGTTATAGAAAAATTTAAATCGATAGGAGTAAATTTATGATTCTTAAAACATTCTTAACGCTTTTTCTTTCGGGTGTATTGCTTAACGTATTTGCACAGGATAAATCATGTTGTTCGACTGAGAAAGATGTTTCATTCACTTCATTTTCTGAACAGAAAGAATTTCGGGATGTTCATCAGGTACCGGAAGCATTTGTATTAAAAGATGCAAAAGGAAAAATGATAACATTCAATACAAAAGATGAAAAGCCTGCCAACGGATACCTTGTTAAATCTGATAAACCAACCAATAAATATATTTTTGTTTTTCACGAATGGTGGGGATTGAATGACTATGTAAAAAAGGAAGCTGATGAGCTTCAAAAAAAACTTGGCAATGTAAATATTTTAGCAATTGATTTATATGATGGTAATGTTGCTACAAACAGGGAAGATGCTACAAAATATATGCAAGCTGTTAATCAGGAAAGGGCAATTAATATAATTTCAGGCGCTATGGATTATGTAGGTAAAGATGTAAAAGTAGGAACACTTGGCTGGTGTTTTGGCGGCGGTTGGTCATTACAGGCAAGCATTATGCTTGGAAATCAAGGGAAGGCTTGTGTAATGTATTATGGAATTATTGAAAACACACCCGGGACTTTTAAAAATCTGAACGCACCTGTACTTGGTATTTTTGCAGAGAAAGATGCGTGGATTAATCCTGAAGTTTATGGCAATCTGGAAAAAAATATTAAAGCGGCAGGGAAAAAAGTTACAGTAAAAAGTTTTGATGCTGATCATGCATTTGCAAATCCAAGCAACTCAAGTTTTGATGAAAAAGCAACAATGGAAGCTAAGGAACTAACTTTAAAATTTTTCAAAGAAAACTTGATGAATTAATAAATAATAAGGGCTGTTGCAAAAACAAGATCATACACAATTTAAGAACAGCCCTTAAAATTAATTCGTTTACCGCTACTATTTTTTCAGTAAGTCTCTTATCTCAGTTAAAAGTTGGACATCAGCTGGTGGTGCCGGAGGAGTGGCTGGTTTTTCTTCCTCTTTTTTCTTCAGTGAATTCATAGCTTTAATTGCCATAAAAATTGCAAATGCAATTATTAGGAAATCAATTAATGTATTAATAAAAACGCCATATTTTAATAATACTGCCGGAGTATCCCCTTCCGCAGCTTTTAATGTAATAGCAAGGTTTGTAAAATCAACGCCACCTAATAGTAAACCAATGGGTGGCATAATTACATCTGCAACAAAGGATGAAACAATTTTACCGAATGCAGCGCCTATAATTATACCAACCGCCATATCAATTACGTTGCCTTTCATAGCGAACGCTTTAAATTCTTTTAACATCTTCATTTAGTGTCCCTCCTGAAATGATTTAATTTATTAATTGATTTGAAAGCTTGATCGAACATAAATATTTATGATTAATAATAAAAAGCCACAGCAATAAACTGTGGCTTTTGTAAAAAAATTTTCTTAATTCTATTTTATTCTTTTCGGTCCTGCTGATTTAACTTCATCGGAACAACCATCAGCAAAAAGTTTAAAGTTCTCCATAAATCTAGCCGCAAGTGCATCATACTTTTTCCAGTATTCATCTTTGTTACCCCAGGAATTTGATGGCTCGAGAACATCTTCGGGAACTTCAGGACAAGTTAGCGGAACTTCAAAACCGAATAATTTATCTTTCCTATATTTTACTTTATCTAATTTGCCTTCTAAAGCAGCATTTAATAGATTTCTTGTATGACGGATACTGATTCGTTTTCCAACGCCAAATCTTCCGCCAACCCAGCCTGTGTTAACAAGCCAAACATTAGCTTTATGTTTTAGCATTCTTTCTTTTAACATTGCGGCATATTCAAATGGGTGACGAACCATAAATGGTGCACCGAAACAAGCCGAGAATGTAATTTGCGGTTCGATACCAAGTCCGATTTCTGTTCCTGCAATTTTGGATGTATAACCGCTTATGAAATGATATTGAGCCTGTTCGGGATTTAATTTAGCTATTGGAGGCATTACGCCGGAAGCATCGCAAGTTAAAAAGATAATATTTTTTGGATGTGATCTCACATATCCGGCAGGAACAACGTTAGGGATAAATTCAAGCGGATATGAAGCACGCGTATTTTCTGTAATTTGATCGTCATCCAGATCTATATATCTGTTAACCGGATCGTAAACAACGTTTTCTAAAATTGTTCCGAATCTTCTTGTTGTATTATAAATCTCAGGCTCTTGTTCTGCCGATAAACGAATTACTTTTGCATAACATCCGCCTTCAAAATTAAAAACTCCCTGACTGCTCCAGCCATGCTCGTCATCCCCGATAAGTTTTCTTTTAGGATCAGCAGAAAGAGTAGTTTTTCCTGTTCCACTTAAGCCAAAGAATAAAGCTACATCACCATTGTTTCCAACATTTGCAGAGCAATGCATTGGCAGCACGTCTTCAAATGTCAGTAAAAAATTAAGCAGAGTAAAAACAGATTTTTTAATTTCACCGCCATAAAGTGAGTTTGCGATAACAGCAGTCCTTTGGGCAAAGTTTAAAATAATTCCTGTTTCAGTTCTGCTGCCGTCTATTGATGGATTTAATTTAAAACCCGGCAAGCAAATCACGGTAAAATCAGGGACAAATTTTTTAAGTTCATCTCTGTCTTCAGTTGTGATGAACATATTTCTTGCAAATAAACTATGCCATGCTTTTTCTGTAATTATTCTGATAGGCATTTTATAATCAGGATCGGCACCGACATAACAATCCTGGACAAATAATTCTTCCCCCTGGCAAAATGCCTGAACTCTTCCCATTATCTGATTAAATTTTTCAGAACTGAATGGTCTATTATAAACACCCCACCAGATTTTATCATTAGTGCTTTGTTCCTGCACAATAAATTTGTCGGCAGCAGCACGAGCAGTGTGTTTACCTGTGTTTACTGCAATAGGACCCTGTTTAGTTAATTTCCCTTCGTTGCGGAAAATAATTTCTTCGTAAAGAGGTTCTTCGGACAGATTCCAAAAAACTCTGTCAAGATCGGTTAAACTTTGATTTTTTAATCTGAAATCTGAAGCAAGTTCCATTGCTTGCTTTGTTGCCGGGGTAATAAATTCTAAATATTTGCTCATGCCCAATCCCTCACTAATTTTCTGTCTCCAATGTAAAGTTCGTTAGGTGAGTTTGGATCGAGAGCCCATTTCATTCTCTCGATTCCATCCTGAATATCTTTAATGCTTCCACAATAACTTAATCTTAAATATCCGTCTATTCCAAATTCTTTACCGGGCACAGTTAAAACCTGAACTTTGTCAATTAAAAATTCGGAAAGTTTATTTGAATCTTTTTCATATACTGAAAAATCGGCAAGACAATAAAATGTACCGTCCGGTTTTGTAACTCTTACACCTTCAAAAGAGTTAAGTAAATCAATCATCACATTTCTATTGTTTTCTAAAGTGGTCCGTAAACTTTCTACACCCGATTGTATCCCGTTTAAGGCGGCTACAGCGGCTTTTTGCAAAAGAACAGATGGACCGGAAGTCTGATGTCCCTGAATGTTGCTCATAGCTTCAATTACTTTTTTATTTCCAACTGCCCAGCCAATACGAAAACCCGTCATTGCATATTGTTTAGATACCCCGTTTACAATTATGATTTTTGAATTTTCATCTTTCTTCTTGGCATATTTAAGATAATTGATTGGTTTCCTTCCATCAAAAATCAAACGGTGATAAATATCATCCATGATCAACCAAATATCTTTTTTCTCACAAAATTCTATTACTTCTGCAATAAAGTCTTCGCTATACATTGCTCCGGAAGGATTGTTTGGACTATTTATAATAACTGCCTTTGTATAAGAGCCGATTCTGTCTGTAATATCTTTTATGTTGGGATAAAAAGTTCCATCTTCCGGAAGCGCAGCAACAGGAATTGCCCCGATTAGTTTTGCCATATCAGGATAACTTACCCAATATGGGGCAGGAAAAAGAACCTCTTCCTGCGGATTTAAGATGGCTTGTAATGCAACCATTAATGCTTGCTTGGCTCCGCTTGATGCAATCACATGTTCCGGCCTCACACTTCTTTCATAAAACTCTTCTGTGTATCTAATGACTGCTTGTTTAAGAGCCGGGATGCCGTCTGCTGGTGCATATCTGATCTCCCCGGTGTTTGCATGCGCAACAGTTGCCATTATAGCGTCCATCGGCGCTTTTGTTTTAGGTTCACCTCCACCAAGATGAATTACGGGATCACCTTTTTCTTTTAAGATCGCAAACTTTTCATTTAACTTTAGAGTGGGGGAGGCTTTGATCGATTTAGCTATTAGACTAAGACTCATAGATTTGCCTTTATAATAGAAAAAAATATAAACAATATGTCAAAAATTATCTGTAATACGTGTGATTAGCAAATAATTTTAATGAGCTAATATTTAATGTTAATCTGAATTAATGGACTTAATTGTTTTAAATATTGAAGAAATAAAACGTAGTAGTAGAAAGGAAAATAAATTAGCCGTTATCGCCGGCATGGTGGGCAATCTGTAACAAGTAAAAATTAAGAAGTTCCTGTTTCTTTTTAGTCAGTGCTTGTTCTTCAATTCGCAAAATTCTTTCAACTTCTTTTAATGCCCTAACAATATCTATTGGTACTTCTACCATTTCACTTGGAAGTAAAGTTAAATATTGAACTGCCGCAGAAAGAAATTGTCTCATTGAATCATCAACTTTCCCTCTGAACATATATGCAAGCGAAGATTCAAATTTTGTTTTCTTTGCTGTTGATAATGCTGATGAAAAATCTCTTGTATCAATATCTTTCGATAGAGTATTAAGTGCTATTGCAAGTTCTACAAAAGATTTAACTTGTTCCTTAACAGGATTTTCAAGCAAATCCCAGATTTTTTCTCTCCAGTACTTAATCTTTTCAGGAAGTATTAATAGTTCTGAAAATTCATCAACCCATTTTTGTGGAATTTTATTTTTAGAGTCTTTAACAATGATTTGAACATCTGTATTAAATAAATCTGGTTGAAGCAGAACAGCTAAATCCGGACGAACCGTTGGTAGAAGTTCGGCAATAAACTTATCACCTTTAAAGAATTCAGATACATTTATACCGTGTCTGCGCAACAACTCTTTTTGAAGCATTGGAACAAAAATCGGAATTGAATCAATATCTTCTCTTAATAATGAAAAGGAAGTTAATCCTGCGGGAAAAGCATCAGAAAATTTAGCTGCGTTTTTCAGCTCATAATCTTGAAATATTCTTAATGTGTGTAGAATTTCATAAACAGGTAAGCGGGGTAAAATTCTATCGTTCAATAGCTGATAACCGGTACTCCCTACAAATTCTTTTTGAGAAAATTGGTTTAAAGCTCTGAATAATCCTGTAGTTAATTGGTTGATTCCCAAAACAAAAGTTTGTGCTTTGTTATGGCTTATTGCTCTTAGTAAACTTCCATGTTTGCAAAGAGGAATAGTTGAAGCAATTCGTTCGAGTATTTTCTGTCCCTGATTGTTGCCCATAGTACGTGATGGTCTTTCAACCGGTCTGTCTCTTAAAATCGGCATTGCCTTGGAAAGAAAATATGAAATTATATGAATTCCAACTGTATCGTCTTCACTTCCATAAATAATTTGCTGAAAATTTTTACTCGTTAGTAACGCAAATTCATTAAATACATCATCGTTTTTACCAAGTGTTAGTCTTCCAAGTTCTTTTAAACTTTTCGATTCAAATGCAAGTCGAGTATCAATAAATGGTTCCGAGACTCTTATTAATTCCGAATGATAAAAGTCCTGAGTTTTTCTCATATGAAAATACAATTGTGATCTTTTTGCAGGAGTTAAATTTCTAACTTTTTCAGAAATTGCACTTTGTAAAGTTCTGAGATCACCACCGGCAAAAACACCGTGCAAAGGACTTATAGCAAACTCAGTACTTTTAATTGTTGATTCTTTTAGATAGCCGGCAAATAACTTGTTGTTGTTTTCATCTTTGGTAAAAGCGGGTTTACTTGAAAACTCTGCATAGTATCCACCTTGTCTTTGCATTGGTTCGCCGCAGCCCAATTTAATTCTTATGTCGGAAACCAGACCTTTCTTTGCAAGCCATTCAATAGTTTTGTGTTTAGCGGAATTGTATAATAACGCTGAAGCGGTTTGCCCGACTTGTTGACTTAAATCCGAGCCTGCGATAAAAATTTCACATAAAATTTCTGAGAAACGATCTTTTGCTTCCTGGTCAATACTTCTGCTTTGAACTGCGTAATCCCATACTTTGGATAAATATGAATCAATACTTTTTACCGTATCCAGGTCTTCAAATAGCGGAATTGACCAGACTTTGGGCAGTTCTTCTGGATTGTTCTTAAAAATTCTTTCCCGCTCGGAGTTAAATTTCTTATCAAGCGAAATCAATGCATCAGGATTTATTGACATGCTGACTTGCAAACCAAGAACCATTCCCGGGTTTCCATACTTTCCTGAAAGATCATTAATCTCTAATATATTTTGGACTGTTGTATTAATTGCAAATTGATCTTTTGCAGTAATTAATTTCTGATGAATTCTTGGTGTAAGAACAAACCGTTTCAAAACGTCTTTATAAAATCCTGCTTGAAGCATCAACTTTGGATTGGAAGAATTTTTGATAATAACAGGAATCAAATTATGAAGTGCTTTTCTAAGATCTTTATTTAGCCTGAAATAATATTCAAGTTTTTTACTTCTCTCTAATCGCAGTTCAATCATTTTTTGTTCAAGTCTATCGTTATGCTGCCACAACTTAATAACCGGATCCTGTGCAATCCGTAATTTCATTCCAAGTTTTCGTAAACTATTCGATTCAATATTAAACGGTAAAACGCTTCTATATCTTTTTTCAAGTTGATTTGTAAGTGCAGTGATATGACTTAACAAAAGCCAAAAATTATTGTTATTACGGTTTAGTAAAGTGATTTCTGAAAGTAGTTTTGGTTCGATAGAAACATTTCTTTCAATAGAAATGATTGTCTTAATAATATTTGAAAGCTGGTTCACGTTTTCAATTAATGCTGCTGCAACTAAGCGATGTCCCTGACCCGAAGGTCTGTTACTGCCGTCCCAATCACCCCAAAACGAAAGTAATTCCTGAGTATGATTTTCCGAATAAAGAGAAGAAAAATTTTCTGCGCTAATCATTGCTTTTAAGTCACATACAAGTTCTTCACCTTCTTTTGCTGAATTTATTGCAACATTTTTGCCGAGGTATTCATTAATCAAACATTCACTTATTTTCTGGATTAACTTACTGTCGGGTTTTTCATTTTTTAAGATTTTTTCATTTGCAGAATTAAAAAGTATATCGGTATCAATTGCAAAAACCTGTGTCGGATGAACTGTCCTGTCAAAAGTCCTTTTTTTAAATGCAGTTCTCCGATGCTCGAGATTTTCTTTATAAAATTCAGATTCTAATCTGGATTGCAAAACCGGACTTCCTTCTGCATCAATAAAAGAAAGGAAATCCAATGACATTTCTATATTGGCTTTAAAGTTATTTGAAAAAATGTCTAACCTGGAAGGAAGAAATTTTTCAAAAAATCTTTCGGAGATAATTTTTTCTTCGTTCTCTTCCGAAAAGTTTTTAGTCTGCTTATAAGCAATTGTTTTACATTCGGTTTCAATTTCATTTAAAAACCGGTGCCACAATTGATTTGAATTTTCCAGATAAAAATTATTTTTACGTTTGTATGAGCGGGCAGGGAAGATATGTTTATTGTATTTGGCTTGTTCTTCAGCAATCATCCTGTTAAGATCAATAAGCACCCTGCGTGTTTTACGCAATAAAACTTCCGGGGAGTCGGTTCCTCCAAGTGTAAGCCTGAATGATTTTCTGCCAAGATCGTATCCTTTGGAAGTTCTGGCAAACGAAGATAACGGAACCAAACCAATACCTTGAGTAGCAAGTACTGAAGATAGCCAATCCAGTGATAATCCTTTGGGAAGTTTGTTAATAGTCATTCGGGGATACATACTTCCTTGTGGTCTTTCAATACGAATATCAAATGGGTTTCTTGATTCGGGAAGTTCAGTAGTTGCGTCTTCAATAGCTTGCATCTTTGCTTTAAATATCCGGTTTCTTAATAACCAGAACAGTTTAATTTTTTCTGTATCATTTCTATAAAAAAGATAAGCAACAATAACCGCACTGATATTTGGTTTAATAAGCGAATTAAACTCAATAAATTTTTGCTTAAGTTCTTTATCGGAAATTTCAGCAACTGCAATTCTTGCACCTGCAAAACTATCAGTTTTAGAAAGCGAATGAACACTAATTATTTTCTTTAGCTGATCTTTATATATTTTACCTTCATTAACTAATTCCAATCCAAGTTGCTTAACTGTTTGAGGACCATCGATAGAATTTTCAGGGAGCACATTTTGATACGCAAGATCATCTATAACGTAAACATTTTTTTTCAAAACTTTTGTCAGCAAATCTTTCAGATCCGATTTTCTAAATATTTTTCCGCTTGCATTATGAGGATTATTAATAACTACGGCAAGTTTGTTAAAAGAATTTTTATATAATTTTAACTTGTCATCTACAGTATTGCAAATGCTGTTTACATCAAGTTCAAAATCGTCAGTAACAGGAATAAAAACAGATTTCGGAAAACAATGTTCGTAAGTCCAACTATAATCGCACGTAATTACTTCTTCAATTCCGCAGTGAAAACCGAGTAAACCCAAAGCGGTTCGTGATGAACCGTTAATAAGCATCAAATTCTTTGTTTGATATTCAGGGTGTTCTTTTGCAAATGCAGTAAGAAAACTTTCTATTGTTTCGGAATACCATGTTTCATTATCTATTTGTTCAAAAAATTCGCTAAGAATTAAATTTGTACTTTTACCTGCAAGAAAATCGAAAGAAGAGAAATCACTTATGTTTGCGAAATTATGTTTATGTAAAAATTTTTCCGTAATTGATAAAACTTTCTCAGTCCTTTTTTCAAAAGTATCCGACATCCTGTTAAGAAAATCTGAATTTTCCAGAATTAAGCTTTTCCCGGAGTAAGAATTTTTATCCAATTTATTATAATCATCAAACTTTTGTCGATCCGGCTGTAAAGACAATTTTATTTCATCATCATTATCCGTCAAATATTGAAGCAATTCAATGTCGGAAGCACTTGGAGTTCCTTTTAACTGAAAGTGAACCGATTCAAAAATTCTTAATAAATCAGAATTACCGGCAAGGAAAATAACAGATGAATTCTTTAGACGTGTTGAAATAAACTCCGGAGTTAAAATTCTTAGAACTAAATTTTTTAACTTAGCTTCACGAGCAAGTGACAAATGGTTGGGTGCATCATTAGCTTCTATAAAATATAAAGGATATTTAAAAGCCAACTCTCTCAAATTTCTTCTAATCTCTTCGGAGATTATTTTCCCGATTATTAAATAATTTGGTTTATCAGAATTATCTTTTAAGTATTGTAAAAGCAATTGATATGATTCAGTTTTGCTTTCTGTAAAACTTTTGAATGAAAGAGAATTGAAATTTTTCAGGAAAGGAGGAAAATCTTTTTCCCAAAAAATAATATTTGCCGGCAGGTTAGTAAGAAATAAATTTAATGAATGAAATAAAATCCTTAAAGTTTCATCAACTCCGCCGCTGGAAATTAGTATTTCGCGTCTTCCGGATTTTTCACCTAAATCATATGATAGCGGTTCTTCCTGGTCTTTTTCTAACCATTGATGAAATTTCTGAACAAGTTTTATCGGGTTATTAATTAAAAAACCGCCGCGTGGTGAATAAGGCGCGCTGTTCTTAATTATATTATAAAGTAATTCCATTCTGCGTGAATTCTTTTCATCCCAATCAAGTTCATCTTTTAGAGACGCGACATCAAAATTTTCATCCTCAGGATTGGCTATATCCAGGTTTAGAATAGAACGGAGATAATACTTTACCAGCACTTCACTTTGAACCGGGTTTCCTATATGGAAATTAACTCTTTCTTTCTGTGGAACAGAAGAGGCAGCCGTAGCTTCACTGATTTCAGAAATCTTTCCGGGTTTTATTGGATTAAGTTCAAATATTTTTTCTATGTGATTTTTATTAGCCAAGTCAATTCTTATTAAGATGGTGAGGACTGATTATGCATAACTAATAAATACTGTTTAACACAATCAATCTAAATTTTACAAAAAATACATTTTGTAAAACTATTTCTTATTCGTTGTTTGATTTAGAAAATTGCCGAGAAAATTCTTCAACATATCTACAAGCTGGGACCCATTTTCAAAATCGCCAAATGAAACAACTGTTTTTGCATTTTTCAAATTTTGACTCGCTTCGGCAAGTCTGGCAACCTGCGGAGTTAATAAAAGTAGTTCGGGATTATTTTTGAATATGTTCATCTCTTCTTTTTCTATTTCAAGTTTAATTTTATCTCTCTTTACCTGTTCATTTAATTTCATTAAAGCTAACTCTGCATCTTTTTCTTGCTCTGTTTCTTTCAAATGAAATTTTTTCATTTCAAGTTCATGCTCATAGCTAAGTATTTCTTCATCAGCTTTAAGTTTTATTTGTGCTGTTTGAATTCTAACGAGCTGATTATTTTTTTCTGTCTCTTCCAAAATTCTCGAAGCTTCTTTTTGTCTTATTGCGTCAGCAATTTTTTTATCAGTAGGTTCAACGGATTGAATTGTTAATGAAAGAATTTCCAAACCAAGCTGAGTGTTAACATCATTTAGTTTTTGACGTAAATCATTTGCAATGTTTTCGGATTTTATTTCTTCAACTTCAAATTTTTCCGTGAATTCCTTTACTTTGCCTTGAAGAATTATATCTAATTCTTTTGCTGCGTCTATTAAAACATCTTTTCCCCAGCCGCCGATTCTAACTAACCTGGAGATATTATCTATTGAAGGAGTTACTGTAAGTGTAAATTTTACAATCAAAGCAATTTTACCTTTAGCTTCCGGTTCAACTGTTGAGGTTAAAGTGTAAGTTGTATTTGGTATGATTAAACTAAAATGCTTTGGATAAAATCTGGATTTGCGATATTTAACCAAACCATTTGATTCGTAAAGAATTATTTGTCCGGGTTTTTTTATTCTGTATTCAATTAGCAACAGAATAACCAAAACAAGTATTATTATTCCAATTACAATGTCCATTAGACGCTGCTCCTTAATAAATAGTCAAATTACAAAAAATGATAAAACGAAATATAAATAATGCGATTTATAGATTAATTAAAATAAAATATTATAATTATTCTAACATTAATCAATTAAAAATACTTTAGGACGTAAGTTATTTGTGCAGTGTAAGATAAGCAAGGAAATAGTAATCAATTTTAGAATAAAATTACCTTATTTTGAAAAATATTTCATAGGCTTATTAAGGAAATTTTTTCTTCAAAGCTGTAACTACATTGGGCGGAACAAAATCAGATACATCTGCATGAAGTGAAGCAAGATTGCGGATGACTGTTGAGTTAAGATAAGTATATTTTTCGTGAGGCATTAAAAATACAGTCGAAATATCTTCTGCCAGTTTCCGGTTCATAAGCGCCATCTGAAATTCATATTCAAAGTCACTTATCTGTCGTAAGCCTCTTATAATTCCTGTTGCTCCAACTTGTTTTGCATGATTAACCAACAATCCGTCAAAAGAATCTACTGTAACCTTTTCAAAATCTTTTAACGATTCTTTTAGCATTTTTACTCGTTCTTTTGTAGAAAATAAAGGATTTTTTGCCTGATTAATAGCAACCGTTACAATAACTTCATCAAATAATTCAACCGCACGTTTGATAATGTCAAGATGTCCGTAAGTTAATGGATCAAAAGTACCGGGATAAATAACTTTTTTCATATTAAATTTTTGTTTTGATATAATGAAAAGTAGAGATATTAATCATAAAAAAAAACTATGGATGGATTTCATATAAACAAGCATCGCCGATAATTTTAAATGGTTCAATTCCAAAATTTAAAATATCTTTTTGTTTTGTCTGGATCGATCTTTCGATAATTATCATTCCATCATTTTTTAGATATTCATTGGTTTTTAAGTTTTTTACAACATCATAAATATCATCTTTAAAAAAGGGGGGATCAGCAAGTATTAAATCATATTTTTTATCTGATAGACGTTTGGAGAAATCTATGGCTTCTGATTTTACAGCTATGCAATTATCTTCAACTTCAAGAGATTTTATATTTCCCAAAAGATTTTTATAAATCTGAAAATTCTTTTCCACAAAAGTTACTTGTTTTGCTCCGCGACTAATACATTCCAACCCAAGTGAACCGGAACCGGAATAAAAATCAAGAATTTCAATCCCTTCAAAATCAATTCTGTTGTTTAAAAGATTAAAAAGAGTTTCGCGAACCCGGTCTGTAGTTGGTCTGATAAGTTTTGATTGCGGAACGTTAATCAGCCTTCCTTTAAAGATGCCTGATATAATTCTCATTCTCATAAATATTTCAATTGGAATTACGCAATTCTAAAAGCTATTCCTGCTGCTGCTGAAAACGAATTAGACTTTTCAAGATAAAGCTTGCTTTCATACAATTCAGGAATAGGTCTTATTTTATCGAATGGATTAAAATGAATGAAATCTAAACCTAATACTTTTTTTAGAATTTGTAACAAATCGTGTGAAACATCTTCACCTGATATAAATGCTGCTTCAATTTGTGTTCTTTCAATTCTTAATATTGCAAATTTTGATGTTTCCCTGATTAAATGTTCAGTTATTTCGCTTTGATCATTTAGAGGAATTACTTTGTACAAAATTGGTTTGCTATTGTAAGCAAAAAATAATGAAAGAAATTTTTTGTTAAGGTAAACACTTAAAGTTAAACCTTTGTAGTGCAGTGCGTTGCTTATAGATAATGATCTTTCGGCAGCCATATGAATATTGTCAACAAACTTTAGCTTTAAATTATTTCTTTTGCAAAAATTATCTAAAATTTCCAGGTATTTTCTTTGCATAGCAAAAACCAAAACCATATTTGAATCAAAAAAAATATTTTTTTCTATTTCGGAATATTGTAACACTAAATTGTTTGGAGAAATAAACGGATACAAAACAGACATCTCCCATTTAAATTCTTCAATTAAATCCTGATAAAGTAAAGAGTTATCGTACGGAATTTGCATTGTATAAAAAAGTTCAAAAGGAAGAGTAAAAGAAATGGTTTTGCTGTTTAAACGTTTTTTGGTTTGTAATTCATCAAAAGCGCCCTGAATAAGGGCGCTTAATTGATTCTCACTAATGGAGTCAAAATTTATTTGTTCATCAAAGTTTACTTCATTTACATTTACTAATCTAAACTGATCATTAACATAATTAACTTCAACAACTTGTAGTTTTGAACTTGAAATATTAAAACCGGCATGATTTTCGTACCCGGGCATTATATTTCAGATCACTCCCACGATGCTGTATTTTTTAGAGCTTCGTTATCAATACTTCCAATTGTTCCATAACCGTCAGGATCTTCAATGTAGTATTTAGTTCCAATTAATTTTTTGGTATCTACCCTTAAAACTTTGCCGCGCTGGTTTATTACTGTATCCCGGGTTATTGAAGTATCAATTTGTACAATAAATGGTTTGTGGGACTTTGGTGTTTTGTAAAGACTATCCGGAGTAAAAACTCCATTGGATAATGGCTTAAATGGATTTGCAGGTTTCATTGTAGTTGAATCAAAAGCATTTACAACACTATCAACAAATCTATCAGTTTTAATAAATTCAATTAATTTATCTACACTATTTGTATATGTTTTAAACTTTTTATTATAAAGTATTTGTGCTTCCTTCAAATTTGCCATTCTTAATCTGGCTTCGGTTTTATAATACCTTTCAGCATCAATTTCTTCTTTTGGGTCGATGACAGCAACTTTAATTAATAAAACGGTTAATACAGCAATAATAAAGTACAAACCGGCGTGCAAGTACCAAGGATCTTCATTTTTTGAATTTGTGGAAAACATTTTCCCTCCGGAAAAAAAATAATTGTTAGTCTTTAATCAATAAAAATATATTTTTTAATTTTTTCAAACTTACTGGGACCAATTCCTTTTACATTTAACAACTCTTTGAGAGATCTAAATTTCTTTACAGTATTTCTGTATTCAATAATCTTTTGAGCTGTTTTTTCCCCAATTCCAGGCAACTTGATAAAATCTCTCAACTCTGCTGTATTTATATTTATGCTGTTTTCAGCAGGAATATTCTTTTTCTGAATATTATTAAAACTTTGTGTGTTAAAATCTAAAACTTCCTGCTTATAATCAACCTTTTTATTATTACTTTTTACTGAATCTGCATTTAAATGTGTATTAGCGGAATCATCAAAAAAAGTATTTCGTTCAGAATAATCAATAATTTTGAAGTCAGATTTTTTATTCTCTACAAAAATCGTTTTGTAACCCAATCCTAAAATCAAAGAACCGACAATAAAAAGCGTAATATTAATTTCAGTTTTTGTAAGACCAATTATTTGTGATATCTTATTAAACATATTTCCCCCGAAATAATTTAAGGCTTTTAATTAATTACATTTAAAAATACTAATAAAACCTAATAACTAACTTAGTTTTATCGTTATAAACCAAATCTTTTAAAAAATCCTTTATCTTCGTCTTTATCGGATGCTTTAAAATTTTGTTGTTCAGATAATTGTTTTAGCAGTTCTTTTTCTTTTGAATTAATTTTTTTCGGAACATCAACTGAAATTCTTACAATTTGATCACCGCGTCCGGCATGATTTAAATGTTTTATTCCCTTATCTCTCATCTTAAGTAATTTACCTGAAGGTGTTCCCGAATCAATTTTTAATCTTGCCTTACCATTTAGAGTCGGGACATCAACTTCGGTTCCTAATGCGGCTTCGGGAAATGAAATAATCAAATCATATATAATATCATCTTCTTCACGAATAAAATATTCATGTTCCTGCTCTTTAAAAACAACAATAATATCTCCCGGATGTCCGCCACGTTTACCTGCATTGCCTTCTCCTCTCAATGTCATATAGCTCCCTTCGTGTACGCCGGCGGGTACATCAATATTAACTGTAACTTCGTCAGAAATTCTACCGTCGCCCATACATTTTTTACAAGGAGTATCAACAACTTCACCTTCACCGTTACAATTACTGCAAGGCTGAATATTGACAAATTGCCCGAAAACTGATCTTGAAACGGATTTTATTTCTCCGCTGCCATTACAAATCGGGCAAGTCTTTTTTGAAGTTCCTGCTTCTGCACCTGAACCGTTACATTTATCGCATTTGACCTGTTTTTTTATTTTTATTTTTTTTGATACACCTTCGGAGATTTCTTCAAGAGTTAACTTAAGATTTAAACGTAAATCTGAACCGGGTGTGCCTGTTCCTCTTCTTTGCCTGCCGCGTTGTGAGCCTGATCCAAAAAAGTCATCAAATATTGATGAGCCGCCGCCAAAAATATCAGAAAAGTGTGAGAAGATATCATTTATATCTGAAAATCCTTGCGAACCAAAACCGTTACCTCTTACGCCTTCAGCTCCAAATCGATCATATCTTGCTCTTTTATCGTCGTTACTTAAGATTTCATAAGCTTCGGCTGCTTCTTTAAATTTTTCTTCAGATTCCTTATCACCCGGATTTCTATCAGGATGATATTGCATTGCAAGTTTACGATAAGCTTTTTTTAAATCATCTTTACTTGCATCTCTGGAAACACCAAGTATTTCGTAATAATCTTTTTTTGCCATTTAAAATATTTTCTTTTTTGTTAAGGATTCAGAACAATTATTCACCATTTACAATAACTTTTGCATGTCTTATAACCCGATCTTTGTAAACATAACCTGTTTCAAGCTCATCGATAACAGTGTTGGGAGGTAATGATTCATCATTCCTTTGCATCAATGCTGAATGAAACTCAACATCAAATTGCTTTCCGATTGCCTCGATTTTTTTTACACCCTGCTCATCAAGTGTTTTCATAAACTTATTATAAATAAGTTGAACACCTTCTTTTATTTTTTGAATGTCGGTTTCTTCAGTCATATGAGAAAGTGATCTTTCAAGGTCATCAACTATAGGAAGCAATTTTATAATAAGTGATTCAGCAGCATATTTTAATAAATTCAACTGATCATTTTCAGTTCTGCGTTTATAATTTTCAAATTCGGCTGCTTTTCTTAAAGCCAATTCTTTATATTGATTAACTTCAGCTTCAAGTGATTTAATTTTTTCCTCAATCTCAGATGCTTTCTCCTGAACATCATTTTGATTTTCTACATTTACTTCCTGTTCCTCGTTAATTTTTTCATTCATTTCTTCATTCAATTCATCATTAACTTTTTCTTTAGCCATTTAAATAGTTCTCCTTATTTATTTCCGGTTAAAACTTCCGATAACATTTCACCAAGATATGAAACAATAGCAACCACTTTAGAATATTCCATACGTTTAGGTCCAATTATTCCAACTTTGCCGGATGTTTCACCAAAACTATATTCTTTAGTGATTAAACTATATTCATTTAATTTTTCATCTTCATTTTCACTACCTATAGATATAACAACATTTTTAATGTTTTCTGATTGTCTTCTTTCCATAATATGGATAATTATATCTTTATCTTCAATAAGTTCTACTACACTTTGAAACTTTTCGGGGTCTCCAAATTCAGGATGCTGAATAACATTGGTTGCTCCTGTAATTACTATTTTATCTTCCTTTTTCTGATCCATAAATATTTTATCAACAGAATCAATAAAAAGTCTTATTATAGGTTTCTCATCACCGCCAACATCTGTAAATCTTTCTTTAAATGATGTTCTTATTTCATTAAAAGTAAGCCCGCCTAATCTTTCGTTAAGTAATCTTTCCACATTGTAAAGTTTTGACGAATCAATTTCAGTTTTAAATTCAAGCGTGATGGTTTTTACGAATCCTGATTTTATACTAACAACTACAAGCAGCCTTTTTGATGTCAAACTTACTAACTGGATCTTTTCCAAAATACCTTTATCCAGTGTTGGATATGTGACATAAGCAATTTGTTTAGTTATGTTACTTAGCAGTCGTGAAGCTATTTTAAGAATTTCATCTGCCTCAGTTGAGTTTTGATCAAGACTTTTTTCAATAATTTCTTTTTCAGAACCCTTTAATTTTTGAACCTGCATCAATGTATCAACATAATACCTGTAACCTTTATCAGTCGGAACTCTTCCAGCAGAAGTGTGAGGATGATTGATAAATCCTGAATCTTCCAAATCAGACATAATATTTCTTACGGTTGCCGGAGAAATACCAATATCGAATTTTTTGGTAATATTTCGCGATCCAACCGGTGAAGCAGTTAAAATGAACTGCTGTATAATTGAGCGAAGAATCGTTTTTTCCCGTTCATTTAGGTCTTCGTATATCATATTGTAAACATTTTTACAAAAATTTTAATATTCAATTAACAAATATATCAATATTTAAAAAAATATCCTGTGACATATCGGTTAACTGTAATTCATTTCGGTTACAAAATAATCAAAAGCTATTAGTTTTGTCCATATATGATGAATTTTAACATTTTAAGTTTCTTTATCCTTAAATATTAATAGTTGCTTTTGAAAAATAGTTTTGATTTTTGAAAAATGGTACAGCATCTCATTATCTTGAAGGAGATAAAATTCAAGATACAACCAAACCGCTTGTGCTGAATCAACTTCACGGTTCATACTCAGGTGATGAATCGCAAATCATTCCGGTAAAAATACGTGTTGCAAATCAACCTTACGATCCCATAAACAGAATTTTGATTCAGCCAAAACTTTTTGCCGGGGGAAAAGGTGAAGAGGCTTTCTGGAAGGATTTAAACTGGCAAACATAGGCAGAAGTTGGAATGAAAGAAGCAAATCTTCCATTCAGCGGAAAAATTTCTTTTATGAAAACAGAAATGTACTGGTCTGTAAATCATATGGTTTCAAGCAAAGAAAAACTTCTCTTAATCAATTGGTTGAAGACAATAATTTTGTTCAGTCTTACAAACCTGATATGATGACACCCGATGAATTTGCTTACCGTTTAATGAATGAACAGGATGATAAATTACAGGTGATAGATTTTAGATCTGAAAAAGAGTACACAAAAATGAGCTTACCAAAATCAACATTGTTTACACTTGATAATTTGTTTGAAAAGGAACCAAATAAAGTGCTTACACTAAAGCATAAAGTTAATGTGTTTATTGCTGATGATGAATTAATTGAAAGAAAAATTGGAATTATAGCAAATGAGCCTGGTTATAAAAGAGTAAGGATTTTGCAGGGCGGATTGAATGCTTTTAAGGATCAGATATTAAACTTTAAACCGATTGAAAATCCCAAAACAATTGATGAAGTATATACGAATAGATTCAGAACTAAAGCTAAAGCAGAAATTCCTGTTTTAATTCAAAACAACAAACCCAAAGGTCCTGTTAAAAAGGAATTAAAACGGGTTGTTAGCGGATGTTAGTTTGAAAAACTAAAAAGCCCTGATGTTACAAAGCATCAGGGCTTTTTTATTTGCCAATGCTTAATTGAACTTTTGTTTTATTTGTTATAAGTTAAACGCAGAATTTATAATTACGCTTAGCTGTTCTATAATTACTTACCCCAATTACTTCACATTCAGCGGGGGCTGACTTTATATTTGGCGCTGGAATATATTTATGCACATACAGTTTTCTAAATAGTTCGGATATTGGATGAAATCAAATAAAGTGGGATATATTTGTGCAACTGCACGCATAGATACGTTCCTTAGCACAAATGGACGTGCAGTATAAGTAATAGTCAGCCATACAAATAAAGGAGGTAAATGAAAGCTAGAGAAAGCGGAATGCCCGAAGAAAAAATGTGGGAACAATTTTTTGATGTAAATAAAATATTAGATGAATTAGAAGTTAACAACGAGATAGAAAAACTTGTCGATTTTGGTTTTGGTTATGGCACATTCACTATTCCGGCAAGCAGAAGAATAAAAGGTAATCTATATGCTTACGATATTGAAGATGCTTTAATTCGAGAACTCGAATCCAAGTTAAAAATAAATAGTATTGAGAATGTTCATCTTTTCAATCAAGATTTTATCAACAAAGGAACCGGTTTGCAAAAAGAAGAAGTAGATTTTGTAATGCTTTTCAATATTTTGCACGCAGAAAAATCTACTGAAATTTTGGAGGAAACTTTCAGAATATTAAGAAGAGATGGTAAAGTTGGAGTTATACATTGGAATTATGATTCCAGCACTCCAAGAGGTCCAAGTATGTCAATTAGACCAAAACCAGAAGAATTGAAGAGTATGTTAATCAGAGCCGGATTTTCTATAACTAAATACAATATTAGTCTACCACCGTATCATTACGGTATATTAGCTCATAAATAAAGGAGTAGTCAAATGAAGTTAGGCATAATAATATATTCGACGGATGCAGAAACAGTTTGGAATGCTTTTCGGCTTGGTGTTTTTTCATTAAAAGAAGGTGATAAAGTAAAAACATTTTTACTTGCAAAAGGTGTGGAATGCGAAAACTTGATTGATGATAAATTCAACGTAAAGGAACAAATGCAATTATTTGTTGACAACGGTGGTGAAATTCTTGCTTGTGGAACTTGTCTTAAAATACGTAATTCAGAAGGTTCTGAATTATGTCCATTATCAACTATGAAAGATCTGTATGAAGTAATTAGAGATTCGGATAAAGTAGTAAGTATTTAAAACATAGCGTATGCCAAACCTCTTTAATAAGTAAAAATGACGTGACTATATATGAAAATTACGGAGCGGGTTTTATAAATAACGGAGCGATATATAAGTATGACGAGGCAATATCCATAAATGACGGAAGAATTTATAAGAGTAACGGAGCTTTGTTTAAGGATAACGAAGTAATATACATAAATAACGTAACTCTGTGTGAGAATTACAATGCTTTATTTATGGATGACGGAAGGAGTTTTAATAATTCAGAAGTTTATTCCAATTGTAGCAGGCAGATTTAAAGCCACGGAATGGTCCTTAGCTGCCTGAGAAAGAGGTTGTTTTGGGGATATGATTTATTTGCCGGTTGTTAATTGAACTTTTGTTTTATTTGTTATAAGTTAAAACCGGAATTTATAATTACCCTAAGCGTTCTATAATTACTTACCCCAAAAAACTTCCTATTCAGCGGGGGCTGACTTTATGTTTGGCGCTGGAATATATTTATGCACATACAGTTTTCTAAATAGTTTGGATATTGGATGAAATCAAATAAAGTGGGATATATTTGTGCAACTGCACGCATAGATACGTTCCTTAGCACAAATGGACGTGTAGTATAAGTAATAGTTATGTTGCTAAAATTATAAAGGTGAATTATGAGTTCTATAATTCTCGAATTGCAAAAAGAAGCATTAGATAATAATGTATCTATATCACAGTTATTACGGAAAGCATTAGTAGTTGCAAAAAAGCTAAATGTCGAAGAATTTATTGATTGGATTTCTTATGAGTTGAACGGTTATGATGATTTAGAAAAATTACCTAAATATAGAAAAGTTGGTGGTCAAGTTATGGTTCATAATCCTTACCACGGTTGGCAACCAGTTATTTTTGGTAGCAAAGAAGAATCAGAACTAATGTCCTCAAAAAATATATTTAGTCCTATAAGTGAAATTGAAAATCTTTGTGAAAATCAAAGTGATAATTCAGTTATCTCATATTCACTCCCTGATGGTATGACAAAAAGTTTAATGAAATCTACTCTTGGAATGGTTCCATATTTTATAATAAATGAGTCTCAATTCCATAGCATAATTGATTCTGTTAAAAATATTGTTCTTAATTGGTCATTAAAGTTAGAGGATGAAGGAATTGTTGGTGAAAATTTAACTTTTACAGAGGACGATAAACAAAAGGCTTCTGCGCCAGTTTACAATATCCAGAATTTTACTGGTGTTATCGGCGATGTTTCGGAAAGTAATCTCCAAATAGGTGATTACAATTCAATTCATACATCTCTTAAAAAACTGGGCGTTTCTCAAGAAGAGAGAAATGAGCTTGAAGAAATAATGGATAATTATCCTAAGGCTGATAGCGAAGAAAAGAAATCATTATTTAAAAGAGGTATGGATTGGTTAAAAAGGAATGGACAAACGATTGGAATCTTATCAGAAACAATTAGAAAATGGTTCGAGATTGCGACATAACAAGCCAATCAAGCGGACGCCGTTTTCGCATTTGGCATTTTATAAATTTTAATGCTGGCTGTTCCGTTTCGGCTAGATTGTTAAAGGTAGTCGTCCTAATAAATTAACTTGCAAACTGCGCTTACGATAAAGTTAAGCATCCGTCAACTGACGGACTAAATCATCGGCAGTTGTTTTTTAAGTGGCATTCTTGTCCCACCAGAGGCGAGTAAATCTTGGGCGGCGGGTTATCGGCAACGGCGTTAGGCATTTTGTTAACTGATACACCTAAATAATATTTAAATAAATATGGAATTATTATGTCTGTTATTAATCTGGTAAGAGAAGTAAGAGAATTAAAAACTCAACTTTCATATTCAAAGAATATAGGTTTCTTTTTTGGTGCTGGTTCCTCCTGTGCTTTAGGAATCCCCAATATTGTGCAACTTACAAATGATGTCGGTTCACAATTAGAAAAAGATGAACTAAATACTTTTAATCTGCTTCTAGCGGAACTAAAAACAACTATCCCTGATAGAGAAGTAAACATTGAAGATATATTAAACTATCTTCGTAGAATACGAGAGTTAACAAATGAACAAAAGTCAAAGGAATATCAAGGGATTAATGGCGAGTCTGCAAAAAACACCGACATTCAAATTTGCAAGAATATTTATAAAATAATTTTAGCTAAAGAAGAAGTTGCAAATTTTGATTCAACGAAAAAATTTTTCGCTTGGTTAAGTCTTTTAAATCGTGAGTTTTCTAAGGAAATATTTACTACAAATTATGATCTAATAATTGAGAAATCTCTTGAAACAAATCAAATCCCTTACTTCGATGGATTCGTTGGATCTTACGAACCATTCTTTTTACAATCAAGCATTGATCATTTAATATACAATACCGACCTAACCAAAAATTGGATACGACTTTGGAAGATACACGGTTCATTGAGTTGGTTTTGGAAAAACGAAACTAAATTTAATTCACAAAGGATTATAAGGATCGGAAAGATTGCAGATATTAATAAATATGAAAACGAATTAGTTATTTATCCATCAAAGGATAAATACGACAGCTCTAGGAAGCAACCATTTATAGCATACTTTGATAGACTAAAAAATTATTTATCAAATGGTGAACTTCTTTTCATATTTACTGGATATTCATTTTCCGATCAACATATAAACGATATTATCTTTAGTTGTCTTCGTGAAAATAATCGTTTATTTGGGATTGTGTTCTTTTACAAAGATGAAGAGGTTGAAAAACTTCACAATCTCACAGCATCCTACTTAAATTTAAATGTCTATGGTCCAACAAAAGCGATCATAAATGGAGAATTGGGTGAATGGAAATTCGACAAGGATGAATTAAAAACAAATGAAGAATTTGCACATTATTGGGATGAAGCAAATAATAAAATGCTCATTGGTGATTTTAATAAACTTGTTGATTTTCTTCTTATAAATTCTGGGAAAAAAGAAACCATCGAGAAAACATTAAAATGAAAAATGACATTACATATTTGGGCTCAATAATACGAGTGGATTCTGAAACAATTGAAGTTGAAGTATCTAATGATATCCCTTCAGCGGCTCCTATAATAAATGGTAGACTTTATAAAATTGGTCAAATTGGAACATTTGTTAAAATCCCAATTGGCAATATCATAATTTATGGAATCGTTTCAGCTGTTAGTAATACTCCAAGTAAATTAGATGAAAATATTCGCTATGATATAGGTTCTCGTTATTTGACCGTCCAACTTGTTGGCGAAAAAATTGGCGATAGCGAATTCGAGAAAGGTATTGGGACATATCCAACTATAAACGATGAAGTTCATTTAGTAATCGAAAAAGATCTGTTTGATATTTATGGTAATAAAGATATTGGCTCTATCGAAATAGGAAAGCATTCTTCTTCAGAGAATCTTTCTGTTTATGCGAATCTTCATAAACTTGTTTTAAGACATAGTGCAATTCTAGGTTCTACTGGGAGTGGCAAGTCTAATACAACTGTTAGTATTCTTAAAGCAATTTTAAATGATTATGAAGGCTCAAGAGTAATTTTGGTTGACCCACACGGAGAATATTCCACCGCTTTTCCTGACGCAAAAGTATTTAAAATTAAAGATGACACAAATCCATTATTCATTCCTTTTTGGTTAATGAATTTTGATGAGTTAGCTTATTTCCTTGTTGGCGCAAAACCATCGGATGACCAAAGACCTGAACATCGGTTATTTCGCGAACTCATTACGAAATTTAAAAAAGAAAATTTCAAATTAAAAGATGGGGATATTGATCCTAATTTTATTACAGCAGATTCTCCAATTCCGTTTAATATTAGGAAAATATGGTATGAAATGAATTGGTGGCTAAATGCTACATTCTCAAAATCAAACAAAGATGATCAAACAAGAGAGACTGCCAAGCTGTTAGAAGAAAGCAATTATGAAAATTTGATAGGTGCTAAATTCACACCTTACACAATGGGCGCAACTGAACCATATAAATCAAAGCATCAAGATTTTTACAATTATGAAAAAAAATTATTATCAAGAATTAAAGATAGTCGTTATGATTTCTTGTTTAATCCTGGCGATTACAAAGACATTGACTCAAGAAAGGATTTGAGTAATTTACTTAATGAATGGATTGGCAGCGAAAATAAATTAGCTATCTTAGATTTAAGCAATGTTCCTTTTGAAGTTCTTGACATTACGATTGGTTTAATCACACGATTTGTTTATGATAGTATGTTTTGGGGTAGAAATGAAACTTACACTGGGAAAAACAGATGTTTGCTTTTAGCATTTGAAGAAGCCCATACATATTTGAATAAAAATGAAAACAATAGCTATTCTAAAGAAGCTGTTGAAAAAATATTTAAAGAGGGGCGAAAATTTGGTCTTGGTGCATTAGTCATATCTCAGCGTCCTTCCGAAATATCTGAAACCATTTTGGCTCAAGTTGGAACTTTTATTGCTTTGCGTTTGACAAATTCGGGTGATCAATCTGTTGTAAAGAATTCGGCTCCAGACAATCTAAATAGCTTAATAAATCTTTTGCCTGCGTTGCGGACTGGGGAAGCAATTATCGTTGGTGAAGCTATTAAAATTCCTTCTAGAGTTAGAATTGAATTAAACAATCCTAGACCAACAAGCTCTGACCCTGAACTTGTTGATGGTTGGAGTAAAAAGCATCCACAGAATATTGAAAACTATAAAACTGTAATAAAAAGAATTAGGGAGCAAAAATTCTAATGGATAGAGCATATGTAGATTCGTCTATGATTACAAGTGTTGGCTATGATTCTAATTCTGGTACTTTAGAGATTGAATTCAAAAATGGTGGTGCTATTTGGCAGTATTATGATGTTCAAGAAAGCACTTACTATGAATTTATGTCATCTGGTTCATTAGGAAAATATTTTTTAGCCAACATCAAAGGTCAATATACAGAAAATAGAGTTGGTTAAAGAAAATGCCTAACAAGTTTTTCAAGCCGACCGCTTTAAACTGTTCGGCATTTATGTAGTATAGAGTTAGTTTGTAAATGTTAGTTGCTCTATGAGTGTAGTGAACAAAATAAATTTATAAATAATTATCGGTATTGGTTTTCAAAGCTACATTGCTGTGTTGGGCGGCGGCTTAAAAACAACGCCGTTATGTGCTTAATAAATGAGGTTACTATGAGTTCAGATTTAATTCAAATTGGGCAAGTAGAAGGTAGATATAGCAATACAAAAAATAGTTGGAATTCAAGATTACTTGGTTATCAAATCAGTATATATCATAAGGGTCTAAAAGAACATAAATTATTATCCGCTACCGAGAAATACCTATTAGAATCAAAAGTCAATCTTCAAATCCAAAAATGGAATGAACGTTGGAATAGAGAAGTTAGTTCTGAAGATGCAAAATTACGAACTGAAGAAGCACAACAAGCTATTGAAGAAATCGAAAATTTATTAACGCATACATTATCAATCGACGATACTATCCAATGGCGTAAACTAAAAGACAGAAAAAGATTTACGGAAAAAAATCCCGAAGAATATCTGGAAGGGACTCTTTCTAATTTAACCAAACCAATAAAAGGTGTTTTAAAACCTATTCCGTTAATAGCTGAGGTTAATCTACCGTTAAAACCAGATATAAATTCTCTTAGATATTTACCACAGTTATCTTTAATAGATAAACTGTTCGTATCAAGACGTAGAAAAAAGGAATTGACAAAAAGGGATGAATATCAAAGAGATTTTATAAAATGGGAAGAAGATTGCAAACAAAAAAATACTGAGTATAATAATTTATGTAAGGATGTAGAACTGTATAATAAGAAAGTTGAAGTTGATTTTAACAATGACACTATTTCCTATGAAAATCTTAAAAAACATCATATAGAAGAGAACCAGAAATTAGTTACAGATTGGGAAAAAAGGAAAGCGGAATTTTATAAACAACAAGAAGACTATAATGCCAAAATTGATAAACTAAAAGAAGCTTATTTAAATCAGAGCGAAGAAGCTATTCTAGAATATTGCGAAAGAGTTCTTAGTAATTCAGAATATCCTGATACTTTCCCACAGAAATTTGAAATTGAATATAACCTCACAAATAAGATTCTTATCATTGAATATGAGTTACCGTCTATTGAATGTTTCCCTAAAATAAAAGACGTAAAATATCTTGCCGCACGTAAAGAATTAAAAGAAACATATATAAGTGATTCACAACTCAATAAAATGTTTGACGATGCAATGTATAAGATTACGCTTAGGACAATTCACGAACTTTTTGAAGCTGATAAAGCCAATGCACTTGATGCTATTTCTTTTAATGGATGGGTTAATGCCATAAATAAGGCGACTGGGAAAACAGAAAATAATTGTATTGTTAGCATTCAAGTGAAGAAGGATGAATTTCTTGAAATTAATTTATCAAATGTTGACCCAAAAACTTGTTTCAAAAACTTGAAAGGAGTTGCGGGAAGTAAATTAAGTGCCCTGACACCAATTCAGCCAATTCTTCAGATTAGTCGCGCTGACAAAAGATTTGTTGAGGGATATAATGTTGCTGAACAAATAGATAATTCAACAAATTTAGCCGCTATGGATTGGGAGGATTTCGAGCATTTAATAAGAGAATTATTTGAAAAGGAATTTCAATCAAACGGAGGCGAGGTAAAGGTTACACAAGCGAGTAGGGATGGCGGTGTTGATGCAATAGCATTTGACCCTGATCCTATTCGTGGTGGTAAAATTGTAATTCAAGCAAAAAGATATACTAACACAGTTGGAGTTTCGGCTGTCAGAGATTTATACGGAACCGTTGTCAATGAAGGTGCAACAAAAGGGATTCTTGTATCTACCGCAGATTATGGACCTGACGCTTATGATTTTGCAAAAGGAAAACCGTTAACACTTTTAAATGGTTCTAATCTTCTGCATTTATTAGAGAAACACGGTCATCACGCAAAAATTGATTTAAAGGAAGCAAAAAAAATATTATCTGAAAATAGATGACGCACTATAACCGCTTAAAAAAGGAATTAGTCAATAGGGTACAGAAATTTAGTTTAAGAATATTTTTCTAAAAATGTTCTTTGAATAGTGAACCAAAAAAATTAAGTAGTGATAGCCTAATAATATCAAAAAGG